>DASTIC010000308.1:0-8190 GCA_035717845.1 Solirubrobacteraceae bacterium
CTCGACGACGCCCGCGACGTCCCACCCGATGATCACGGGGAAGTGGAACGGCAGCTTCTCCGCCATGTAGCCGCCGCGGATCTTCGCGTCGACCGGGTTGACGCCGGCGGCCTTGACGCGCACGAGCACCCCGTCGGGCGCCACCGGCGGCACGTCGTGCTCGATCAGCTCGAGCTTGTCCCGCCCACCCCACTCCCTCACGGCGATGGCGCGCACGAGAGAACCCTATCCCCACTGAACTCAGTCGAAACGAGCCCGGCACACACCGCTGGTCAGCGAGGCGCGGATCGTCGTCCCTGGCAAGGACGCAGTGGGGTGGAATAGGGCGTCAGCCCAGGCCACCCCCGAGGACGCCGCCAGGGGCGGCGAGGCGCCCCTCGCTACCAGCGGTAGTGCGCGAAGGCCTTGTTGGCCTGCGCCATGCGGAAGATGTCGTCCTTGCGCTTGTAGGCGCCGCCCTGCTGGGACTGCGCGTCGAGCAGCTCGTTCGCGAGCCGCTGCGCCATCGACTTCTCGCGCCGGTTGCGGGCGAACTCGACGAGCCAGCGCACCGCGAGCGTGCGGGCGCGGAGGGCGGGGACCTCGACGGGCACCTGATAGGTCGCGCCGCCGACACGGCGGGAGCGGACCTCGAGGACGGGCGTCAGCGCCTTGATCGACGTCTCGAGCGACTCGACCGGGTCCTTGCCCGTGCGCTCGGCGAGGATGGCGAGGGCGTCGTAGACGATCCGCTCGGCCTTGGACTTCTTGCCGTCCTGCATCACGCGGTTGACGACCTGCGAGACGAGCTTGGAGCGGTGGACCGGATCGGCCTCGACGGGCCGCTTGGTCGCTGCAGCGCGGCGCGGCACTACTTCGCCTTCACGCCGTACTGGGAGCGGGCCTTCTTGCGGTCCGACACGCCGGCGGCGTCGAGCGTCCCGCGGATGACCTTGTAGCGCACGCCCGGCAGGTCCTTGACGCGGCCACCGCGCACGAGCACGACCGAGTGCTCCTGGAGGTTGTGGCCCTCGCCGGGGATGTAGGTCGTGACCTCCATCCCGTTCGTGAGCCGCACGCGGGCGACCTTGCGCAGCGCCGAGTTCGGCTTCTTCGGGGTGGTCGTGTAGACGCGCGTGCAGACGCCGCGCCGCTGCGGGGCCGCGACCTTCTTCTTGCGGCCCTTGCCGGACTTCAGGCCCGGGGTGGCCAGCTTCTTGGTCTTCGGGTTACGGCCCTTGCGGACCAGCTGCGACGTCGTCGGCATACGGCGCGAAAGAGTAGCAGCGGGCTAGACCGCCGCTTCGTGGCCCACGGCCTCGAAAAGCTCGGCGTAGGGCTGTCCGGTGGCGTCCGCGACGGGCTGGTAGGTGACCTTGCCGGCGGCGACGTTGACGCCCTTGGCCAGGCCCGGGTTCTGGCGGGCGGCGGCGGCGATGCCCTCGTCGGCGACGTGCAGCACGTACGGCAGGGTGGCGTTGGTGAGCGCGTAGGTCGAGGTGATCGGGACCGCGCCGGGCATGTTGGCCACGCAGTAGTGCGTGACGCCGTCGACCTCGTAGGTCGGCTCGGTGTGGGTCGTCGGCCGCGACGTCTCGAAGCAGCCGCCCTGGTCGATCGAGACGTCGACCAGCACCGCGTGGCGCTTCATCAGCTTCAGCTGCTCCCGCCGCACCACGTAGGGCGCCTTGGCGCCGTGCACCAGCACCGCCCCGATCACGAGGTCGGCCTCCGGCAGGCGCTTCTCGATGTCCAGCGTCGACGCGTAGCAGGTGTCGGCGCGGCCCTGGAAGGCGATGTCGAGCTCCCGCAGGCGGTCGATGTTGCGGTCGTAGACGAAGACCGACGCCTCCATCCCGAGCGCGATGAACGCCGCGTTCATCCCGACCACCCCGCCGCCGATGATCATCACCTTCGCGGCCGCCACCCCCGGCACCCCGCCGAGCAGGATCCCGCGGCCCCCCAGCGGCTTCTCGAGCATGAACGCTCCCGCCTGGGTCGCGATCTTGCCCGCCACCTCGCTCATGGGGGCCAGCAGCGGCAACCGCCCGCGCGGGTCCTCGACCGTCTCGTAGGCCACGCACGTCGCCCCCGACTCCACCAGCCCGCGCGTGAGCTCCGGGTCCGGGGCCAGATGCAGGTACGTGAACAGCGTGTGGCGCGGCTCGAGCAGCGCCACCTCCTCCGGCTGGGGCTCCTTGACCTTGACGACCATGTCCGCCTCGCCGAACACCGCCGCCGCGTCCGGGACGATCCGCGCCCCCTGCGAGCGGTAGTCCTCGTCGGAGATCGCCGACCCCTCCCCCGCCCCGGACTGCACCAGCACGTCATGGTCGTGCTCGACCAGCTCGCGGACGCCCGCCGGCGTCAGCGCGACGCGGTACTCGTCCGTCTTGATCTCGGTGGGGACGCCGACCTTCACGTGTCGTTCCTCTCTAGTCGGGGATCAGCTCGCGGCCCCGGAGGGCCAGCCAGAAGTCGATGCGGTCGCGGGCGGAGTCCAGCGACCGGCCGGTCAGCTCCTCCACCCGCCGGATGCGGTACCGCAGCGTGTGGCGGTGACAGTACAGCCGGCGGGCGGCACGCTCCCACTGGCCGTTGCACTCAATGAACGCCTCCAGCGAGCGCATCAGCTCGCCGCCGTACGCGCCCTCGCCGTCCTCGATCGGGGCGAGGATCGAGTCGCAGAAGAGGCGCAGCGCCTCGTCGTCCTGGAGCGAGAGCAGGAGCTGGAACGAGCCGAGGTCGCGGTAGGTGGCGAGCCCGGGCGCCGCCCCGTTGATGGCCAGCGCCCGCGCCTCGAGCGCGCACCGGGCCTCGTGGAAGGCGCGGCGCAGGTCGCCGGCGGCGACCAGGCGGCCCGCGCCGGCGGCCAGCTCCTCGCCGACCTCCCGCGACACGCGCGCGCGCAGGCGCGAGGCGAGCGCGAACAGCTCGTCGTCACCGCCGCCGCGCGGCGGGGCGACCAGCGCGCAGGAGAAGCGCCCGGTGCCGGCCACGAGCCCGGCCGGTGCCTCCTCGTAGAGCGCGCGCGCGAGCGCGTCCTCGGTGGTCGCCTTGAGCTGCCGCGGCGGCGCCAGGACCACGACGGCCACCCGGTCGCGCAGGCCGAACGGCTCGAGCCGGTGGGCCAGGTCGGCACCGGCCAGCTCGCCGGAGACCAGGCTGGAGAGCACATCACCGGCCAGCCGCCGCTCGGTGTCGTCGGCCACGCGCCGCCGGAGCAGCTCGAGCGCCACGACCGTCACCGCCTGGTGGAGCGTCAGGCGATCGAGCTCGGTCAGCGGCCCCTCGTCCTTGGCGGCCACCAGCCAGGCCTGCGGCGCCGGACCTTCGCTGCCTGCCGCCGTCGCCGGCGGGTCCTGCGGCGTGCGCGGCACCGGGAGGGCCAGCGCCCGGCCCGCCAGCTCGCCGCCCGGGGCGTAGCCGCGCCGGCCCCCGGCGCGAGCGCGGTCGCCCAGCTCGTCGGCCAGCGCGGCGACCACCGCGTCGGAAAGCGGGTCGCCGGCCGCGCGGCGGGCCAGCACCTCGCCGCGAGCGTCGAAGACGATCGCGGCGCCGCCGACGAGCGCCGCGAGGGCGCCCGCCACGCCGTCGAGACCGCGCTCGGAGAGCACGATGCGCTCGAGCCGCTCGTGGGCGGACAGCGCTCGCTGGAGCACGGCGTAGTGCTCGTTGACGAGATGGCTGAACGCCTTCTCCGTCACCGCGATGAACGGCACGTCGTACGGCACCTCGAAGAGCGGGAACCCCAGCTCGTCGGCGGCCTGCGCCATCGGGACGGGGACCGCGTCGTGGGTGAAGCCGGTGCCGAAGCCGAGGCCGGCGAGCCCGTGGCCGGCGAGGCGCTGGACGTACGCGCGCTGGGTGTCGGGCTCGGCCAGCTGGAGACCGGTGGTGAGCAGCAGCTCGCCGCCCGACAGCCACGGCGTGGGGTCGACGATCTCGGAGATGTGCACCCAGCGCACCGCGCCGCCCATGCCCGCCTCGCCCGCCACGACGCGTACCGCGAGGTCGCGGAGCAGGTCACGCAGGGCGAGCACCCTGTCTCCAAACCGTCGATGCCAATGTGCCGATCTGTCCAAGCGTACCGCCGTGTAGCGTCCCGGCGGTGCGCCTCGCCCATGACCGAGCCGGCGAGGGGCCGCCGCTCGTGCTCCTGCACGGGATCGGGATGAGCAAGGAGGTATGGCGGCCGGTCGCGCCGCTGCTCGCGCGCGAGCGCGAGGTCATCGCCGTCGACATGCCCGGCTTCGGCGCGTCACCGCCTGGACCCCGCACGCTGGGCGGCCTGGCGGACGCGGTCGCGGTGTTCGTGAGCTCGCTGGGGATCGACCGCCCGCACGTGGCGGGCAACTCGCTCGGCGGCGGCGTGGCGCTCGCGCTCGGCGCCGCGGGTCGTGCGCGCTCCGTCTGCGCGGTCTCGCCGGTCGGCTTCGCCGCCGGCCGCGAGATCGCCTTCGCCCGCGCCGTGCTCACGCTCACGCGGCTGCTAGCCCCGGCCACGCCCGTGCTGGCCGGCACCCGCGTCACGCGCACGCTGTCGTGCTTCTACGTCGCCGGCCGCCCGTGGCGGATCCCGCTCGACGACGTGCTGCACTGGGGCCGCGCGTACACCGGCGCCGCCGCCTTCTGGCCGCTGCTGCGCGCCGACTGGTCGGTCGAGGCCCCGGCGTGCCCGACCACGATCGCCTGGGGCCCGCGCGACCGCCTGCTCATCTTCTCCCGCCAGGCGCCGCGCGCCCGCCGGCGGCTCCCGGCGGCGCGGCACGTCGTCCTGCACGGATGCGGCCACGTGCCGACCTGGGACGACCCCGAGCAGGTCGCGCGCGTGCTGCTCGAGGCGTCAGCGGTCGGTCCGGCGCAGGATCCAGAGCCCTGAGTTCATGTCGCTGGCGTAGACCAGGTCGCGGGCCGCGTCGTAGGCGACCCCCCACACCTGCGTGGTGTTGGTCAGCGTGCCGCGCTGCGACGGCCGCACGGGGTTGTTGACGGCCGGCGGCACGAAGTGCGCGACCTCCCGCATGCGCCGCGGGTCGGCGGCGTCGACCACCCGGATCCCGTCCGTGTACCAGGAGATGTAGAGGTCGGTCCCGGCGATCAGCGGGTTGTGGATCGTGTAGTCGCCGGCCTGCATGTCCTTGCTGCCGCTCGCGTTCGCGGTCTTGAAGGTCCCGAGCTGCCGCGGCGCCGCCAGGTTCGAGTAGTCCCACGCACGCAGGTAGCCGAATCCCTTCTCGGTCGCCGATCCGGACGTCTTGCAGAAGTCCTCGTCGGCGCTGAAGAGCACCTTGCGGCGCTCGTCGTAGTTCGACGAGTGGCCGTCGCCGTCAGCGTCGGCGGCGTACGTCGTGCGGCCACGGAAGAGCGGGTTGGCGGGATCGGTCACGTCGAGCGCAATGAAGCCCGAGTCCCACCACGACGCGAAGGCGAGCTTCCCGTCGGCCGACGGCTCGATGCTGTGGCCGTACTCCGGGTCGGGGTCGCAGCCGAGACCCGGTGCGGGCGGCGCGCCGAGGTTCCGGTGCACGCCCCAGTTGGACACCTCGACGGGCAGCCGGGGGTTGGTGATGTCGATCAAGCGGAAGTCGCCGCGTCCCATCCGGTCCCGCCGCCCGCTCGGCGATCCCGGCTCGCTGTACTCGCTGGTCGGCACGCTCGCGTAGACGAAGGTGCGGCGCAGGTCGGCGCGGTGCTGGACCTCCAGCTCGTGCAGCCCGCGCGCGCAGCAGCCCGTGCCCAGGAAGCCGAGCTCGGCCGGTCGCGCCGGATCCGTCACGTCGAAGACCTGGAGACCGCGGAGGATGCCCGTGTCGGTGCGGTCGCCGCCGCAGACCTGGATCCCGACGACCGCGATGTCGCGGCCCGCGAGCACGCCGTGGCGCGCCTCGAAGACCACGACGTCCTCAGCTGACGTGGCCGGCGGGCTGACCAGCGTGGCGACACGGCGCGGTCGCGACGGGTCGGTGGTGTCGACCACGGCCACGCCGTCGTTGGGGCAGAAGCGCTCCTTCGAGCCCGACGCCCAGTCGGAGAAGCCCCACGACCCGACGTAGGCGTGCTGCTCGTGCAGCCAGACGTCGGCGTTGTAGCCGCGACCGCCGAGATCGTCATGCCCGACGGCGACCATGTTCAACGCGGAGCCCTGGGCCTCGGCGCTCGTGGGATCGACCCAGTCGATCTCCGGGGACGGCGCGGGATCGTGACCCCACGCTCCAGTCGCCACGAACAGCGCTGCCGCCAAGGTGGCGGCGAACCAGGCCCGCTTCATGCGATCCCCTCCTCCGCTTGCAGGCCAGCATCCTCGCGGCGGGCGGCCGCGGCTGTCAATGGACGCCGCGGCGCAAGAATCGGGTCCGTTGCGACGGGGGGAACGTCAACTGCGGCCGGGTAGGGAGGCTGGGAGCCGGCGGGCGCGCGGAGAATTCGGTGTATCTCGGTGCGGGCGGGGTCACCCGAATCCACTTTGCTCCCCGTCTAGAGGACAAAGGTGGATCTTGATGCCCGCCCGATCACCGAGATACACGAAACTCCCCTCTCAAGGCGGGCTTAGGTGTACTTCGCCGTGCCCGCGTTCACCGAGATACACCTTTGTGCGCGTCTAGAGCACAAAGGTGGATTTCGAGATATCTCCACGCACCGAAATCCACGAAACCCCGGCTTGGGCTGACCAGGCCGGCGGCTCCTCCAATCCCCCTACCCAGCCGCCGTTGACGTTTCCCGGGCCGGCGCAACGTGGGCGCCGAACGAGCCCGTCAGGCGACGGCGGCGTTCGCCTCGGCGGCCCGCAGCGGCGGCGGGGTCACCAGCGCGGCGACGACGACGAGCGAGAAGGCGAGGACCTGGAGGAGGATGCCGAGCGTGTCGGTCGGCATCGGATCACCGAAGACGACGATGCCGCCGATGATGCAGGACACGTTGGCGGCGGTCGACGTGGAGGCGATGACGGGGACCGCCTCGCCGTCCTGGAGGCCGCGCGCGGACGCGTAGAAGGCGACGACCGAGGCGAGGGCGGCGACGCCAAGCCACGGGGAGAGAAGGATGGCGAGCGGGCCGTCGAGGCCGGTGAGCGCCTTGATGGCGACGTCGGACACCCCGAACAGGGTGCCGGCGGCGGCGCCGAGCATGATCCCGTGGTGGTGGTCCGGGGCGCCCATGCGCGGGCCGGTGATGAGCAGCGCGCCGATCGCAAGCATGCCGCCCTCGAAGGCGAGCATCCCGGCCAGCGAGTAGCTCGAGTGCGCGCCGTGGCTGGCGGGCAGCGTGAGGACGAGCAGGACGAGGCCTACCGCGGTCATGGCCACGCCGAGCCACTGGCGGCGCCCGACGTCGAACCCGAACAGGCGGTCGGCCAGGACGGCGAGCATGACGACGCCGGTGGAGAGCACCGCCTGCACGACCGAGAGGGGCGCCAGCGCGAGGGCGGCGACGTGGAGGATCCAGGCGCCGAGCGCCACGCCCATGCCGATCGCGAACCAGGGGGAGGAGAACAGCGCCTTGACCGTCCGCAGGGGACGCCGGATGTCGACCTTAGGGGCGGCGTTGGCGCCGCGGTGCTTGTACAGGAAGCCGAGCTGCGTGGCGACAGCGCAGGCCAGTGCGAGCAGGATCCCCAGATTCAGCGACAAGTGTGCGTTCAACCCCAGAAAAAGATGTGCCGGGCTCCAACGGCCCGACTCTTCACTTCATCGGAACCCGAGCCCCCCGGCTTGAGTTCGAAGAAGCGGTGCAGCCTAGCGGTACCCGCTGGGAGCCAGAAGAATCCTTCGACTCCCTTTAGGTCAGCCCTGCTTGGCGCCGGGACCCCATCGAGGGTCCCGGCGCGAAGCCGCTTAGCGCTTGTCGCCGCCGTCCGAGTCGAGGTCGGATCCGATGTCGTCGAACGAACCGCCCGACGTGCCGAACCCGGCGTTGATCTCGTCCAGCTCCGACGTGTCGAAGGCCGGGCCGAAGCCCTGGAGGCCCTCGCCGTCCTCGAGCCCGAGCTCGGCCGCGAGGTCGTCGCCCTCGAGCAGCCCGACGTCGTCGATGCCCCGGGGCAGCGGCTCGGCCGGCTCGATCTCGATCGTCCGGTAGCGCTTGAGCCCGGTGGCGGCCGGGATCAGCTTGCCGATGATCACGTTCTCCTTCAGGCCGGCGAGGCGGTCGATCTTGCCCTCGAGCGCCGCGTCGGTGAGCACCTTGGTGGTCTCCTGGAAGGAGGCCGCCGAC
>DASTIC010000309.1:0-6960 GCA_035717845.1 Solirubrobacteraceae bacterium
TGGGTCCGGGCGAGATCGCGTTCCGGCACCCACTGCTGCGCGCCGCCGCGTACCACGAGGCGGCGATGGTCGATCGCCGCGCCGCGCACCGGGCCGTCGCCCACGCGCTCGCACCGGACGACCCGCGACGCGCCTGGCAGCTCGCCGCGGCGGCCGCGCTGCCCGACGAGCAGGTCGCCGGCGCGCTCGAGCGCGCCGCGCAGATCGCGCGCGCCAGCGCCGGCTTCGCGTCGGCCGCGCACGCTCACCTGCGCGCCGCCGAGCTGTCGCCCGACCCGCGCGACCGCGCCCGGCGGCTGGTCGAGGCGGCGCGCGACCTGCTCCCGGCCGGGCAGCCGGACACCGGCCTCGCCCGGCTCGAGCAGGCCGAGCGCGTGCTCGCCGTCGCCCACGGCGACGTGACCGGCATCGTCACCGAGCTCCGCACGCTGCGGGCCCAGCTGATGCTGCGCACCGGCCGCACCGCCGAGGCGCGCGAGCTGCTGCGAGCCCAGGCCAGGCGGCTCGGGGACGGTGCCCCGAGCGTCGCCGGCATGCTCCTGCTCCTCTCCGCCCTCGGCGCCATGGCCCTGCGCGACCACCGGGGCTGGCTGACCGACGCCGAGCGGGCGCTGGCGCTGGCCGGCGACGTCGAGCTGCTGGCCGCGCTCGCCTCGCTCTGCGCGGGTGCCGCGCGCATGACCGTGCCCGACGTCGCGGAGGGCCGGCGGCTGCTGGCCGAGGGCGAGCGGCGGCTGGGCGACGACGTCGCGCTCGCCCTTTCGCTGGCTCCCGAGGTCGTGGCGCTGGCCGCCCACGGCTGGCTGTGGATCGAGGAGTACGAGCGCGGCGTCGACATGCTCGACCGGCTGGTCGCCGCAGGGCGCGACGCGGTCGCCGTCGGCGCCCTTCCCTACCCGCTCGCCGCCCGGGCCCAGGGCAACCTCTCGCTCGGCCGCTACGGACAGGCGCTGGCCGACGCCGAGGAGGCCGTCGCTCTCGCCGAGCAGACCGGGCAGGACCCGGCGCTCGTGATCGCGCTCGGCATGCTGTCCACGGTCTACGCCTGGCGCGGAGACGAACCGGCAGCGGTGTCCGCCGCCCAGCGGGCGATCGAGCTCGGCGAGCGCCGCCGGGTGCCGCTGCCCGCGATCTACGCCCGCTACGCGCTCGGCCAGCTGTCGGCCGCCGCCGGCCGGCTCGAGGAGGCGATCGAGCGGCTCGAGCTCGTGCGCGCCGAGGCGCTCCCCGGCAACGTGCTCTGGGTCCCCCACCTCGTCGACGTCTACGCGCGCGCCGGCCGGCCCGACGACGCCGCCGAGCTGGTCGAGCACTACGCCCGCAACACCGAGGGCCGGCGGATCGCCCCGGCCATGCTCGAGCGGCTGCGCGGGATCACGGCGCCGCCGGAGGCGGCGGAGGGGCACTTCCGGCGCGCCCTCGAGCTGCACGAGGCGGGGCCGGCGCCGTTCGAGCGCGCCCGCACGCTGCTCGCCTACGGCGAGTGGCTG
This sequence comes from Solirubrobacteraceae bacterium, assembly GCA_035717845.1. Taxonomy (GTDB): domain Bacteria; phylum Actinomycetota; class Thermoleophilia; order Solirubrobacterales; family Solirubrobacteraceae; genus DASSUW01. The sequence goes on from DASTIC010000309.1 coordinate 1,491, forward strand.
CGGGCCGGCGACCGCCGCGACGACGCCCGCGAGCGCCTGCGCGAGGCGCTCGACGCCTTCGAGCGCGTCGGCGCGCTGCCGTTCGCCGAACGTGCGCGGCGGGAGCTGCGGGCGGCCGGGGCCGTGGCCCGCGCTCCCGAGCGGCGCGAGGATGCGGAGCTGACGGCCCACGAGCTGCGGGTCGCCCAGCTCGTCGCCCAGGGCCTCACCAACCGCGAGGCCGCCGCCGCCCTCTTCGTGAGCACGAAGACCGTCGAGCACCACCTGCGCAACGTGTTCCGCAAGCTCGGCGTGCGCAGGCGCGCCGAGCTTGCGCGGTTGATGGCTACAGGGCCGTGAGGTCGATGGCGAACATCCCGCGGCCGTGCGTGACGCAGATGAGCGTGCGCTTCATCCAGAACAGGTCGTCGACCGAGCAGTTCGTCGGTCCCTCGTTGGTCGGCGACCAGGTCGCGCCGCCGTCCTCGCTGGCGAACATCCCGACCTCGGTGCCCGCGTAGACGAGCGACGAGTTGTCCGGGTGGAGCGTCAGCGCCCGAACCGGCGCGGCAGGGAACGCCCGCCCGATGTTGGCCCAGGTCGCGCCGGCGTCCGTGGTCTTCCACACGTTGCCCTTGGTGTAGCCGCCGAAGGTGACGTACACGGTGTCGTGGTCCTTGGCGTCGATCGTGATGCCCGTGCAGTAGCGGTCGACCGCGACCGGCCGCGTGCCCGAGTGGTCCACCCGCTGCCACGTCGGCAGCCCGGCGGTGCCGTTCACCGTCTTGTACAGCTGGCCGTCGTCGTGCCCGACCCATACCACGTCGGAGTTCCCGCGCGCGATCGACAGCGCGCTGATCGGGCCTCCGGAGGGGTTCTTGATCGCTCGCCACGCCGGCCCCGTCGTGTCGGTGTTCGCGCGCTTGGCGTCGTTCGTGCGCCACAGGGAGACCCCGCCCGCCAGCAGGCGGTTGGACTGGTTCGGGTCGAGCACGAAGGGGGCGATGAAGAGCGCGTTCTGGGTCCGCGCGTCGCCGATCCGGTACGGGACCGGCTTCCACCGCCACGCGCCCTCGGCCTCGCTGAAGAACTGGCCGCTGATGAACTCCGCGGTCGCCCCGCCGTCCATGCTGCGGTGCACGTTGGCGAACACGTACTCGCCGTAGAAGACGTCCTGGTCGTTCTGGTCGGCGGCGCACCAGCCGCCGTCGCCGCCGAACATCTCGGTCCAGCCCTCGCTGCCGTTGGCGGTCGTGTAGCGGAGCGTGCCGTTGTCCTGCGCGCCGCCGATGATCACCCCCGTCTCGGAGTTGCCGGCGCCGGCGTAGAACTGGGTCACGCCGTAGGTGTTGACCAGCTCGGTCCACCCCTTCACGCGCGGCGGCCGCGGGTCGCTGCCCAGCGTGTGGACGTTGGTCGCCTTGTAGATGCCGCCGTCGTTGCCGAAGAACACCGTCCGGTTCGTCGTGCCGTTGAAGCGCGGGTGGGAGACGATGCAGTGGTGGTCGGCGTGGGCGGACCGCTTGTCCCACCAGGTGCTGATGTCGTGGAGCGTGTTGCCGCCGTCGGTGCTGCGCCAGAGGTCGACGCCGCCGACGATCACGAGGTTCGCGTTCGTCGGGTCGCCCGCCCAGATGACGTTGTCGTACCAGCCCTGGTCGCCGAGGTACTGGGCGGGCAGGCCGTCGGCCAGGCTGGACCGCCGCGAGTAGCTCTTGCCGCCGTTGGTCGAGCGCCAGATCTCGCCGGACCACATGTCGATCGACGCGTAGACGCGCGTCGGGTCCTTCGCGGCGTACGTGATCTCGACCCGGCCCGACCACGGCTGCGCGTGCGTCGCGAGCTTCCAGGTCTGCCCGCCGTCGGCCGAGTGGTAGGCCTGGCCGTTGCGCAGGCCGCCGGCGATGGCGAGCGAGTTGTTGGTCGGATGGAACTCGATGTCGGCGATCGCGTCGGGCAGCGTCTTGTTCCAGACGAGCCGCGCGGGATCGGTGCTGCGGAAGATGCCGACCGCGGTGGCGGCGAGCAGCACCTGGCCGTTCTTGGAGATGGCGAGGCGGTTGACGTGCTGGAAGTTGGGGCCGGTGGTCGACGGGATCTGCTCCCAGTGCACGCCGTCGACGGTTCGGAAGATGCCGGCCCCGCGCAGGGCGTCGAGGTTGGAGAAGCCCTCCCCCGTGCCCGCGTAGATGATCTTCGCGTCGGTGGGGTCGCGCACCATGCAGCACACGGCCAGGTTGGCCATGAAGTCGTCGACCGGCTCCCAGCTCTTGCCGCTGTCCTGCGAGTGCCAGACGCCGCCGCCGACGCTCCCCACCCACATGCGGCTCGGCGTCGTCGGGTGGATCACGATCGAGCGCGTGCGGCCGCCGATGTTCCCCGGGCCGAGCGAGAGCCACGCCCCCGTGCCGCCACCGAGGCCGGCACGGCCGGGCACCAGCGCCGGCGGCGGGACGTCGCGGCCGGTCGGCACGCCGGCCACCAGCGGCGGTACCGCGCGGCGGGTGCGCGTGCTGTCGAGCTCGCGCAGCGCCTCGGCGAGCGCCTCGGGCGGGACCACCCCGGCGTCGTTGCGCGCCTGGCGCAGCCGGAACGCCTCCCGCGCCCGGGCGAGGTCCGGGTAATCCAGCCGCCGCACGGCGCGCTGGAGCGCCCGGTCCGGGATCTCCCGCAGCCCCTCGAGCGAGAGGCCGCGCGTGCGCCGCAGCTCGTCCAGCAGCCCCTCGTTGAGCCCCCGCTCCTCGGCAGCGTGCTGATAGTCCGTCTCGGTCGCCATCCTGCCTCCTCTCACTGCCTCAGGCGCGGCGGCCCGGACGGCCGGCGCTCGCCGACCACCAGCTCCCACGCCACGGTGTCCGTGTCGAGCTCGCGCGCTTTGAGGGCGCGCGTACCGCCGCGATCGACCAGGTAGTACACCCGCCGGCCGACGATCGCGGGCTCGCGGGCGCCCGGCTCGTAGCTCAGCATCGCCTCGCGGTCGCCCGTCTCCGCGGAGACGCAGATCCAGCGGTCGCCCTCGCGGACGAGCAGGTGCCGCCCGTCCGGCGTCGGCTCGGCGCCGAGCGTGTCGCCCCGGGCGAGCTCGACGGTCCCGTGCTCGGTGCGCAGCCGCAGCGCCTGCTCGTCCCAGACCAGCTCGACGACGGTCTCGCCCGCGAGCCACGGGCCCTCGAGGTCGTCGGCGTCGAGCGGTAGGCGGTCGACGGCCTCCCGCGAGGGCGGCGGGAGCGTCTCGACGGCGCCCGAGGCGAGGTCCACCGCCGCCGCGCCGATGGCGCCGCCGGCCTCCCGCTCCCGGATCTCCGGCGGAGGCGGCGCCCCGCCGGCATAGCGGCCGCGGGCCTCCCACTCGAGCAGCAGCCGGTCCTCGAGCCGAGCCCTGAGCTTGACGGCCGCCGTCGCGGGGAGCGGCACGGGATCGGAGGTGAGCGCCGGCTGGCCCTGGTCGTCGAGCAGCACCGCCCGCGGGTCGCCGCCCAGGCGCGCGGCGGCCAGCCGCGCTCCGGCGACCAGCAGCGGGCGCTGCGCGTGGTCGCTGCGCCACAGCTCGCGGCCGGCGCTCAGGTCGACCGCCAGCACGCCGCTCTCGACGGCGAGGTACCCGATACGGCCGGCCGGATCGGCCGCCCCCCTCGGGAAGTACACGGGCTCGGTGATGGGCACCACTCCCAGCATGGCTCCCCGTCGTGAGATCTGCGGTGCGCCTCGACCCTACGCGCGGCCGCGGCGCCACGTCAACCTCACAACGCGGTGGTCACCGGCCCGGAGCGCTCGCGGTCGCGTTCGTACGCGTCGATCGCCTGCTCCTGCTGGAGGGTGAGCGCGATGTCGTCGAGCCCGTTGAGCAGCCGGTGCCGCGTCTCGTCGTCGAGCTCGAACGTCGCCGTGCGGCCGTTGAAGCGGACCTCGCGCCGCTCGAGGTCGATCTCGGCGCTGCCGGCCTGCATCAGTGCCTTGACGTCCTCCTCCGGCAGCTGGACCGGGAGCAGCCCGATCTTCGTGCAGTTGTTGAAGAAGATGTCCGCGAAGCTCGCCGCGACGACGGCCCGGAAGCCGTAGTCCTGGAGCGCCCAGGGGGCGTGCTCGCGCGAAGAGCCGCAGCCGAAGTTCGGCCCGGTGGCGAGGATCGGGTTGGCCGGCAGGTCCCAGCCGTCCTCCTGCGCCCAGTCGTAGAACAGGAACTGGCCGAAGCCGGTCCGCTCCACCCGCTTGAGGAACTGCTTGGGGATGATCTGGTCGGTGTCGACGTCGGCGCGGTCGAGCACGCTGACGTCGCCGGCCACGAGCTTGACGGGCTCCACTAGCTCTCCGCTCCGCGTGCGCCCGCCGATGCCAGTGGCTGTGTCGAACCGGTTGCTGTTCTCATTGCCATTCTCGGATGTCGACGAAGTGCCCCTCGATCGCCGCGGCGGCGGCCATCTGCGGCGAGACGAGGTGGGTGCGGCCACCGCGGCCCTGGCGGCCCTCGAAGTTGCGGTTCGAGGTCGAGGCGCAGCGCTCTCCCGGCTGGAGGATGTCGGGGTTCATGCCGAGGCACATCGAGCACCCGGCCGTGCGCCAGTCGAACCCTGCGGCGCGGAAGACCTCGTCGAGTCCCTCGGCCTCCGCCTGGGCGGCGACCTGCTGCGAGCCGGGCACCACCATCGCGTCGACGGAGCTCGCCACGCGGCGGCCCTTGACCACCTCGGCGGCGGCGCGCAGGTCGCCGATCCGCGAGTTCGTGCACGAGCCGATGAACACCCGGTCGAGCCGCAGCTCCTTGATCGGCGTGCCGGCCTCGAGCCCCATGTACTTCAGCGCCCGCTCGTCGCCCTCGCTTCCCGGCTCCGGGACCGCCTCGGTGACCGGTACCACCATGCCGGGCGTGGTGCCCCAGGTGACGAGCGGCGACAGCGCGCCGGCGTCGACCTCGATCTCGGTGTCGAAGCTCGCACCCGGGTCGGTGCGCAGCGCGCGCCAGGCGGGGTCCGGCTCGGCGGGCGCCGCGGGTCGCCCTTCCATCCACTCGAACGTGGTCTCGTCGGGCGCGATCATCCCGGCCCGGCCGCCGCCCTCGATCGTCATGTTGCAGATCGTCATGCGACCCTCCATCGAGAGCCCCTCGATCAACGGGCCGGCGTACTCGACGACGTGGCCGGCCGCCCCGTTGGTGCCGATCTGGCCGATCGTGCCGAGGATCAGGTCCTTGGGCGTGACGCCGAAGCCGAGCTCGCCCGTGTAGTTGATCCGCATGCTCCGCGGCTTGCGCTGGGCGAGGCACTGGGTGGCGAGCACGTGCTCGACCTCGCTGGTGCCGATGCCGAAGGCCAGCGCGCCGAAGGCGCCGTGGGTGGCGGTGTGGGAGTCGCCACAGACGATCGTCATCCCGGGCTGGGTGACGCCGAGCTCCGGCCCGATCACGTGCACGATGCCCTGGCGATCGGAGCCGATCGAGTAGACCGGGATGCCGAACTCGGCGCAGTTGCGCTCGAGCGTCTCGACCTGCACGCGC
>DASTIC010000310.1:0-2977 GCA_035717845.1 Solirubrobacteraceae bacterium
GCCGCGCCTTGGGCGCGACCGGCTCGTCCGGCCGGTACGGGCTCTCGATGTGCATCGGCGGCTCTTCCTTGCCACCGCCGCTCTCGACGAACGCCAGCACGTCCTTCTTGCTCACGCGCCCGCCGCGGCCGGTCCCCTCGACCTGCTCGAGGTCGACGTCGTGCTCGGCCGCGATCCGCATCACGACGGGCGAGTACCGGCGCAGGCCGGCGCGGCGGGGCCGCTGGGCCGTCCCGGCGTGCTCGCCGGTCGTGTCGCCCGACAGCTCCCCGGCCTCGCCGGGCGCCTCGAGCGCGGCGGCCGCCTCGCCCGTCCCGGCCTCGCCGCCGGCGGAGCTGCCGGCCTGCCCGTTCTCGGACACGTGCGCCTCGCCCGGCTTCGCATCGGTCGCGATCCGCGCCATCACCGTGCCGACGTCCACGGTGTCGCCGACGTCGACGACGATCTCGGCCACGCGGCCCGTCGCCGGCGACTCGACGTCGGTGTCGATCTTGTCGGTCGAGATCGAGGCGATGATCTCGTCGGCCTCGACCCAGTCGCCGACCTGCTTCTTCCACTCGACGACGGTGCCCTCGGCGACCGACACCCCCATCTGGGGCATCGTCACGTCGATGAAGGTCTCAGTACTCGAGGAGCTCACGGCACGCCTCCCTCACATCGTCGACCTGCGGGAGCACGGCCTGCTCGAGCGGCGGCGAGAACGGGATCGGCACGTCCGGCGTGGCCACGCGGACGACCGGGCCGTCGAGGTCCTCCCACGCACGCTCGGCGATCAGGGCCGCGACCTGGGCGCCCGCCGCGCAGGTCTGGTTGGCCTCGTCGATGATCACGACCTTGCTCGTCTTGCGGACCGAGCGCAGGATCGCCTCCTCGTCCAGCGGCACCAGCGAGCGCAGGTCGAGCACCTCGACCGAGCCGTCCAGGTCCGCCGTGGCCTCGAGCGCGGTGTGGACCATCGCGCCGTAGGTGATCACGGTCAGATCCTCCCCCTCACGGGCCACGCGAGCCGTGAACGGGGTCTCGTAGGTGCCGGCCGGCACGTCGCCCTTGATCCGGCGGTAGAGGTGCTTGTGCTCCATGAACAGCACCGGGTTGGGATCGCGCACGGCGGCGATCAGCAGCCCCTTGGCGTCCTCGGCCGTCGACGGCGCGACGATCTTCAGCCCCGGCGCGTGCATGAACCAGGCCTCGGGGTTCTGCGAGTGGTACGGGCCGCCGCTGAACCCGCCGCCGGACGGCAGCCGGACGGTGATGTTCACCGACAGGCCCATCCGGTAGTAGGTCTTGCCGGCGACGTTGACCAGCTGGTCGAAGCCGCAGGACACGAAGTCCGAGAACTGCATCTCGGCGATCGGCCGCAGCCCCTCGACGGAGGCGCCGATCGCGCAGCCGACGATCGCCGACTCGGCCAGCGGCGTGTCCATCACGCGCTTGGCCCCGAACTCGTCGATGAAGCCGTCGGTCACCTTGAAGGCGCCGCCGAAGGTCCCGATGTCCTCGCCCATCAGGAACACCCGCTCGTCGGCGCGCATCTCCTCGCGCATGGCGTCGGAGATCGCCTGCAGATAGGTCATCGTCGGCATCACGCGCTCCGGAACCCGGACCAGGGGGCGTTGCCGTCCTCGAGCAGCGCCGGCTCGTCGGCGAACAGCCCGTCGAGCACGGTGTTGCCGTCGGGCATCGGCGACTGCAGCGCGCGCTCGACCGCCTCGTCGATCTCGGCCTTGACGCTCTCGCGGACCGCCTGCGTGTCGACGCCGAGCGCCTCCAGGCGCTTGACCTGGCGGTCGATCGGGTCCTTGGCCCGCCACTCCTCGACCTTCTCGGTCGGGACGTACTTCATGTCGTCGTGCGCGGCGTGGCCGTGCATGCGCATGGTCACGGCCTCGACCAGCGTCGGGCCCTCGCCGGCGAGCGCGCGCTCGCGGGCGACGCGGACGACCTCGAACATCGCCTCCGGGTCGTTGCCGTCGGCGCTCACGCCCGGGAAGCCGTAGGCGGCGGCGCGCTCGACCGGGTTGACCGCGAACTGCTGGTCGAGCGGCGTCGAGTACGCGTACTGGTTGTTCTCGAGGATGAAGATCACCGGCAGCTTCTGCACGCCGGCCCAGTTCATCGCCTCGTGGAAGTCACCGCGCGAGGTCGAGCCGTCGCCGAACCACGTGATCGCGCAGCGCTGCTCGTCGCGCAGCTTGAAGGCCATCGCCATGCCGGTCGCGATCAGCATCATGTCCGGGAGCATCGAGACCATGCCGACGCAGCCCTTCGTGCGGTCGCCGAAGTGCACGTTGCCGTCGCGGCCGCGCGTGATCCCGTCCTGGCGGCCCATGTACTGGGCGAAGATCCGCCACGGCTCGACGCCGCGGATGATGTGCGCGGCGAGGTCGCGGTGCAGGACGCACAGGCGGTCCTGCGCGGCCATCGCCCAGGTCGCCCCGGCGGACACCGCCTCCTGGCCGAAGCCGTCGTAGAAGGACCCGGGCACCTTGCCCTGGCGGTAGAGCGTCATCGCACGCTCTTCGATGCCCCGCATCATGAGCATCGCCCGCAGCAGCCCGGTGCGGTCCTCGGTCGTCAGGTGCTCGGTCACGTCCGGTGGTAAGTCGGTGCGAGCGGTTTCGGTCGCCATCTGGCGGTTCTCTCCCTTCGGGTGTCTGTGCGCCGCCCGGGATCGCCAGGTGGCGCGCCGGGTCCGAGCGTGCGGGATCTCCGCGGCTGCTCGGGTTCGACGTTCGCCACTGAGCCTATTGGATGGCGGGTTACGCTTGACGCTGACGATGGTCGAGTCCGTACGGTTGCGGCGGTTGCGCTGGCGGCTTCGCGGCGCGTGGCAATGGCCCGCGTTCTTCGTGCTGACCGTCGCCGACGCGATCCTGCTGGTCCGGCTCCCGTTCGGCGGCGAGGGGATCGATGTGGCCGGCGCGCTGATCGCCGCCGGGTTCATCAACGTGCTCGTGCTCGCGCTGCTGGCGCCGCT
>DASTIC010000311.1:0-21013 GCA_035717845.1 Solirubrobacteraceae bacterium
GTGAGGCCCTTGAACGTCTTGCCGAGCATCACGTGGCCCGGCCCGGCGGGGTCGCGCGCCCCGAGGTGGAGGTTGCTGAGCCACCCGCGGCGCCGGCCGTGGCCCCACTCGGCGGCGAGGATCACCAGGTCGAGCGTGTGCCGAGGCTTGACCTTCAGCCAGCCGGCGCCGCGGCGCCCGGCCGCGTAGGGCGCCTCGAGCGACTTCACGAGCACACCCTCGTGCCCGCGGGTGAGCGCGTCGTCGAGCACCGCGCCCGCGGCCCCGGCGTCGGCCGCCACGGCCCGCGGGACCCGTCCCTCCTCCGGGACGAGCTCGGCGAGCGCCGCGAAGCGCTCCGCGCCGGGCCGGTCGATGAGGTCCTCGCCGTCCGCGTGGAGGACGTCGAAGAACAGCGCCGTGAGCGGCGTCGCGGCGCCCGGCGTCCGGGTGCCGAAGCGGCTGGCCGTGACCTGGAACGGCTCGGGCCGCCCGTCGCCGCGCAGCGCGATCGCCTCGCCGTCGAGGATGACCGCCTGCGCCGGCACGGCGAGCGCCGAACGGACGATCTCCGGCACACGGGCGGTGACCTCGTCGAGCGTGCGCGTGAACACCCGCACCTCGTCGCGACGGCGGTGGACCTGGTCGCGGACGCCGTCGAGCTTGTACTCGACGGCGGCCGGGCAGAGGCGCTCGAGCGCCGTGTCGAGGTCGTCGCCCGGCGCCGCCAGCATCGGCTGCACGGGACGCAGCAGCTCGAGCGTGATCCGCCCGAGGCCGGCCGTCCCGTCGGCCAGGGCCACCGCCGCCACCGCGCCGAGGTCGCCGCGCAGCATCAAGGCTCGCCGCACGTCGGCCCGCGGCACGTCGGCGGCCTTCGCCACCGCGTCGACCATCACGCCGGCCAGCGCGCCCTGCCCGAGGTCGCCGAGCAGCAGCGCCACCAGGAAGCGCTGCTCGGCCTCGGTGGCGCGCGAGAGCAGGTCGCGGACCGCGTCGCGGCGCGCCGACTGCGAGCCGGGGCCCGCGAGGAGGCCGATCCGCGTGAACGCGCGCTCGATCTCCGCGACGTCGAGCGTCGGCTCCGCGGCCGGTGGCGGCAGGTCGCGCAGAGCGGCCCAGCCGACGCCGATCTGCCGCTGGGTCAGCTCACCGGACAGCCAGGCGACGGCGGCCGGCGTCTCGGCCGGCGAGACGCCTCGCAGCACGGCCGCGAGCGCCTCCACCTTGGCGTTGCGGGACGAGGTCGCCCGCACGGTGGCCGAGGCCTCGACGAGCTCGCTGAGCAGCACGCGGCTGATGGTGTCACGGGTGCAGCAGGCGGCCTTCCATGCCGCCGGCCACGGTGACCACCTGGCCGCTGACGTGCCCGGAGGCGAGCGGCGAGCAGAGGAAGGCGATCGTGCGCGCGATGTCGTCGGTCGACGCGACCTTCCGCAGGGCCATCGTCGCCGTCACGGCGGCCACGGTCTCCTCGGTGAGGTCGGCGGCCGTCATCGGCGACACCGTCCATCCGGGCGCGACGACGTTGACGCGCGCGAGCGGCGCGTCGCGCACGACCTCGTTCTTGAGCGAGAGGGCCAGCCCGTGCGCGATCGCCGCCTTCGCGGCGGCGTAGTCGGCATGGCCCGCCTCGCCGAAGACGCCGGCGGTCGAGGCGACGAGGACCAGCGAGCCGGCGCCCGTGGCCGCGACGTGGCGGCAGTAGGCGCGGGCGGTGAGGAAGGTGGCCGTGAGGTTGGCGTCCAGGGTCGCCCGCCAGCGCTCGAGCGGCATCTCGGTGACCGGCACGTCCTCGGACGGCCAGACGCCGGCGTTCGCGACGCACGCGTCGAGGCGCCCGAGCGCGGCGACGGCGGCGGGCACGAGCGCGTCGGCCTCCGCCTCGTCGCGCAGGTCCGCCCGCAGGGCGACGCCGCCGACCTCGGCGGCCAGCGTGTCGGCGGCGGCAGCGTTCGAGTGATAGTGGACGCCGACGCGCGCGCCCTCGGCGGCCAGCAGCCGCGCGGTGGCGGCGCCGATGCCGCCCGATGCGCCGGTGACGAGGATGCCAGTGCCCGCGAGGCCGAGATCCATGGCGCGGCAGTCTGACGGCAGCCGGCCTTGACGATGATGGTGGAATTGTGGAACAATCCTGCGAAGCCATGCTCATCGCCCGCGCTCAAGTCCTCCTCGCCGCCCTCTGCTTCGCCACCACCGGTACCGCCCAGGCGCTCGGGCCGGCCGGGACCGAGCCGGTCGGCGTCGGCGCGGCGCGGATCCTCGTCGGCGGGACGCTGCTCGTCGCGGTCGTGCTGCTCCGCGGCAGCGGATTCCGCGCCCGCCCATGGGCGCGCGGCCCGCTGCTCGCGGCCGTCGGCGGGGTCGCGGTCTACCAGCTCGCGTTCTTCGCCGCCGTCGCGGATACCGGCGTGGCGGTCGGGACGATTGTGGCGCTCGGCTCGGCGCCGACGCTCGCCGGCCTCTTCGAGTGGGTGCTCGACCGGCGGCGCCCGACCGCCCGCTGGAGCGTCGCCACGGCGCTCGCGTGCGCCGGCGTCGCGCTGCTCGCCCTGGCCGGCGGCGGCGCGAGCGTCTCGCTCCCCGGCGTCGCGCTGGCCGTCACGGCCGGCGGGGCGTACGCGACGTACACGCTCGCGGCCAAGCGCCTGCTGGCCGCCGGCCACGCGCCCGAGACCGTGATGGCGGCCGCCTTCGGGCTCGGCGCGCTGACCCTGATGCCCGCCCTGGCGGCGAGCGAGCCGGGCTGGCTCCTGCACGCCGACGGGGTCGCCCTGGCGCTCTTCCTGGGCGTGATCCCGACCGCCCTGGCGTACGTGCTCTTCGCCCGCGGGCTGCGGCGGCTGAGCGCGTCGGAGACCGCGACGCTGACGCTCGCCGAGCCGCTGACCGCCGGCGTGCTCGGCGCCGTGGTGCTCGCCGAGCCGGTCACCGCCCTGTCCGCGACCGGCGGCGGGTTCGTGCTCGCCGGGCTGTTGGCGCTCGCTGTGCCGCGGCTGCCGGTGCTTGCGTCGCTCCGCCCCGCCCAGGCATGATCGGGGTCGTGAGCGCCACGCGGCCCCTCCACCGGACCTCGACGGTCGATGCCCTGGCCCAGGCGCTGCGGCAGCAGATCCTCGACGGCGAGCTTCCTCCCGGCGCCTGGCTGCGCGAGCGGGAGCTGTGCGAGGCGTACGGCGTGGCGCGCCACTCGCTGAGGGCCGCGCTGCGCCAGCTGGCCGCCGAGGGCATCGTGCGGCTCGAGCCGCACCGCGGCGCCCATGTGCCGCAGCTGAGCGCCGACGAGGTTCGCTGGCTGTACGAGCTGCGCGCGGCCCTCGAGCTCGAGGCCGCCCATCTCGCGCTCGAGCGCGGCGGAGGGCGGCTCCCGCCACAGGTCCACGAGGCGCTGGCGCGCCTGGAGGTCGCCTGCGCCGGGGACGACCCGCCGTGGGGCGAGGTCAACGCGGCCCACACCGCGCTCCACGCCGCCATCGTGTCCGCTGCCGGCAGCCCGCGGATCGCCGCCGCCCACGAGTCGCTCAGCGGCGAGATGCACCTGTTCCTGCTCGCGCTGCGGCCGCACGTCGCCGCCCGCGAGCTGGCCGAGGACCACGCAGCGCTCGTGCGCGGCCTCGAGTCCGACGGGCCGGAAGTGCTGCGCGACCACCTGCGACGCTCGGCGGAGACCCTCACGCGCGCATGAGCCCGATCGACCCTCGCCTCGAGCGGCACCGGCCCGCTCTCGTGTACGACCCGCAGGAGGGCTACCGGGCGATGTCCGCGGCCTCGATCACGGACTACGACGACAACCTCCTGCGGCGCGGCAAGGGGGCGGTCGTCGCGCGCGCCGGCGCCGGGCTGTCGCTCGCCCTGCTGAGCACCTACGACGTCGAGGACGGCGACCGGCTCGACGAGGTGGGCGATCCGCTCGCCGCCTCCCGCCGCTTCCAGGGCGACGCCGCCTACCGCGAGCGGGTGTACGGCCGCGTGAAGGAGGACGGCGGCCGCGTCTGGCTCCAGTACTGGCTGTGGTCGTACTACAACCCGAAGCACCTGCTCGGCCTCGGCAAGCACGAGGGCGACTGGGAGGTCGTGCAGGTCGGGCTCTCGGACGACGGCGAGCCGGAGGTCGCGACCTTCTCCCAGCACGAGGGAGGCGAGGCGCGCAGCTGGGACAAGATGCGGCGCCAGGGCGATCACCCGATCGTCTACGTGGCGCCGCTCTCGCACGCGTGCTACTTCGAGCCCGGCGCGCACCCCTACGTGGTCGGGGTCGACAACCCGGACGGCTCGCTGCCGCCCGTCCTGCCGCAGGTGGAGCCGTTCGGCGCCTGGGACGACTGGACCGGGCGCTGGGGGAGCTCGACCGGCGTCGGCAGCCGCTTCCTCCGCGGCCCCCTGGCCGGCCGCTTCGGCGGCCGCAGCCCCGCGAGCCCCGGGCGGCAGACCCAGAAGTGGGACCACCCGAACGCGTGGCACCTGCGCGCCCGGGCCGCGACGCCCTTCCGGCAGGCGCGCCGCGTCGTGCGGGCGATCGGCACCGCTACGTACCCGAAGCTGCTCGCGATCGAGGCCCGGCGCGAGGGCGACCGGGTGCTCGTCGACTACCGGCTCGACCCCGCGCCTCAGCGGCGCGCCTCGCGGCTGCTGGTCACCCTCCACCGGCCCGACCGCGAGGCCCAGCTGCTGGCCAGCTGCCCGGAGGAGGTGGAGGGCACACAGGGCACCGTCGACGTGCCGCTCGACCCCGCCGTGGAGGGCGACGTCGTGGTCCGCGCCTCGGCCTACAACGCGCTGCGCCAGCGCAGCGACCCGCTCGAGACGGTCGCTCGCCCCACGCCGGCCTAGAGAAGGAACCGCCACCTCGGCGGATAACGTGAAGGTGCATGACGAGGAGATTCGAAGTCGGGCCGCTGCTCGTCGCCCTCGGCGCCGCGCTCCTGCTCGTGAGCCTGTTCCTCGAGTGGTACGGCACGCTGACGGCGTGGGAGGCGTTCGAGGTCGTCGAGGTGCTGCTCGCGGTGCTCGCCGTCGCGGCACTCACGGTCGCCGCCGGTCTGCTGCTGCCGGACCTCGGGTACCTGGAGCGCCGCTGGCTGCTGCCGGTGGTGGGCGCCGCCGTGATCCTCGTGGTCGCGGAGGTGATCGACCCGCCGCCCGCCGCGAACGGCGAGGAGCTCGAGGCCGGCGCGTGGTTCGCGTTCGGGGCGGTGTTCGTGATGAGCCTGGGCGCGCTGCTCACCTTCGGGCGCATCTCGTTCTCCCTGTCGGTCGAGGACCGCGACGTCCGCGAGCGCGTCCCGGTGGTCGACCACCGGCAGGACACGACGGAGACTGCGGCCGTGCAGGCGGACGAGGAGCGCACCGAGAAGGGATGACCGACGTGCGCGAAGTCGGCTTCGAGCTCGAGCGGTTCAGCTTCACCGCCCCGGGGCGGCTGGAGGTCGTCGGTCGCTGGAGCGGGCTCGAGGGCCGCCGGCTCGGCCGCCCGGTCCTGACCGTCGAGGCGGGCGATCTCCGCCGGCGGGTGACCGCGCTGCCCGGCGGGCAGTTCACGCCGTCGAGCACGGGCGAGTGGCGCGCGGCGTTCGCCTACGACGGCGACCCGGAGGCGGTCACGGGCGCGGAGCTGGAGGTGGGCCGCCGGCTCGTCGCCGAGCTGCCGCGCCCGCGTCGCCGGCGGCCCGGCCCGACGCCGGCCGAGCCAGGGCCGGCGCGGGAGGACCAGCGGGCCGCCGAGCGGGAGCTGCACGCGGAGGTCGAGCGCCTGAAGGCCGAGCTCACGCCGCTGCGCGCCGAGCACGAGCGGCTGGCGGCCGAGCAGGCGGATCTCTACGACCGGCTGAAAGCCGCCGAACGCGGCCGCGAGGCGCTGGCGGGCGAGCTGGCGGAGGCCGAGTCCGCGCTCGAGCGCGCGACCGCCGAGCGCGAAGGCCTGGGCACCGACGTCGAGCGGCTGACGGCCGAGCTGGCCGAGCGCGAGCGGGAGGTGGCCGCGGCGCGCGAGGAGACGGCGGTGGCGCGCACGGAGGCCGAGCAGGCGCGCGAGGACGCGGAGCAGCGGCTCATCGCCGAGCGGGCGAGCGCGACCGACGTGCGTGACAGCCTTGCCACTGCCCGCGAGGAGGCGCAGAAGGCGATCGCGGCCGAGGCGGAGGAGACCGAGCGCCTTCGGGCGGAGCTGCGCGCGGCCCGCGAGGAGACCGAGCGGACGCTGACGACCGAGCGGGAGGAGACCGCGCGGCTGCGCGAGGAGCTCGCCGCCCGGCCCGCGGAGGCCAACGGCGACGAAGGCGGGGATGCCGACGCGGCCGCGAAGCGGATGTACGAGCGGATCGCGCGCGAGCTCGAGCACGAGCGCGCGGCGGCCAGGCACCTGCGCCGGGAGCTCGACGCCATCCAGGCCGAGACGGCGCAGCACCGGCGTGAGGCATCGACCGCCGCGGCGACCACCGGCGGCGACACCGCCGCGCACCCGACCGGCCCTGGCGCAGCGACGCCGGCGGGCCGGCTCGCCGCCGCCCGGCGCACCGAGGTCGCGCGCGCCGCGGCCCATCATCGCGCGGACGCCGCCCGTGCCGCGGCGGCGCATCGGGTCCCGGACACGCATCGCTCGCCGGTCAACCTGTGGCTCGTCCGCGCGGCGGCGATCGCGGTCGTCGCCGCCCTGCTCGTCGCGCTCGTGCTGATCGTCAGCGCGGTCGCCTGACGGACTTGTCCCGAGCGGCGGCGCTGGTCTGTGCCGCGATCGCCGTCTCGGCCCTCTCGCTGCTCATCCCATGGTCGCTGGCCTACGACGCCCAGGCCTGGGTCGTGTGGGGCCGGGACGCACTGGACCTGGCGCTCGACACGCGCTCCGGGCCCTCGTGGAAGCCGCTGCCGGTGCTCGTCACCACGCCGCTCGCCGTCACCGGCGACGCCGCCCCCGCGCTGTGGATGGTGGTCGCCCGCGCCGGCGGCCTGCTCGCGCTCATGGGCGCCGCCGCCCTCGCGAGCCGGCTGGCCGGGCGCACCGCCGGCGCGGCCGCCGCGGCCGTGATGGCCCTCAGCCCGTGGTGGTTCTACAACACGATCCTCGGGAACTCGGAGGGGCTGCTCGCCGCGGCAGTCCTGTGGGCCGCGGTCGCTCATCTCGCTGGGCGCTCGCGGGCGGCGCTTGCGCTCCTCGGCACAGCCTCACTGCTGCGCCCCGAGGCGTGGCCGTTCCTCGCCGCGTACGGAGCCTGGGTGTGGCGGCGCGACCCGCCCGCGCGCCCGGGCGTGGCCGCGATCGGCGCGGCGGTGCCGCTGCTGTGGTTCGGCCCGGATCTGGTCGGGATCGGCGGGGCGGTGACCGCCGCGGAGGCGGCGCGCGGCGCGGCCAGCCCCGGAAGCGCGGCGCTCGAGGACGTGCCGGGGCTCGCCGTGCTGGGCGACGCGGCCACGCTGCTCGCCGTGCCGGCGGCGCTCGCCGCGCTCGCCGGCGCGGTGGCCGGGCAGCGAACCGCCCGCGTGCTGGCCGGCGCGGCGCTCGTCTGGGTCGCGATCGTCGCCGTCATGGCGCAAGCCGGGTACGCGGGGAACCCGCGCTACCTCGTGGCCGCCGTCGCGCTCGGCTCCGTGCTGGCCGGGGTGGGGGTGGCCCGTGCCGGCCGGGTCCCGGCAGGCCCGCTCGCGGTCGCGCTCGTGGCGGCCGTCGCGCTCGTGACCGCGGACGACCTCCGCGGCCAGGCGTCAGAGGTCGACGTGCGCGCCGAGCGGCGGGCTGCCCTGCCCGTGCTGATCGAGCGGGCCGGCGGCCGCGACGCGCTCGTGCACTGCGCGCGCGTGCGCACCGCGCCGGACATGCGACCGCTCGTCGCCTGGGAGCTCGACCTGCCGATGGACGGCCTCGATTTCCGGCCCGAGCCGCCCGCCGTGATCCTGCGCTGGCGGCCGCACTACCCCGGCCCGGTCGAGCCGGTCGGAGATCCCGCGGCCGAGGGTTTCCGGCGGTTGGCGGCGGCGCCCGGGTGGGAGGCGTGGGCCCGCTGCGGCCCGGCGCCTCAGACCACGGGCTGAGCGAAGCGCACGTCGACCTGCTCGAACCCGAGGCCGCGCAGCATCCCGTCGAGCATCGCGCGGGTGTTTCGCTCCGCCGTGCGGCGCAGCTGCGGCTCGTTCTCCGCCGCCGCGGTCAGCTTCTCCTCGGCGAGCTGGTAGAGCGGCTGCTCGTCCCCGGGGCGGTCCGAGAGCGCGTCCTCGACGCGGTCGAGGATGCCGCGATCGCGATCGTAGACCCGCGTGCGGTCGGGCTCGATGCGCGGCTCGCTCAGGGTCGGCGCCGGCAGCGTGATGGTGGCGGACCGCCGGTCGTCCGAGACGCGGACCGCCGCGTCGTCCTTGGAGAGCCCGGAGAAGTCGACCGCCGCGTCCACGCTGCCGGCGGCCACGAACAGGGTCCGCTCCCCCTTCACGAAGGACGGGATCAGGTCCGTGTCCTCCTCCACGTCGACCACGACCTGGAGGTTGGCGGTCGCCGCCCGGTACTCGCTGAGATTCTCGAGCGACTTGAGCAGCGCGGGCTGGCTGCGGTCGACGGTCTCCTCGTCGAACGGGTTGAGGCTCGGGATCAGCGCGGGCACGAGCAGGAGCACGGCCACCACCGCGACGCCGCCGAGGACGAACTTCGCCACGGCACGCAATGTAGAGGGCGATTACTCTGCCGACGCGATGGATGAGATCGCGATCGTCGTACACGGCGGAGCGGGCGGGCTCACGCGCGACCCGGAGCGGGAGGAGCGCATGCGCGCGGGCGCGGCGGCCGCCGTGGCGGCCGGCCACGCCGTGCTGGCCGCCGGCGGCCTGGCGATCGATGCGGTGGAGGCGGCCGTCGTCGTGCTGGAGGACGACCCCGAGTTCAACGCGGGGCGCGGCGCGGCGCTGACCGAGTACGGGCGCGTCGAGCTTGACGCGTCGATGATGGAGGGGACCACGCGGCGGGCGGGCGCGGTGGCCGCCGTGCGGGGTGTCCGCAACCCGATCCGGGCGGCGCGCGCGGTGCTCGAGGAGGGGCGCCACGTGCTGCTGGTCGGCACGCCGGCGACCGAGTTCGCGGCCACCGCCGGGCTCCGGTTCGAGTCGGAGACCTGGTTCGTCACCGAGCGCGAGCGGCTGGCGCTCACGATGGCGGGCTCGGCCGGCGCCCGCGGCACGGTCGGCGCGGTGGCGCGCGACGCCGGCGGCCGGCTGGCCGCCGCGACGTCCACGGGCGGCGTCTCCGGGCAGCGGCTCGGCCGCGTCGGGGACTCCCCGCTGGTGGGCGCCGGCACCTGGGCCGACGACGACACGGTCGCCGTCTCGTGCACCGGACACGGAGAGTCGATCATCCGCTCGGCGCTCGCCCACGAGGTCGACGCGCTGCTCCGCCACGGCGGCCTCGATCTCCAGGACGCGTGCGCGCGCGCCATCGAGGGCCTGGGACGCTGGGGCGAGGACGGCGGGCTGATCGCCGTCAGCGCCCACGGCGAGGTCGCGGCCACCTTCAACTCGGCCGCCATGACGCGCGCGTGGCAGGTGGCGGACGGGCCGGTGACCACGGCCCACGGACCCGGTGGCTGAGCCGGTCGACGAGGTCGCGAGCCGCCTCTACGGGCTGCCGCTGGAGGAGTTCACGCGCGAGCGCGACGCCGCCGCGCGCGAGCTGCGCAAGGCCAAGGACCGGGACACCGCGGCGGTCGTCGCGAAGCTGCCCAAGCCGTCGCAGGCGGCCTGGGCGGCGAACACGCTCGCCCGCGAGCAACGGAGCCTCGTCGACGACCTGCTCGAGGCGGGCGAGCGCCTGCGCGACGCTCAGGATGCCGCTGTGGCCGGGCGCGGCGCGGGGGAGCTGCGCGAGGCCGGCGCCGCCGAGCGGGCCGCCGTCGACGCGCTCGTCGACGCCGCGAGCGACCTCAAGCCCGGAGGCCGCCGCCCGACGGCCGCGACGCTCGAGCGACTCCGCACGACGCTCCACGCGGCGGCGTCCGACGACGACGTCCGCCAGGCCCTGGACGCGGGACGCCTCGTGGAGGACGTCACGGGCGGCGGCGCCTGGGGCCTGTTCGGGGGCGGCGAGGCCGGCGGCGAGCCGCCGGCCCCCAAGCCTCGCGCCAAGACGGCGTCGCCGGCCGCGAAGGGGACGAAGCGCGATCAGCAGCGCGACGAGCGCGAGCGCAAGGAGCGCGAGGCGCGCGAGGCGGCCGAGCGGGAGGCGCGTCAGCGGCTCGAGGCCGAGCTCCGCGAGGCGCGCGCCGAGCGCCGCTCACGGGACCGAGAGCTCGAGCGCGCCGAGAAGGCCGCCGCCCGTGCCGACGAGCGGCTCGAGGAGGCGCGCGAGCAGGCCGAGGAGGCCGGCGCCGAGCTCGAAACGGCCCGCGAGGCGGCCGACGAGGCGCGAGATCACGTCGCGCGGCTCGAAGAGCAGCTCGACTGAGCCGCCGTCAGCCCATCGCCTCGGCCAGCACCGACGGGTCGCGCTCGCCCTCTGGCAGCTCCATCGCCATCAGCCGCGCGAGCTGGGCCCGGCCGCGGACGTCGAGCTTGCGGTAGATCTGGCCGAGGTGGTACTCGATCGTCTTCGGCGACAGGAAGAGCGCCGCCGCCGCCTCGCGATTGGTCATGCCCTGGGAGACCAGCACCGCGATCTGGAGCTCGTGCGGGGTGAGCTGCTCGGCCGCCGTCTCGGCCCGCCGCGCCTGCTGCTCGCCGGTGGCGCGCAGCTCGGTCCGCGTGCGCTCGGCCCACCCGCGGGCGCCGAGCCGCTCGAACGTGGCCAGCGCCTCCTTCAGCGGCTCGCGGGCCTCGGCCCGCTGGCGTGCGCGGCGCAGGCGCTCGCCGAAGCACAGCAGCGTGCGGGCTCGCTCGAACGGCATCGGCAGGCCGTCGTGCACCGCGAGCGCGGCCTCGAAGCGCGGCCGCACCTCGGCGTCGGGCCCCAGCAACCCCCGCAGCCGGCCCGCGGCGGCCTCGGCCCAGCGCGAGCCCGCGCGCCGGCCCGCCGCCTCGAAGGCGTCGAGCCGGGCCAGCGCGTCGTCGCGGCGCCCCGTGCGCGCGTAGGCCTCGATGAGGTCGGGCGCGGACATCACCAGCGACGGCTGCATCTGGAGGCGGTCGCCGATGCGCTGGGTCTCCTCGAGCGCCGCGATCGCCTCGGGCACCCGCCCCAGCCCCAGCTCGAGCAGTCCCACGGCCCCGTGCAGATAGGCGCCGAGGGCGTCCGACTGGAAGCGCGAGACCAGCGCGAGCCCGTCGGCCACGTGGCGCCGGCACTCGTCGGCCAGCCCCATCGCCGCCTCGACGTGGGCGAGCGCGGCGAGGCTGTGCGTGAGCAGCGCCTGCTGCCCCGTGTCCTGCGCCAGCTCGACCGACTCGGTGGCCTGCGCCCGCGCGGTCGCCCAGCGCCCGAGCCGGAAGTCGAGGTGCGAGCGCGCGGCGAGCGGGTAGATCAGCGCGCTGACCGCGCTGGCGTCGCGGGCGGCGGCGATCAGGCGCTCGAAGATCCGCTGCGCGCGGTCGAACTTCTCGATCCAGACCGACGAGTGGGCGGCCATCCCGACGACCTCGACGATGGCGAGCGGATCGCCCTCGAGCAGGTACGGCTCGCACACGCTCAGGAGCGCGTCGCCATGCTCGACGTCCCCGAGCGCGAGGTGCGCCTCGCCGATCACCGCCGTGGCCAGCAGCTCGACCGCCGGGTCGGCGGAGGTGGCAAGCGCCCGCGCACGCTCGGCGGTGGCGATCAGCGCATGCATGTCGCCGGTCATCATGTGCGTGACCGAGGCCTCGAGGAACATCCCGGCCGCCCGCCGCGGGTCGCGCGAGCGGACGCGCTCGGCCTCGGCCACCAGCAGCTCGTAGGCGACGAGCGGCGACCCGCGGCGCATCTCGACGTGGCCGGTCATGCGCTGCACGTCGGCGGCGAGCAGCGGGTCGGTCGCGAGGCGTGCAGCGTCGCCGAGGAGCGCGAAGGCGCGGTCGGGCTCGCCCGAGCGCGTCGCGTCGACCGCCGCCTCGAGCAGTCGCCGGGCGCGCGGTTCGTCGTCGGGCGTGAGCTGGGCGGCGCGGCCGAAGTCGCGCGCCGCGGTCGCGTGGGCGCCGCGCCCGCGGGCGTCGAGCGCCGCCGCCTCGAGCGCGGCGGCCACCGCCTCGTCGGGCGCCACCGCGCACGCGGCCAGGTGCCATGCACGCTCCGGGCTGCCCTCGGGCGCGGTCGCGGCCAGCGCGGCGTGCGCGGCGCGCCGCTCGCCCGCGCTGGTGGCGTGGTAGGCGGTCGAGCGCAGCAGCGGGTGGCGGAAGTCGACCTCGCCGTCGGCGACGGCGATCAGGCGCGCCGTCTCGGCCGGAGCCAGGTCAACCGCGGCGAGACCGGCCTCCTTCAGCGCCGGCTCGATCACGTCGAGCCGTCCCGTGTGCGCGGTGGCGGCGACCAGCAGCGCGCGGCGGGCGTCGCCCTCGAGCGCGTCGAGCGCGCGGCGGAAGGCGCGCTCGACCCCCGTGCCCGGCCGGAGCGGCTCCTCGAGCGGCTCGCGCCCGGCCCGCTGGCCGTCCGAGAGCTGGCGCGGGATCTCGAGCAGCGCGAGCGGGTTGCCGGCCGCCGTGCTCACCAGCCGGTCGGCGACCGACGGCGCCAGACGCTCGCTCTGCGCGACCGACAGCAGCTCGCGCGCCTCGTCGTCGGCCAGCGGGGAGATCCGCAGCCGCTCGAGCCAGGGGACCTCGAGCGCGGCCGCCGTCGTGCCGTCGCGGACGGAGCCGAGCATGGCGATCCCCTCCGCCTCCAGCCGCCGCCCGGCGAACAGGAACGCCTCCAGCGACGGCTCGTCGAGCCACTGGGCGTCGTCGATGGCCGCCAGCACCGGCTGCTCCTCGGCGGCGACGCCGAGGAGGCTGAGCAGCGCGGCGGGCACCGTGAAGCGATCGTGCGGCGTGGCCGGGCCGAGCGCCAGGGCACCGCGCAGCGCGCGGGCCTGCACCTCGGGGATCGCGTCGAGCCGGTCGAGCAGCGGGCTCACCAGCTCGGCGAGCCCGGCGAACGGGATGTCGGACTCCGTCTCGATCCCGCGTGCCCGCAGCACCCGCATGCCGGTCGCCCGGCCGATGGCCCAGCGCATGAGCGCGGTCTTCCCGATGCCCGCCTCGCCGTGCAGGAGCAGCGCACCGCTCACCCCCTGACGCGCTCCTTCCAGCAACCGGTCGATCCGTGCCCGTTCCCGTTCGCGTCCGACGAACATCTGCCGGGAGTCTACGTTCCGGTGAACCGGGTGGGCGACCGCGGAAGCGTCCCGGGATCGAACTGCGCCGGGGTGAGGTCAGGCGGCAGGCCGAGGGTCTCGAGCATCCAGGCCCGGGCCCTGTCGGCGGGCACCTCGCGCAGCGTCACGTCGCCGTGCCGCTTGGCCAGCCGCGCGCCGTCCGGCCCGAGGACGAGCGGCACGTGCGCGTACGACGGCTCCGGCAGCCCGAGCAGCCGGGCGACGAAGAGCTGGCGCGGCGTGGAGTCGAGCAGGTCGTCGCCGCGCACGACCTCGCCGATCCCCTGCGCGGCGTCGTCGACGACGACCGCGAGGTTGTACGCGATCGCGCCGTCGTTGCGGCGCACCACGAAGTCGTCGACCACGCCGTCCACGTCGCCGTGCAGGCGGTCGCTGAAGCCGACGACCGCGCTCTCGGCGCGCACGCGCAGGGCCGGCGGGCGCCGGGCGCGCCGCTGCTCGCGCTCCGCGTCCGTGAGGCGCAGGCAGGTGCCGGGGTAGTGGCCCTCGGGCAGCGGGCCGTGCGGAGCCGACGCCGCCTCGCGGATCTCCGCCCGCGTGCAGAAGCACTCGTACAGCCGCCTCGCCGCGCGCAGCTGCTCGATCGCGTCCGCGTAGTGCTCCACGCGAGCGGACTGGAACACCACCTCGCCGTCCCAATCGAGCCCGACCGCGGCCAGGTCGGCGAGCTGCTCCTCGGCGACGCCGGGGCGCACGCGGCTCGTGTCGAGGTCCTCCATCCGCACGAGGAACCCGCTCCCGGCCGAGCGCGCGAACAGCCAGGCCAGCAGCGCCGTGCGCAGGTTCCCGAGATGAAGGGTGCCCGTCGGGCTCGGCGCGAAGCGGCCGTTCACACGGAGAACGGGAGCGTGTCGGCGATCTCGGCGAGCCGGGGCGCCGTGCGGTCGCGCTCGGAGTAGACGAGCTCCAGGTCGGGCCACTCGATGCCCACGTCCGGGTCGGCGAACGAGAAGCCCGACTCCGTCGCCCCGTCGTAGTAGCTGGTGACCTTGTAGACAAAGTCGGCGACGTCGGAGAGCACGCAGAAGCCGTGCGCGAAGCCGATCGGGATCCACAGCTGGAGCGCCCGCTCGTCGTCGAGCTCGACGCCCTCCCACTCGCCGAACGTGGGCGAGCCGCGGCGGACGTCGACCACCACGTCGAGCACCCGGCCGCGGGCGACGCGCACGAGCTTGCCCTGCCCCGGCGTGGTCTGGAAGTGCATGCCGCGCAGCGTTCCCCGGCGGGAGCGGGAGTGGTTGTCCTGGACGAAGTCGGTCGCGACGCCGTGCTCGGCCCACGCGTCGGCCCGGAACGTCTCCATGAAGAAGCCGCGCTGGTCGCCGAGGACGGCCGGTGCCAGCAGCACCAGGCCGTCGAGCCGTGTCGGGAGTCGTGTAATCAAGGTGCTCGCGCGAGCTTGCGAATGCGAGTAAGCCGCACTCGATCTCCGGCAGGAGGTTATGACGCCGCCGTCGAAAGACCCGGAGCCATGCCGAGGACCGCCACGATGCCTCCGGCCGCCCGCGGCCATCAGACCCTCTCTGCCTACATCTCGTCGCGCTTTGACGAGTTCTCCCGGTCGCAGAAGGACGTCGCCCAATACGTCGTCGACCACCTCGACGAGGTCGCCTTCCACACCGCCGAGGAGCTGGCGCGGCGCGCGAGCACGTCGTCCTCGACCGTCGTGCGGTTCTCCCAGGCGCTGGGCTTCGAGGGCTTCCCCGAGCTCCAGGAGGCGGCGCGCGACGAGTACCGGCACCACCACCGGACCACGGCGCCGAGCGGCTTCGAGGCGGCCCCGCTGTTCTCGCTCGACCAGACCGCGTTCGAGCAGGCGGTGGCCGCCGACCACGTCAACGTGGAGGAGACGGCACGCAAGGTGTCGCGCTCGGAGGTCGAGGGCGCGATCGAGGCGATCGCCACCGCGAGCCGCCTCCTGATCGCCGGCACCGACCAGATGGCGTTCTTCGCCTCCTACCTGCGCCATCTCCTGATGCTGCTCGACATCCGCGCCGAGATCGCCGCGTCGCCGTCGCAGGAGGCGCTCTCCCGGCTCGGGCGGATCGACGAGGGCACGCTCGTGATCGGCCTCTCGGCCGGCCGCCCGCACCCGCTGGTGGTGCGCGCGATGAAGATCGCCCGCCACCGCAAGGCGTCCACGCTGGCGATCGTCGACGCGACCCTCTCGGAGATCTCCAAGCTGTCCGAGCGGACGCTCTACTACTCGTCGAACTCGCCGGCCTTCGTGCGCTCGCACGCGGGCCTGCTGTCGCTCATCCAAGCGCTCGCCTACGGCGTCTACTCGCGCGACGCGGCGCAGTACGACGACCGCATCCGCGCGTTCAAGCTCAAGTAACCGGGCGGCGCCCAGGGAGCGTGATCGCCCGGATGCTCGCGTCGTCGGGCAGCTTCGCGAGCACCTCGCGGATGATCCGGTGAACGTCCGGCTCGTCGTGGCCGAAGTCGGCCAGCATCGACCGCAGCGCGGAGTGAGTGATCTTCAGCTGGGCGGCGGTCAGCTCGAGCCGGAAGGCGGTCTCGTCGGGCGCGATGAGGTCGTCGGCAGCCATGTGACAAATGTTACTCAGACTGCGAGCTCGATCTCCGAATCTGGCGCGAGGAGCATCGTGATCCCCTTGCGGGGATCTCGCGGCGACGGTCGCAGCTCGCGCAGCACGACCGCCGACCACGGCCGTCCGGCGTCGAGGTCGCCCGCCAGCTCGGCCGCGATCTCGCGCGGCACCCAGCCGACCTGCGCACCGCCCGCCAGCACCGCGATCGCGTTCTCGTCGTGCGGGTTGGCGGGATCGCGCCGCAGCTCGAGCGGCGCGCCGGGAGCCGCGGCGTCGGAGGTGAGCGCATCGGCATGGTGCTGGGCCGCTCCCGCGACGCCGCACACGCGCAGCCCGCGGGCCGCGAGCTCGGGCGCGTCGCGGGCCAGGTAGCGACCCTCGGCGTCGACCGGCGTGTAGCCGGCGATCCACACCTGGCCGCCCTCGTCGGGGTACCAGTAGCGCTCCTCGAAGACCGTCGCCACGCGCACGACGGCGAGCCTATCCGGAGGTCCATGGCCGCCCTGGCGCGCCGACGCTACTGTCGACTGATGCCGGACGACCTCCATCAGTGCTCCCGCTGCGGCGCCCTGCAACAGGTCGCGGGCCCGTGCCGCGAGTGCGCCGAGGAGCAGGAGTGCCGCCGCCTGTCCGAGCGGCTGTTCGGCACCTCGAGCGCGCTCGAGCTGCTCACTGAGTAGCCTCCGGCGCGGCTATCCTGCCCTGCGTATGCGCGACGAGGCGACTTTCCGGGTCAAGGCCGGGCTGGCCGAGATGCTCAAGGGCGGCGTGATCATGGACGTGGTCGACGCCGAGCAGGCCAAGATCGCCGAGGACGCCGGCGCCGCCGCGGTGATGGCGCTCGAGCGCGTGCCGGCCGACATCCGGCGCGACGGCGGCGTCGCCCGCATGTCCGACCCGCTGCTCGTCCGCGGCATCCAGGAGGCCGTGACCATCCCCGTGATGGCCAAGGCCCGGATCGGTCACTTCGCCGAGGCCCAGGTGCTGGAGGCGCTGGAGATCGACTACGTCGACGAGTCCGAGGTGCTGACGCCGGCCGACGAGGCCAACCACATCGACAAGTGGGCGTTCAAGGTGCCGTTCGTGTGCGGCGCCACCAACCTGGGCGAGGCGCTGCGCCGGATCGCCGAGGGCGCGGCCATGATCCGCTCCAAGGGCGAGGCGGGCACGGGCGACATCGTCGAGGCCGTGCGCCACATGCGCCGCATCAAGGGCGACATCAAGAAGCTGACCGTGATGGACGACGCCGAGCTGGCGACGGCCGCCAAGGAGCACCAGGCGCCGCTCGACCTCGTGCGCCAGGTGGCGCGCGACGGCAAGCTGCCGGTCGTGCTCTTCTGCGCGGGCGGCATCGCGACGCCGGCCGACGCGGCGCTGATGATGCAGCTCGGGGCCGAGGGGGTGTTCGTCGGCTCGGGCATCTTCAAGTCCGAGGACCCGCCCACCCGCGCGGCCGCGATCGTCGAGGCCACCACCCACTTCGCCGACCCGGCGCGCGTCGCCCGCGCGTCGGAGGGCCTGGGCGGCGCCATGACGTCGCTCGAGACCCGCAAGCTCGACGAGCAGCAGCTTCTCGCCAACCGAGGTTGGTAGTGCTCATCGGCGTCCTGGCACTCCAGGGCGACTTCGAGGCGCACAGCCGGGTGCTGCGCGACCTCGGCGCCGACGTGCGCGAGGTGCGCGTCCCCGCCGACCTCGAGGGCCTCGACGGCCTGGTGATCCCCGGCGGCGAGTCGACGACCATGACCCTCGGCGTCGAGCGCGAGGGGCTCGCGGAGCCGCTGCGCGAGCTGGCCCGCTCGGGCACGCCGATCTTCGGCACCTGCGCGGGGATGATCATGCTCGACCGCGCCCACCTCGGCGTGATGGACATCGAGTGCCGGCGCAACGCCTTCGGCCGCCAGATCCGCTCGTTCGAGGCCGACCTGCGGATCCCGGGCGTGCCCGGCAAGCCGGTCCGGGCGGTGTTCATCCGGGCACCGTGGGTCGAGGTGTGCGGCGACGACGTGGAGGTGCTCGCGGCAGTCGACGGCCACCCCGTGGCCGTCCGCCAGGGGAACCTGCTGGTGATCTCCTTCCACCCCGAGATCGCGGGGGAGACCCGCCTGCACGAGCTGTTCCTCGAGCAGGTGCGCGATCAGTCGAGGCCTTCGACGATCGCGTCGGCGACTTCGGCGAGGTCTCGGCCCCTGTAGTCGGGGGCGGGAACCGTGTCGAGCAGCGAGCGCTCGCGCCGCGCCACCCACGCGGTGTGCAGGCCGCTGCGCTTGGCGCCGGCCACGTCCCACCAGTGGGTGGAGACGAAGCACACGTCGGCGCCGGCGGCGCCCGTGCGCTCGAGCACCGAGCGGTAGGCGGGCGGGGCGGGCTTGTAGGCACCCGCGTCCTGCGCGCTGAGCACGAGCTCGAAGCGATCGCGCAGGCCGGCGAAGCGCAGCACCGCGTCGGTCGCCTGCACGGAGCTCTGCGCCAGCACGCCGAGCTTGAGGCCGTGGGAGCGCAGCGACTCGAGCGCCCCCGGCACCTCGAGGTAGGCGGGCATGGTCCCGGTCAGCTCGAGCGCGTCCGCCGCCCGCTCCTCGTCGGCTCCCGCCAGGCGCAGCCGCCGGCGGAGCGCGGCCTCCATCAGCGTGCTCAGCGGCGTCGTCTCGCCGGTCAGGGCGTCGGCCATCGCCATCGCCACCGTGTCGTCGAGCGCAGCCAGCACCAGCTCCTCGTCGGCCCCGGAGTCACCCAGCGGCTGCGCGAGCACCGCCGGGTCGACCAGCGTGCCGGTGAGGTTGAAGAACACCCACGTCAGACCCATCTCGGCGCACCGTACCCCTGCCTGGGGCGTTTGCGCCCTCGCCTCATGGGCAGGCCTGGGGGATGCCTTCTCTCTCCGCACCCTCCGTGCCGCTGAGCCAGGTCGGCCGCGCGGCGCACGACGTCGGCCTCGCCGGGCTGCTCGGCGGCAACCTGTTCGGCCGCATGGCGCTCCACCCGAGCGTGTCCGAAATCTCCGACCAGTCCGAGCGCGGCCGCGTGGTCAACGCCGCGTGGCGGCGTTACGGCGTCATCCAGTCGCTCTCGCTCGCCGCCGTGATCGGCGGTTGGGCCGGAGCGCGGCTCGACGAGGCCGCCGACCGGCGGCTGACGCCGGAGGAGCGCCGCCTGGCGCGGGCCAAGGACGTGCTGGTCGGCGTGGTCGGCGTCACCGGCGTCGCCACCGCCGCTCAGGGCTTGGCGTTCTCCCGCAAGGCGCCGAACGGAGCGGTGCCTTTGAGCGACGGCGAGCGTCCGGCGCCCCAGGCGAGCGAGGACGCGAAGCGTGCGAAGCGACGCGTGAACGCCCTGGGCCTCGCGAACCTCGTCTCCGAGCTCGCTCTGGTCTCGGTCAACGCAGCGCTCGAGCAGCGCCAGCATCGCCGGCCGGCGGTGCGGCGGCTCGTGCCGTTCGTCGGGAGGACCTAGACCACGAGGCCGTGGCGCATGGTGTTCTCGGTCACCACGCGCGGCTCGACGAACTGGAGCAGGTAGCCCGGGCCGCCGGCCTTCGTCCCGGTCCCCGAGAGGCGGTTGCCGCCGAACGGCTGGCGGGCCACCATCGCTCCCGTGATCGCGCGGTTGACGTACAGGTTGCCGACGGGCGAGCGCTCGACGACGCGGTCGACGACGTCGGGGTTGCGGGCGAAGAGGCCGCCCGTGAGGGCGAACGGCGAGGCGTCGACGCGCTCGCACGCCTCATCGACGTCCCGCACGCGCTCGACGGCCAGGAGCGGCCCGAAGATCTCCTCGTTCAGCACGGGCGAGTCGGACGGGAGGTCGGTGGCGAGCGTGGGGGCGGCGAACCAGCCGGCGTGGTCGGGCACGGAGCGGGCGCGAGCGGCGATCCGCCCCTGGCGCTCGGCCTCGGCCGCGTAGCGCTCCACGCGCTGCTGGGCGTCCTCCTCGATCACCGGGGGCACGTCGATCTCGAGGTCGTCGGCCTGGCCGACCTCTAGGACCTCGATCGCCCCGGCGAGCCGCTCGACCAGCGCATCGTGGATGGCCTCGTGGCAGAGCACGCGCGCGGCGGCCGAGCACTTCTGGCCGGCGAACGTGAACGCGGAGTCGACGAGCGCCGGGACGACCTCGTCGAGGTCGGCGTCGGAGTCGACGATCACGCAGTTCTTCCCGCCCATCTCGGCGATCACCCGCTTGAGGTGCTTCTGACCCGGCGGCACCTCGGCCGCCGTGCGCATGATCTCGAGCCCGACCTTGTTCGAGCCGGTGAACGCGATCGTGTGGACGCGCGGGTCCTTGACCAGCGCGGCGCCGACGTCGCCCTCGCCGGGCAGAAGCGCGAAGGCGCTGGGCGGCACGCCCGACTCCCTGAGCGCCCGCGCGAGCAGGAGCGCACAACCTGGTGACTGCTCGGCCGGCTTGAGCACGACCGCGTTGCCGGTGGCCAGGCCGGCGGCCGCCATCCCGCAGGCGATGGCGACCGGGAAGTTCCAGGGCGCGATCACGGCCACGATCCCGCGGGCGTCCCAGCGCAGCTCGTTGCGCTCGCCGGGCGGCTGGAGCAGCGGGGCACCCCGGGCGAGGTCGATCGCGCCGCGGGCGTAGTACTCGAGGAAGTCGATCGCCTCGCAAACGTCGGCGTCGGCCTCCGGCCACGGCTTCGCGCACTCGCGGACCTCGAGCGCGGCGACTTCCAGGCGCCGATCGCGGAGCCACTGCGCGGCCTTCTGGAGGACGCCCGCGCGCGTCTCCGCGGGAACGTCCCAGCGGCGGGCGACGCTCAGCGCGGCGTCGACGTCCGCCGGTGTCGCGGCGGCCGCCTCGGCGACGACGTGGTCCGGGTTGCCGGGGTCCGTCGAGACGATGTCCGCGCCCTCACGGGTGTCGCCGCCGATCCAGACCGGCACTTTGAGCCCCGGTCGGGCGTCATGGGCTTTGAGCGCATCCACGAGCTGGCTGCGCACGGCGGCGCGTCGCAGTTCCAGGATCGGCTCGTTGGCGAACGGCTTCACGGGGCGGTGACGATAACGCTGCGCATGACGAACTTCGGCATTGAAGGGAGCACGAGCGGTCTGGTTGCCGAACTGTGTCGAGTTAGACCCGGAATCCGGGGCTTACCCGACATGGTTCGCGCGTCCACTCCGACCGTGTTCCCCTCAATGCCGCAGTTGACGTTCCTACGCCGGGGTCGACGCCACGGGCCGCGCCAGCAGCTCGTCGAGGGCGACGCCCTTGGCCTGC
>DASTIC010000312.1:0-8261 GCA_035717845.1 Solirubrobacteraceae bacterium
CACGATGTCGTCGCCGATCCGGATGACGCCCTCGGTGATGTCCTCGAGCCCGGCGACCATTCGCAACGCCGTCGACTTGCCGGAGCCGGAAGGGCCGACCAGGATCATGAACTCTCCATCCGCAATCGCGAGGTTCATGTCGGTGACCGCCTCTACGCCGTCGGCGTAGCGCTTGGTCACGTGTTCAAAATTTATGCTCGCCACGTGGGTCCCTTCTTGCGCGCAGCGGATCGCGCGCGTCGGCTGCGCCGGATGGCCGAAAGGCGCCGCCTGCGGCGGGCCTGATTTCTCATGCGTGTGCGGCTGAGGCGCGGCATCTTTAATTGCAGTGTGCGGCTGTGGGTCCCCGGTTCAACACCGTGCCGTGATCGACGAATCGGCGCGGACGATCAGGCGTCGGATCCTGCTCACCGGCGATGTCCTCGGGGGACGGTGCTCGCTGCCTACGCGCCGGCACGAACCGCGGGACGCACGCAGCTCGAGGCGACGGTCATGCGTCGGGGCAAGCTGAGGAAGGTCCATGTTGCGTTCGCCGCGGCGACGGTGCTCGGCCAGGGGGTCGGCTGGGGTCGCTCGCCACGATCCTGATCGCCGGAGCATCGATCGCGGTCGGTGCGGTCACGGCCGCGGTCCTGGTGCGACGCCTCCGAACCCCGTTGCCCCCACCTGAGCTTCGCCTCAGCCTCCCGGAAATCGAAGGCGGCGGCCGCGCTGTTGCGCGACCGCCGCCGCAGCCCCGCGAGTTGCGTTACATCGCCGGGGCGGCATCCTGGATGATCAGGCCGAACCGCGCGGGGTCGGCGTCGGAGTCGTCGCGAGGCACGAAGAGGTACTCCGCGCCCGCCGGCTCAAGCGTGATCAGGAGCCGTGCTTCCTCGCCACGCACGGTCAGGCCATGCGGCACGTTCTTCGGGAGCGCCGCGTAGGACCCGGCTTCCACCTCGATCTTCTCGCCGCCCACGTAGGCGGTGATCGCGCCCTCGAGGACATAGACGGTCTCGTCCTCGCGGGTGTGGGTGTGGACCGGCGGTTCGTCGCCGGCGCGCACCCGCCACTCGACGACCGCCCAGTCGCCACCGGACTGCTCACCGGCGAGCTTGAGCTCTGCGCTCGAGCCACCGCCGTAGGTCACGGTACGTCCAGCACCGGGACCGGAGAGGACAGGCTCACTTAGGGCCATGGTTTTGCTCCTTGATTGGGAACGGAGTTCCATGGAACGACGCCGTGCCCCGAGCATCAACCGCCGCTCACGATCGTCTCATCGCTTCCGCCAATCGGCCGGACGCTGGGTCACACCCGCCGTCTCGCGCGTGGATCTCGCCGTTGGGCCATTCGTTGGGCCAAACCAGGCCGTGTTGGGGCCGTATCGGGCGCACCACCACTGGTGACGGGCCGTATCGGGCGCATCACCACTGGTGACCCCGGTTCGAGTCCGGGTCTCGCCATCGCGAAATCCCTGTAAACAGGCCATTTTCGTGCAGCGCAGCGAAGCGCGCGAAAAGGCAGGAAAGGGCTGATGGCCTTGTTGCAGGTCAGTAGTTGAGCGGCCGAGACCCCGTCGGCACTCACGTGAACGAGACGAGGAGTACACGATGCGTTTCGTGTACGGACGCGATCCCGCACGCCGACGAAGGCCGATCTGCCAGCCAAGGCGATTCCGATGTCGCGGTAGAGCGCGGCGACGGCGATCTTGTGGGGTTCGCCGAACCGCCTCCCGCCAAGAAGCGCTCCGAAGCGCGCGAGCGCCTATTGGCCGCCACGTCGCTGCTGTTCTACGCCGAGGGCATCAACAGCGTGGGGATCGAGCGGATCATCAAGGCGGGCCAGGTCACGCTCGCGACGTTCTAGGAGCCGCCGCGATGCGATCGCCGGATGTCCTCGACTCTCGACGCTCGCGATTACTGCGATCGGAGTAGCCACGAGCCTGCGGCGGGACGATGTGCCTCGTCGCTCGCGGGTTCATCGTGGAGGCATGATCGAAGTAACCTCACTCACCAAGCGCTACGGCGAGACGGTTGCGGTCGACGACCTCAGCTTCACCGTCCGCCCGGGGATCGTCACAGGGTTCCTCGGGCCGAACGGCGCCGGGAAGTCGACCACCATGCGCATGATCCTCGGACTCGACAATCCGAGCCAGGGTCGTGCCACCGTCAACGGGCGTCTGCTCGCGGAGCATGGCGCTCCGCTTACCGAGCTTGGCGCCCTGCTCGAGGCGAGAGCCATTCACCCGCAGCGCTCGGCTCGCAATCATCTCCGGGCGCTCGCCGCCACCACCGCAATCCCCGACCGGCGAGTCGACGAAGTGCTGGGCATTGTCGGCCTCGACGAGGTCGCTGACCGGGCCGCAGGCGCCTTCTCGCTGGGCATGAGCCAGCGGCTCGGGATCGCCTCTGCACTGCTGGGCGATCCCGAGACGGTCATGCTCGACGAGCCCGTCAACGGACTCGATCCCGAAGGCATCCGCTGGATCCGCAACCTGCTGAAGCAACTGGCCGCCGAAGGTCGCACAGTGTTCGTCTCATCGCACCTCATGAGCGAGATGGCCCTCACCGCGGAGCACTTCATCATCATCGGGCGTGGCCGGCTGATCGCCGACGTGTCCGCCGCCGAGCTAGCCGCTATGGGGCCTAAGCGGCAGGTGCTCGTTCGCACCCCGCACGGTGATCGGCTCCGGCAGGTGCTCGCCGCCGACGGGGTGCAGGTGTCGGACGACGGCGACCGCCCCGACGTCTTCTACGTCACGGGAATCGAGAGCGACGTCATCGGACGGCGCTTGCTGGAGGGAGGCGTCGAACTGCACGAGCTCACATCGCTACAGGAATCGCTTGAAGGGATCTTCATGGGACTCACGCAGCACGCGGTGCAGTACCAATCGCACGACGCGCGCCCGTCCACCCCTGAGAGACGGGCCGCCTGACATGCACGCCATGACTCCTTCGCACATCCGCGATACCGCCGACGCCAACCCGCCGGTGATGCGCCAGCGCCTCGGTCGCGCCGTCACCCAGTGGTCGGCCACCAAGGCCGAATGGATCAAGCTGCGGTCGGTCCGCGTCAACGTCATCGGCATCGCTGCGGCCGCGGTCGCGTTGGTGCTGCTCGGCGTGCTGTTCTCCGCGCTGGCTCCAACAGACATGGGGCCGGGCGGGACCGCGACGGACTCGGTGTCGCTCGCCTTCGGGGGCACCAGCCTCAGCCAGCTGATCATCGGCGTGCTGGCCGCGCTGTTCGTCGGCAGCGAGTACGCGAGTGGGCTCATCCGCACCACGTTTGGAGCCGTCGCGCGCAGGACTCGCGTGCTGCGAGCCAAGGCGATCGTGTTCGGCAGCGCCACTGGGCTCGCGATGATGCTCGGCGCCTTCGGAGCCTTCTTCGCCGGGGGCGCGGTGTACAGCGGGAACCTCCCGAGCCACTCCATCGGCGACCCCGGTGTGCTCAGAGCCGTGCTGTCCGTTGGCTTCTACGGCGCCTGCGTTGCGCTGATCGGGATCGCCGTCGGCTTCCTCGTGCGCAGCACTGCCACGGCGATCGGCCTCCTGTTGGGACTGCTGATGCTGGCCCCGTTGTTGGTGGACCTTGTGCCTGGCACGGTCGGTGAGACGCTCACCAAGATCGTGCCGAGCAACGCCGGCGAGGCGATGATGAGCGTCACAACACGCGATTCGCTTCTCTCACCGTTGCCAGCTTTGGCCGTCCTGGTGGCCTGGGTAGTTGGATTGCTCGCTATCGCCGCCGTGACCGTACGCCGTCGGGACGCATGAGGCCGAGGCCCCAGCCACTCGACGTGGTCCTTGCCGTCCTCTGTGTGCCGGCAACGATCGTCGGAGCGCGCGCCAGCGGCGAGAGCTTTGGCGCTGTCGAGGTCGCCATCATCGTCGTGAGCGCGACGCTCGTCCTCCTCCGGCACTACGCGCCGATCCCCGTGCTCGCGGGGGCGATCGGCGCGTCGATCGTTTCGGTCGCGGTCACGGACCACCCGAACGTCCTGATCGCAGTGGTCGTGCTTGTCGTCTTTACCGTCGCCGCCGAGCGCGACCGGCGCACCGGCGTCCAAGCGGGCCTCGCCGGCCTCGCCGGCCTGCTCGTGGTCGTCGCCATCCAGAACCCCCCTGACCAGCTGCCCGGCCCGCTGCTGGCAGCGGTGGCGTGGCCGGCACTTGCGGTCGCCGCCGGCGACCTGCTCCGGACGCGGCGCGAGACGATCGTGGCCGCCGAAGAGCGCGCGCGCCGAGCCGAGGAAAGCCGTGAAGAGGAAGCGCGCCGGCGTGTGGCCGAGGAGCGATTGCACATTGCTCGCGAGCTCCACGACGTGGTCGCCCACCGCATGGCGGTCGTCAACGTGCAGGCCGGCGTCGCCGAGCACCTGCTGCGCGCTCGGCCCGACGACGCCGCGGCCGCGCTGCGCATCGTGCGATCGTCGGCGCAAGCCGCGCTCGACAACCTGGGCAGCATCCTCAACCTGCTGCGCTCCGCCAGTGCGAGCGACGACTCCGTCGAGCCCGCGCCGACGCTGACCGAGCTCACCGCATTGATCGACTCCTACCGAGACGCCGGCCTCACCGTCGAGTACGAGACGAGCGGCGCACCCCGCCCGCTGGCCGACACCACGCAACTCGCGCTCTACCGCACGGTCCAGGAAGCGCTCACCAACGCGCACAAGCACGGGGACGGGCACGTGCGGCTGCGGATGAGTCACGCCGCCGACGGTGTGGCCGTTGAGCTGATCAACCCGGTCGCCGTGCCCTCGGTCGGAGACGACGTCACGCCACGATCCGGCGCGGCCGGCGACGCGGGTGGCTTCGGGCTGACAGGCATGCGAGAGCGCGTACTTACCGCCGGCGGCTCGCTGCACGTCGGTCTCGAAGGCGAAAGCAGCTTCGCTGTCCGCGCCCACTTCCCGATCGCCGAGGAGCAGCGATGACCATCCGGGTGGTGCTCGCCGACGACCAGGCGCTCATCCGCTCCGGCTTTCGCGTGCTGATCGACTCCGCCGAGGACCTCGAGGTCGTGGGCGAGGCCGCCACCGGCGACGACGCCGTCCGCCTCGCGCGTTCAACGCGCGCCGACGTCGTGCTCATGGACATCCGCATGCCCGGGACGGACGGCATCGCCGCGACGCGGGCGATCACCGACAACGACGACCTGGCGGGCGTGAAGGTCGTGGTTCTAACCACCTTCGAGATCGACGCATACGTCATCGAAGCGGTCCGGGCCGGCGCCAGCGGCTTCCTCAGCAAGAGCATCGAGCCCGCCGACCTGCTCGACGCGATCCGCACCGTTGCCGGCGGAGATGCCCTTCTCTCGCCCAAGGCGACCCAAGCACTCCTAGCCGAATTCGCCACGGCCGGCACCGGTCCCACGATCCCAGCCGACAGGCTCGCTGACCTGACCACCCGCGAGCGCGAGATGATGACACTCGCCGCACACGGGCTCTCGAACGACCAAATTGCCGAGCGGCTGTTCCTCTCACCGCTTACGGTCAAGACGCATATCAACCGAGCGATGATGAAGCTCGCCGTCCGCGACCGCGCTCAACTCGTCGTGCTCGCCTACCAGACCGGCCTCGTCCGCCCCGGCGACCGCATCGACTAATCCTGGTGCGGTGGCTCACTTGCGCCTGTCCCTCGCCAGCAACGACCGGACCTGGCGGGCCGTGGCCGCGTGGCTCCGCGACCGCCCAGGGCCGAGATCAAGGCCGCTGTGCCGGCACCGGCGACGAGAAGCAGCGCGGCGGCCGAGAACATCGGCAGATACATCGCGATGTCACCCAAGCGCCTCATGGCTCTCCTTCCTGCACGGGATCCGCCTATGACGAATGCGGATTTCCCGTGGCCCGCGAGGCGATGTGGCTCGACGGCCGGCTCGTTCGGTGCCGCTCGGAACGCCCGTACCGTTGCCGACCGTCTCGCCTGATCTCCATCGCTCTGCGGTGCGCGACCGGGTCCGCCGCTCGTGTTGGACGCCGTCCGGCGCACGATCTGCGCATTTCTACGCAGGCGGGTCGGGGGTCGGTTCCGATGGCGGTGTCGCGAGGCGGATGCTTTGCGCATGCCTGGCCGTCGATCCATCGCCGTGGCTGCTGCGGGGTTTGTGCTCCTCGGAATCGCGCGCTACCGACGCGATCTGCAGCGCGACCGCGAGCGCCTGGCCAGGTCTGGACCGTCGGTGATCGATACGCCGTTCGGTCGCGTGGAGTACGCGCAGGCCGGCGACGGGCCGCCCGTGATGGTCGTCCACGGCGTGTTCGGCGGGTTCGATCTCGGCGTCGGGGTCGGGCGCGCGAACGTGCCGGCTGGCTATCGGATCGTCTCCCCCTCCCGGTTCGGGTTCTTCGGGTCGCCGGTGCCGCCGGAGCCTTCGCCCGCTGCGCAGGCGGATGCGTTCGCGGAGCTGCTGGATCACCTGAAGATCGTCGAGTTACCGCTGGTGGCATTCTCGGCCGGAAGCTCATCGGCGCTGCAGCTCGCGCTTCGGCATCCGGAGCGCGTGTCGCGGCTGGTCTTGATCTCGCCGAACTCGCCGCCTCCCGAGCCGCTGCCGCTACTGGCGCCGATCATCTTCAGCCAGCCGGAGTTCTCGGCGATTCGCCTGCTTGCGCGATCGCGCCTGGAGGGCATGTCGGGCACCCCGGCGGGGTTCGTACCCGACGAGCGCGAACGCGCGGCGCTGCGCGAGATCGTCGACAGTCTGTTCCCGGTCGGCCCGCGTGCGCGCGGCACGATCTACGACGGCTACATCGGCAGCCTCGACATCGCGTCCTCCCCATTCGAGTCGATCACGATGCCGACGCTCGTCGTCGCCGCCGAGGACGACACGCTGGCGCCGTACAAGGACTCGCGGGCGATGGCCGAGCGGATCCCGGGCGCGCCGTTCGTCAGCGTCGGTCGCGGCGGGCACGCGCTGACCCAGCTCGACGCCGGTGCGCGCCGCGCCGTGGCCGACTTCATCGACGCTGCCGGACGCCCAGGGGCGCACACCGCCCCGGTCCTCGCCGAAGGAGGCTTATCGCATGGGCGCCAGTCTGTTCGTCGTCGTCTGCACGGGCCTCTGGGATCCTGTTCGGCTGGGTGCTCGTCAGCAGACCGGTCGTGCTCGACCGCGCGTGGACCCGCGTTCGTGGTCTGCCGTTGATCGCGAAGCCGGTCGTCTGGGTCGCGCTCTTCCCGTGGCTGAGCGGCCTGGCCGTCTGGGAGAGCAAGCGGGGCACGCCGCGCGCACGGCGCAACGCTGTCGCACTCGTGGCGCTCGCGTTCATCGTGTTTTGGTCATCGTTGACCGTCGGGGGAGATGGCTCCTCATAGCGACCTCGTGGGTGCTGCAGGGCTAGTCGCGGTGCTCGAGAAGATGACGCGCCATTTCGCCGAACGTGGCGAACGTGTGCGTGTGTCCTTCGTGCTCGCACACGATCGCGGAGCCGGCGGCCGGCGGCAAGGCGATCTGGGCGCAGTGCGAAACATGCTCGCCGACGGTCTCGTTCTTGGCCACCGCTGCCGCAGGCGCCACGAGTGCGGCTGCCGCGGTCAGGCCGACAATCAGCATCCTCACTTGGGCTCCTTTCGTTCTCGACGCGACGGCCGGCGAGCTCGCCCGCCCGTCGCGCTCAAGAAGCGCCGAATGGGTGCGGGGTCGTTCATTGTTCCGGAGCGAAGAGCTCGAAGAACGGCGAGAAGGTGCCGAGCAGCCCGAGTGCGAGCAGCGCCAGCGTGATCAGCCAGACGGTGCGGAGGTTGACGTCGCGGCGGCGCAGCACGGCGTGCAGCCCGGCCCAGCTGACCACGAAGGCGACGATGGCCCAGATCGTCTTGCCCGACAGCGGACCGACGCGGTCGCTGTAGGCCAGCGAGTCGGCGAAGCTCTCGCTGGCCTCCGCCCAGACCACCAGGATCGCGAGCACCAGCGATCCGATGCCGGTGGCCAGCAGGACGGCGGCGACCGGCCCGTTCGGCCGTTCGCGAAACTCACGGGCGGCGGCCGCCGGGGCGCTGTCGGGCGGCGTGGCGGCGGGGCGGGCTGGTTCGGACACGGTGCGCTGGCAGCTGGTTCAGACGACCGGGGCCTTCTTGGTGATCAGGGCGCCGAGCACCCCGGCGACCGCGGCGACGGCGAACGCGGCGACGAACAGCGTCATCGCGATCCGCCGGGCGGGCTGGTGGCGGATCAGATCGCGCCCGTAGTAGGCGGCGACGAAGAACGCGGCGGTCGCCAGCATCGGCGCGATCCACGCCACGTGCTCCTTCCACTCCATCGCGAACGTGTGCCAG
>DASTIC010000313.1:0-3289 GCA_035717845.1 Solirubrobacteraceae bacterium
TGCATCGGCTGCCATGCCTGCACGACGGCGTGCCGCTCGGAGAACGAGGTGCCGCTCTCGGTCACGAGAACCTACGTCAAGTCCGTCGACGTCGGGACGTTCCCGCAGGCGCGCCGGGCGTTCCAGGTGACGCGCTGCAACCAGTGCGAGGACGCGCCGTGCGTGACGGCGTGCCCGACGTCGGCGATGTACCGCCGCCCCGACGGGATCGTCGACTTCGACAAGGAGGCGTGCATCGGCTGCAAGGCGTGCATCGCCGCCTGCCCGTACGACGCGATCTTCATCAACCCCGAGGACCACTCGGCCGAGAAGTGCAACTTCTGCGCGCACCGGCTCGATATAGGGCTGGAGCCCGCGTGCGTCGTCGTGTGCCCGGTCGAGGCGATCCTCGTCGGCGACCTCGACGACCCGAGCTCGCGCGTGGCCGAGATCGTCAACCGCGAGGAGGTGACGGTCCGGCGGCCGGAGAAGGGCACGCGGCCGCGCGTCTTCTACCGCGGCGCGCACCAGGCGACGCTCGACCCGCTCGCCGCCCGGCGCCCCGAGGGTGGGTTGTTCATGTGGA
Organism: Solirubrobacteraceae bacterium; assembly: GCA_035717845.1. GTDB lineage: Bacteria > Actinomycetota > Thermoleophilia > Solirubrobacterales > Solirubrobacteraceae > DASSUW01. Next base: position 566 of record DASTIC010000313.1, read on the forward strand.
GCGAGCAGTACGCCGGCCCCGGAGCGGTCATCGGCGGGCGCCCGGAGCCGCACAACACGTCGGCCGCGGCCGTGCTGTCCTACGACGTGCCCCACCGCCGGCCCTGGGATTGGCGCGTGAGCCTGTACACGTGGACGAAGGGCATCGCCGCCGGCGCCTACCTCGTGCTGCTGGCGCTGGCGCTGGCCGGCTCGCTCGACTGGCGCGACGACCTCTGGCGCTGGGCCGCGCCGCTGCTCGGTGGTGTCTTCCTGGCGCTCACCGGCGCCGTCCTGATCTGGGACCTCGAGCACCCGCGCCGCTTCCTGTACATCTTCACGCGGTCGCAGTGGCGGAGCTGGCTGGTGCGTGGGGCCTACGTGATCGCGGCCTACTCGGTCGTGCTCGCGGCGCATCTCGCGGCGTCGCTGGCCGGCCTGCAGGCGCCGCAGCGCTGGCTTGCGATCGCCGGCGCGCCGCTGGCCGCCGTGACGGCCGTCTACACCGGCTACCTGTTCGCCCAGGCGAAGGCGCGCGACCTCTGGCAGGACCCGCTGCTGGTGCCGCACCTGCTCGTGCAGGCCGCGCTGGCCGGCGCGGCCGCTGGGCTCCTGGCGGCCGTCGCGCTCGGGTCGCCCACGGCGACGCTCGAGTGGGTCCTCGCGGGGGCCGCGCTCGCGCACGTGGTGATCGTCGTCGCCGAGGCGACGACCACGCATGTCACCGCCCATGCGGCGCTCGCCGCGCATGAGCTGACGCGCGGGCACTATGCGCGGTGGTTCTGGGCGGGCGCCGTCCTGGTGGCGGCGGCGGTGGCGGGGCCGTGGCTCGGCGTCGCGGCGGCGCTGCCGGCGCTGGCCGGGCTGCTGGCCCACGAGCACGCGTACGTGCAGGCCGGTCAGGCGGTGCCGCTGGCATGAGCGCCGCGGATCGCATCAGGCGGCTCGAAGCACGTGTGAGCGCCGCGCGGCGCGAGTCGCAGGCGCGTGGCGAGACCTTCTACCCGGGGCCCAGCCGCGTCCACCTTGCCGCGTTCCCCCCGCGCGAGCGCTGGGACGACTGGGTGGAGCTGGACTCGCGCTCGTGGCCGCGGCGCGTCGAGCGCCGGTCGATGCTGGTGCCTACGACCTGCTTCAACTGCGAGTCGGCGTGCGGGCTGCTCGCCTACGTCGACCCGGAGACGCTCCAGGTCCGCAAGTTCGAGGGCAACCCGGAGCACCCCGGCTCGCGCGGGCGCAACTGCGCGAAGGGCCCGGCGACGATCAACCAGGTCACCGACCCCGACCGCATCCTGCACCCGCTGCGGCGCGCCGGCGCCCGCGGCGAGGGCCGCTGGGAGCGGGTGGGCTGGGACGAGGCGCTCGACGACATCGCCGCGCGCATCCGGCGAGCGATCGTCGAGGACCGCCACAACGAGGTCATGTACCACGTGGGACGGCCCGGCGAGGACGGCTTCACGGAGCGGGTGCTCGCCTCGTGGGGGGTCGACGGCCACAACTCGCACACGAACATCTGCTCGAGCGGCGGGCGGGCCGGATACCACTGGTGGATGGGGCTCGACCGGCCGAGCCCCGATCACGCCAACGCCCGGGTCGTCCTGCTCGTGTCCGCGCATCTCGAGGCAGGGCACTACTTCAACCCTCACGCGCAGCGCGTGACCGAGGCGCGCGAGCGCGGCGCCAAGCTGATCGTCTTCGACACGCGCCTGTCGAACACCGCCACGCACGCGGACCACTGGGTCGCGCCTGTCCCCGGGAGCGAGGCAGCGATCCTGCTGGCGATCGCCCGCCACATCCTCGCGACCGGTCGGCACGATCGCGAGTTCGTCCGCCGCTGGTGGAACTGGGAGGAGTACCTCGAGCGCGAGCACCCGGACGCCGACCCGACGTTCGAGCGCTTCGAGAGGATCCTGGGCGAGCTCTACGCCGGCTACACGTTCGAGCTCGCCGAGCACGAGTCGGGCGTGGCGGCCGCCACGCTGCGCGAGGTCGCCGAGCTGGTGGCCGGGGCCGGCACGGCGCTGTCGACCCACACCTGGCGCTCGGCGGCGGCCGGCAACCTCGGGGGCTGGCAGGTGTCGCGCTGCCTGTTCCTGCTCAACGCGCTGCTCGGCGCCATCGGCACCGAGGGCGGCGTGTTCCCCAACAGCTGGAACAAGTTCGTCCCGCGGCCGATCGACGTCCCGGGCCATCCCGAGAGCTGGAACGAGCTCACGTGGCCGCAGGAGTACCCGCTCGCCATGAACGAGATGTCCTTTCTGCTGCCACACCTGCTCAAGGACGGCCGCGGCCGCGTCGACGTCTACTTCACCCGCGTCTACAACCCCGTCTGGACGAACCCGGACGGCTTCTCGTGGCTGGAGGTGCTCACCGACGAGCGGCTCGTCGGCCTCCACGTCGCGCTGACGCCGACCTGGAGCGAGACCGCGTTCTTCGCCGACTACGTGCTGCCGATGGGCCATGCCTCCGAGCGCCACGACGTGCACTCCTACGAGCAGTACGACGGGCAGTGGGTCGGCTTCCGGCAGCCCGTGCTGCGCGCCGCGCGCGAGCGCCTGGGCGAGCGCGTGCGCGACACGCGCGAGGTCAACCCGGGCGAGGTGTGGGAGGAGAACGAGTTCTGGATCGAGCTGAGCTGGCGCATCGACCCCGACGGCTCGCTCGGCATCCGCCGCCACCACGAATCGCGCGAGCGCCCGGGTGAGAAGCTCGGCGTCGACGAGTACTACGCCTGGATGTTCGAGCA
>DASTIC010000314.1:0-18043 GCA_035717845.1 Solirubrobacteraceae bacterium
GCTCGCGCACGAGACGTTCAACCTCTACGCCTGCGCGTTCGACGGCGAGGCCGCCCGCACCCGCTCCTTCCCCAGCGAGCTCGACGACGAGGACCCGGCAACCGGGTCGGCGGCCGGGCCGCTGCTCGCCTACCTGCACGAGCGCGTGGGCACCGAGCGGCTCGACGTGACGCAGGGCGTGGAGATCGGCCGACCGAGCCGGCTGCACGCCGAGATGGATGGGGACCGCGCGCGCGTCAGCGGCGACGTCGTCGTGCTGATCACGGGAACGGTCACGCTTCCCGGCTGATCCGCTCCAGTGTCCAGACGCCGCGCACCGCGAGGCTCGCGGCGAACGCGGCGAGCCCCAGCAGGCTGCCGACTGCCAGCACCTCGACCGCGCCGAGCGCCTCGCCCAGTGGGCCGGCGAGCACATACGCGATCGGCAGCAGCGCGAGCGAGCCCATCCAGTCGTAGGCCGACACCCGCGAGAGCGTGTGCGGCGGGATGCGCTGCGCCAGCGCGGTCTCCCACCAGATGCCGAACAGCGCGACGCCGGCGCCGGTGAGCGCGAAGAGGACGACCAGCACGGCGACCGGGGCGCCGAGCGCGAACAGGCCCACCGTGACCGGGAAGGGCAGGCAGAAGAGCATCCCCAGGCGCATCGGGTAGCGGGGCTGCCAGCGGAAGCCGAGCAGCGCGCCCGCGACCGTGCCGGCGCCCAGCGCGGAGGCCAGGATCCCGTATACCGCGCGGGTCCCGTAGTGCTCGATCGACACCGTCGGCCCGAGCGTCATCCACGGGCCGTAGCAGACCAGCAGCCCCCAGCGAGGCCGCGGCGATGATCGCCCACACCCACGGCCGCGAGCGCACCTCCGTCCACGCCTCGCGCAGCTCGGCCAGCACCGTCGTGCGGACGGGCGCCTCGCCACGGGGGCGGGGGCGCAGACGGACGAGCAGGGCGGCCGACGCCAGGAAGGTCGCGGCGTCGAGCGCGAACGCGACGCCGGGGCCGATCCCCAGCACGAGCGCGGTGGCGAGCGCCGGCCCGAGGAACTCGGCCACGGTCTCCAGTGTGCCGAACGCGGCCTTGGCCGGCTGGATCTCGTCCTCGGAGACGGACTGCGGCACGAGGCCCGTGTAGGCGGGGCGGTAGAACGCCTCGGCGGTGCCGAACGCCGCCTCGATCACCGCGATGTGCCAGATCTCGACGGCCCCGGTGAAAGATCAGCGTCGCGAGCAGCGCGTGCAGCCCGAAGCGGATGAGGTCGGTGGTCACAACGACGAGGTGCCGCGGCAGCCGGTCCGCCCACACGCCGCCGATCAGCAGGAAGCCGACGAGCGGCAGCGCGTGGCAGGCCAGCACGATGCCGACGTCGCTCGGCGTGCCGATGTCGGTCACGTACAGCGCAAGCGCGACGAACACGATCCGATCGCCGATCGTGCTCAGCCCCTGGCCGAGGAACAGCAGCCGGAAGTTGCGGTGGCGGAGCAGCTCGCGCACGACCCGCCATCATGGCCGCGTGGACGTGGACGCCCTGTTCGACGCGTGGGAGCGCGCCTGGTCCGGTCGCGATCCCGGGGCGTTCGCGCCGCTCTGCGACGACGAGTTCCACTACGAGGACCCGCTCACGGCCGCGCCGCTGGAGGGAGCCGCCGCGCTCGCCGCCCACGCCCGCCGCCTCTGGGCCGCGTTCCCGGACGCGCGGGTGAACGCGACCGGCGAGCGGCTCGCGAAGGGAGACTTCGCGTGCGCGCCCTGCAAGCTGCTCGGCACCCACCGGGGCACGATCGCCGGCGTCGCGCCGACCGGCCGCTTCCTCGTCGTCCACGCGGTCGTCTACGCGGAGCTCCGCGGCGACCGTCTCCTGCGCGCCCGGGCGTTCTTCGACGTCCACGCCGCCGCCCGCGACCTCGGCGTTCTCCCGCGGCCCGGCACGATGGGCGAGAAGGCCTTGCTCGTCCTGCGCGGCTTCGGCCTGCGCCCTAGCGCTTGACGTCGATCGACCCGGTCATGCCGGGGTGGACCGTGCAGATGTACTCGACGCGGCCGGGCTCCTCGACCGTCGTCGTGAACGTCTCGCCCTTGCCGTAGAGCTTGGACTCGAACGTGGCGCCCGACTCGGCGACCACGTCGTGCTCGACCTCGTCCTCGTTCGGCCAGCAGATCTCCTGGCCGGCGCGGGCGGTGGCCTCCTGCGGGTCGAACTTGATGTCGGCCATCCGGATCACGACCGCGTCGCCCGAGCACTCGCCGGAGGCGGCGGGCTGATCGCCGCCGTCGTCGCCTCCGCAGGCGGCGATCGTGAGGGCGAGGAGGAGGGCGGCGAGGGCGAGGCGCATGCAGCGGTGCAGTAAACCAGGCGCGACCGTACACTCGGGCGCCTGCACTTCCTCGATGGCACCGAGCTCACCCCCGGGCAGCTCACGTCGCTGCTCGACCGTGCGCTCGCCCTCAAGGCCGCCCCCGCCGCGTCACGGGCGCTCGACGGTCGCACGGTGGCGCTGGTGTTCGAGCACCCCTCGACGCGCACGCGCGTGTCGTTCGAGGCCGGCGTGGTCGAGCTCGGCGGCCATCCCATGGTCCTGCGCACCGGCGAGCTCCAGCTGACCCGCGGCGAGGCGCTGCGCGACACCGCGCTGGTGCTCTCGCGGCACGTCGCGGCGATCGGCCTGCGAACCGGGTCCGAGGAGCGGCTGAACGGGCTGGCCGAGCACGCGTCGGTGCCGGTCGTGAACATGCTCTCGCCGCTCCACCACCCGTGCCAGGCGCTCGCCGACCTGATGACCATGCGGGAGGCGTTCGGCTCGATCGAGGGGCGGGTGCTGGCGTACGTCGGGGACGGCAACAACGTCGCGCGATCACTCGCACTCGTCGGTGCGCTCGCGGGTGTGGAGGTGCGCGTCGCCGCCCCCGCGGGGTTCGAGCTCGAGCCGGAGGCGGGCGCGAAGCACTTCGAGGACCCGGAGGAGGCCGTCGACGGGGCCGACGCCGTGTACACCGACGTCTGGGTGTCGCTCAACGACGAGGAGACCGAGGCCGACCGCCGCCGCGCCGCGCTGGCGCCGTACCGGCTCGACGAGGCGCTGCTCGACCGCGCGGCGCCGCACGCCTTCGCGCTCCACTGCCTCCCGGCACATCCGGGGGAGGAGATCACCGACGGCGTGCTGTACGGCGATCGCCAGCGCATCTGGGACCAGGCCGAGAACCGCCGGCACGCGCAGAAGGCGCTGCTCGAGCTGCTCGTTTCGACGGGCTCGCGCGCGGGGTAGGCCTTCGTCAGATGCCGCAACCGACCAAGCGCCTCCTCCTCAACCCGCTCGAGGCGCTGCTGCTGACACGCGAGCGGATCCAGGAGGTGCTCGACGACGCGGTCGCGCGCGGGCGGATGACGCGCGACGACGCCTCGGAGCTGCTCGCAGAGCTGGTGCGCCGGGGCCGCCGGTCGACCGACGACCTGGTCGACGGCCTCGCCTCGCTCCCGCCCGACCGGGTGATGCGCGAGGTCGACCGCGCGCGGCGCGCTGCCGGCCTCGGAAGCTCGTTCCCGATCACCGGCTACGACGAGCTGACGGCCGCCAAGGTCATCGACCACCTCGAAGGCCTCAGCCCCGCCGAGCTGCGGGCCGTGCGCGACCACGAGCGCCGCAACGCGAACCGCAAGTCGGTCCTCTCCGCGATCGAGCGCCGGCTGCCCTGACGGGTGTCATCCTGGGTCGGGTGACGACGACCCAGCGCACCAGGCCCGCGCGCGGTGACACGCTCGAGCTGACCATCGACTCGCTCGCCCACGGCGGCAACGGCGTCGCGCGGCTCGACGGCTACGTCGTCTTCGTGGCCGGGGCGGTGCCCGGCGACCGCGTCCGCGCGGTGGTCGGCAAGTCCAAGCGGGCGTACGCCGAGGCGCGCGCCGCCGAGGTGCTCGAGCCGTCGCCGGACCGCATCCCGCCGGTGGCCCACCACCCGGGCGCGCCCTGGCAGGTGCTGCCCTACCAGCGCCAGCTCGAGGTCAAGGCGACGCAGGTGCGCGAGGCCCTCGAGCGGATCGGCAGGCTCAGCGACTTCGAGCTCGAGCCGATCGTCCCCGCCGAGCAGGAGTGGCGCTACCGCAACAAGCTCGAGTACTCGTTCGGCCGCGGCCCGGCCGGCGAGCTCGTGTGCGGGTTCCACGCGCCCGGCCGGTGGGACGAGATCGTGCCGATGGACGACTGCCTGCTCGCCTCCGAGCGCTCGAACGCGGTCCGCGAGCAGGTGCTCGCCTGGGCCCGCATGCATGACCTGTCGCCCTGGGACCGGCGCGAGCAGCGCGGCCTCCTGCGCAACCTCGTCGTCCGCGAGGGCCGCCGGACGGGCGAGCTCCAGGTGCGCCTCGTGACCTCGCCAGGCGCGATCGACACCGACTCGCTGATCGACGCCGTCGCCGCCGGCGGCCTGTTCTGGACGCAGCAGGAGCAGCTCGGGGAGAGCACGGCCGGGGGCGAGACCGTCCTGCTCTCCGGTGCGCCGCAGCTGCGCGAGGAGCTCGGCGGCCTGGAGTTCCTCGTCAGCCCCGACGCGTTCTTCCAGACGAACACGGAGATGGCCGAGCAGCTCTACGCGATCGCCGCCGAGATGGCCCAGCTACGTGGCCACGAGCGCGTCTTCGACCTCTTCTCCGGCATCGGCACGATCGGCCTCACGCTGGCCGCCCGTGCCCGCGAGGTCGTCGGCGTCGAGATCGTGGAGTCGGCCGTGGCGGACGCGATCGAGAACGCCCGCCGCAACGACGTCCTCAACGCCCGCTTCTACGCCGGCGACATCCGGCTCGCGATGCGCGACCTCGTCGCCGAGGCCGGGCGTCCGGACGTCCTCGTCGTCGATCCCCCTCGGGCCGGGCTGTCCCAGAAGGTCGTCCGCCGCATCATCGAGGCCCAGCCCTCCCGCGTCGTCTACGTCTCCTGCAACCCGACCACGCTCGCCCCGAACGCCGCGCAGATGGTCGAGGCCGGCTACCGCCTCACCCGCGTCCGCCCGGTCGACATGTTCCCGCAGACGCCGCACATCGAGTCCGTCGCGCTGCTCGAGAAGCCCTCGTAGCTAGGCGGCGCGCGGGAGCGACGCGGGCTCTTCGGCCAGCGCGTTCGCGAGGTGCTCGTAGGCGCTGCGGTTGAGCGCCATCCCGCAGTGGGAGGCGCGGATCTCGATCAGCTCGCCGGCCGCCGGGTCCAGGCAGGCCCGCCAGTCGACGATGCCGTCGGAGCGCGAGTAGAGCGCCGTGTAGCCGACGTCGGCGGGGAACGGGCCGGTCATGTCGGCGCGGAAGCTCCCGCAGCACGTCCCGCGCAGGCAGCGCATCGAGAAGAAGCCAGGCACGTGGCCGGTGCCGAGCGCGCCGACGAGTCCGACCTGGAGGAGCACGAGCGGGTTGACGGCCAGCATCGAGACGGTCGGCGCCCCCAGGGTGACGATCCGCTCCACGAGGTCGGGCCGCCGCACGGCGATCACCCGGGCGAGCACCCCGCCGCGGCTCTGACCGACGATCGTGACCCGCCGGCCGGTGCGCCCGGCGAGGGCCTCGACCCGCTCCTCCAGCCGCACGCACGCCTCCTGCGAGCACCCGACGTTGGCCCGGATGCCCGCCCGGCGCGTCCAGTAGCCGTTGGCCCGCAGCCACTTGGCCATCGTGCCGAGCGAGCCGTCGCCCGCCATGAACCCCGGGACGAGCAGGACGGGCCGGCCGCCGCCGGGCGGCACGCCCTCCCCGCGCCAGACCGGGCTGCGCAGCAGCGCGGCGGCCTCGAAGCCGACGCGGGACTCGCGCCAGAGCGGCGTCAGGCGGAGGGCAGGAACCTCCATCGCCCCTCTATACCCCGGCGACCGGATGTAAGCCACAGCCGTCGGGGGAGTCTGCCGAGAACTGGCGCGGAGGGATACCATCGCGGCGATGCGCGCCGCCACGATTCACGACGGCGAGATCTCCGTACGGGAGCACCCCGATCCCCGCCCCCAGGCCGGTGAGCTGCTGGTCCGGGTGCGCGCCGCCGGCATCAACGGGGCCGACATGCACCAGCTCGCGGGCCGTTATCCCGCCCCGCCAGGCGCGCCGCCGGACATCCCCGGCCTCGAGCTGGCCGGCGAGGTGATCGCGGTCGGCGCCGGCGTCGAGCGCTTCGAGCCCGGCGACCGCGTGATGTCGATCGTCGCCGGCGGCGGGCAGGCCGAGATGGCGGTCGTCAACGAGCGCGTGGCGATGCCGGTGCCCGACGAGCTCGACTGGGTCGCGGCCGGCGGCACCCCCGAGGTGTTCTTCACGGCCCACGACGCGCTCTTCACCCAAGCCGAGCTGATGGTCGGCGAGCGGCTGCTCGTCCACGGCGCCGCCGGCGGCGTGGGGATGGCCGCCGTCCAGCTCGGGACGATGGCCGGCGCCCGCGTCACCGCGACGGTGCGCGACGAGCACTGCCGCGAGCAGGTGGCCGCGCTGGGCGTCAACGCGATCGCTCCGGAGGAGTTCGCGGCGGCCGGCCCGTTCGACGTGATCCTCGAGCTCGTCGGGGCGCCGAACTTCCCCGGCGACCTCGAGGCGCTCGCTCTCCGCGGCCGGATCGTCGTGATCGGCGTGGGTGCGGGAGCCACCGTCGAGCTCGACCTGCGGCAGCTGATGGCCAAGCGCGGCCGTCTCCTCGCCTCCACGATGCGCGCCCGCCCGCTGGAGGAGAAGGCCGCCGCCACCCGGCTGGTGGAGAAGGCGGTCCTGCCCGGCTTCGCGTCCGGCGACCTCGCGGTCCCCGTCGCGGCGACCTACCCGCTCGACGACGTCGCCGCCGCCTACGACCGCTTCAAGGCCGGCTCCAAGCTCGGCAAGATCGTGCTCGAGGTCTAGCCCCCGACGTGGCGCAGCTTGTCGGGGTTGACGACGCCGCGGATGGCCCGCACGGCGCCGTCTGAGATCTCGAACGCCCACACCGCGACGAGCTCCCCGCCCTCGTACGCGGCGAGGCCGCTCTCGCCGTTGAACTCGGCGACCTCGGCGGTCGTGCCGCGGCGGGCAGCGATGGGCATGAAGCGGGCCAGCATCCGGGCCACCGCCTCGGCGCCGACCACATGGCGCACGGCCGGGGCCTTGCCGCCGCCGTCCCCGTAGAACTCGACGTCGGCCGCCAGGAGCTCGACCAGCGCGCCCGTCTCGCCCTCCTGGAGCGCGGCCACGAAGCGGCGGACGAGCTCGTCGCGCTGCTCGCGCGAGGGCTCGAACCGCGCGCGGCGCTCGTCGACGTGCCGGCGTGCGCGGGCCGCGAGCTGGCGGCAGTTCGCCTCGCTCTTGCCGACGATCTCCGCGATCTCGTCGTAGCCGAACTCGAACGCCTCGCGCAGCACGAACACCGCGCGCTCGACGGGCGTCAGGCTCTCCAGCAGGACGAGCACGGCGAACGAGAGCGACTCGGCTCTGACGGCGGCCTCGGGCGCCGGGTCCGCGACCACCGGCTCCGGCAGCCAGTTGCCCGGGTACTGCTCGCGGCGCACTCGCGCCGAGCGCAGATGGTCGATCGCCAACCGCGTCGTCACGGTCGTCAGCCACGCCTTCGCGCTCTCGACGTCGCCCGCCTCGTGCAGCCGCAGGAACGCCTCCTGGACGAGGTCCTCGGCCTCGCTGTAGCTGCCGACCATCCGGTAGGCGATCGAGAGCAACAGCGGGCGCAGCTCCTCGGATGTCACAGCGCGCGCCCCTGTCTCGTCTCAGATCGCATGGACACCCTACGCATCTTCCTCGCCGGCGCGACCGGCACCCTCGGCCGCCGGCTCGTCCCGCTGCTGATCGAGCGCGGCCACCACGTCACCGGGACCACCCGCTCCAACCCGCACCGGCTGCGAGCGCTCGGCGCCGAGCCGGTCCAGGTCGATCCGTTCGACGCCGCGGCCCTCCGCGCCGCCGTGGTCGCGGCGGAGCCCGACGTCGTCGTGCACCAGCTCACCGCGCTGTCCGGCCTCGGCATGGTGCGCAACTTCGACAAGGCGTTCGCGATGACGAACCGCCTGCGCACGGAGGGCACCGACAACCTGATCGCCGCCGCCCGCGCGGCCGGCGCGGGCCGCCTGGTGTGGCAGAGCTACGCCGGCTGGCCGTACGCCCGCGAGGGCGGGCCGATCAAGAGCGAGAACGACGAGCTCGACCCCGAGCCGCCGGCCGACGTGCGCAAGACGCTGGCGGCGATCCGGCACCTCGAGGCGGCTGTCACCGGCGCGGAGGGGATGAAGGGCATCGTGCTCCGCTACGGCGGCTTCTACGGCCCGGGCACGTCGATCGACGCCGGTGGCCAGCACGTCGAGCTCATGCGCAAGCGGCGCCTCCCGGTCGGCGGCGACGGCGCGGGCATCTGGTCGCTCGTGCACATCGACGACGCGGCGGCCGCCACGGTCGCGGCCATCGAGGGAGGCGCGCCCGGCATCTACAACGTCGTCGACGACGCGCCCGCTCCCACCAGCGAGCTGCTGCCGGCCCTCGCGGTGGCCGTCGGAGCGCCGCCGCCGCGACGGCTGCCGGGCTGGCTCGTGCGGCTGATGGCCGGCCCCCAGGCGCTCTCGATGATGACCCGCGCCCGCGGCGCGTCGAACGCGAAGGCCCGCCGCGAGCTCGGCTGGACCCCGCGCTTCACCTGGCGCGACGTGCGCGTGCCCGGCTAGTACGGCGGGAAGTCCGCGTACCAGTCGCCGAGCACGCGGAAGGCGCGCCAGAACGCGCGCTTGGCCTGCTCCTCGTCGAGCGCCTCGTCGATGCTCGGCGTGTAGAGCGCCTCGATCGAAGGGGTCAGCGCCTGGGTCTCACCGGGCCGGGCGCTGACCTCCGACGCCAGCGGCAGCTGGAGCTCGTTGAGCACCTCGAGGGCCTCCGGCCCCATGACCACGACCAGCCGCGGCTGCACGATCGCGATCTCCTCGACGAGCCGCGTGATGCACTCCGGCGCGGCGAGCGCGGTGTCGGCCACCGGGCACTTGACGCACAGGGTGCCGTACACGGCGAGCGGATCGATGTCGAGCCGCCGGAGCGACTTCATCAGCGCCGTGCCCGCGCGTCCGTAGAACGCGACGCCCTCCTCGATCTCCGCCGGCGTCGGGGCGTACTTGAGCAACATCACGTCGGCCTGCGGGTGGCCGGAGCCGAGCACGGGCATGAGGCTTCCGCGCGGACAGCGGTCGCAGGCCTGAAGGTCTCGGGTGAAGTGGTTGAGCTCGCGGATGGCGCGCTCGAGGTACTTCTCGCGGATCTCGTCGTCAGTGGCGGGCATCCCGCCGACCGGTTTAGCCGCGCCGGGCTGTTCTCCTTGCCCCTGCATCGCTCATTGCGTGTCGCGGCCGGCCACGGCCCGCTTGACACGCCGCCGGCGGGTGGCCCGGCGAGCGGCCGGCGGGGTGGCCCGGGTCTCGAGGAACTTGAGCGCCTGGACCTGGGCGTAGCGGAGCGAGGAGGGGCGGCCCGTGATGTCCGCGTCGCGCAGGGACTCGAGGAACTCCTCGGGCCCGTCGAAGTCGCGCATGCGGATCCGCACGGCGCCGAGCCCCTGGGCCACGTGGGCGTCCGAGCCCGCGCCGCCGGGGATCCGGTACTTGCCCGCGAAGCGCACCGCCTCCTCGTTCCAGGCGGCGATCGCGATCCGCGGGTTGAAGATCTCGATCGCGTCGACGTCGTCGACCACCCGCAACAGGTGCTCGTAGTCGGGGACCGAGTGCAGGCGGTCGAACGGGTGGGGCACGTAGACCAGCCCGCCCTGGCGCTTGATCTCGGCGATCGTCTCCTCGAGCGTCATGCCGCGCGGGATCTTCTCCTCGATGAAGAGGCCGATCACCTCGCCCTGGTCGGCGGTCTTGACCTCCTCGCCGACGATCACCTTCACGCCGTACTCGGCCGCCTTGGCTCGCGCCTCGTGGGCGCCGGAGATCTCGTTGTGGTCGGTCACCGCGATGGCGCCCAGCCCGCGCTCCCGCGCGGTGGCGAGAAGGACGTCCACGGGCGTGACGGAGTCGTTCGCGTGGTCGGTGTGCCTGTGCAGGTCGACCTCGATCACCGGCCGGCGGGCGCGACGCTCCCGCACCTCGGCCTTGAGGCCGACCGCCGGGCGGCGGCGCGCCGCCAGCTCGGTGTAGATCTCCTCCACCTCCCCGGCCACGCGGGCCCAGGAGAGGTCCGTGCGGGGGGCGACGCGAGCGGCCCGCGGGTCGCGCGCCAGCCGCTCGAGCTGGCCGGTGAGCACGTCGACGTCCCCGGGCTCGAACAGCAGCCCGCCATCGCCCAGGACCTCCTCGTAGGCGGGCAGGCGGGCGGCGACGGGCATCGCGCCGGCGCCGAGCGCGCGCACGAGCAGGCCGGGGGCGGGCGCCTGGCCGAGCGACGCGGCGACGACCACGTCGGCGTTCGCCAGCACCTCGCTCTCCGTCGTCTCGACCGCCGAGCAGACGGTGAGGCGGTCGCGGAAGCGGCTGCGCAGCGTGCCTGTCGGCGCTGCCCCGGAGGGCGAGAAGACGGTGGCCGACCAGTCGAGCTCGTCGGGCAGCCGGCGCAGGGCGCGCAGGAACAGCCGCAGCGCCTGGCGCTCCTCCTGGGCGCAGAACGCGAAGCGCACCGGGCCGTCGTACGGCGGGCGCTCGAGCACCTCCGCCCCTGGCGCCAGCCGCCGGTATGACGCGGGGAAGTAGCGCTCCATCAGCTCCTGCGTGGCGCCGAACGCCGCCGTCCGCGCGTCGAGGCGGCCGAAGAAGAGCTCCACGAAGCGGCGCGCCACCTGGGTGGACAGCGCCCGCTCGGTGGGGGCATGGAAGGAGCCGACGTTGAGCGCACGCGAGTGCCGCAGCGCCACCGACGACGTGCTCGGCGCGAACGGCTCGTGGACGTGCACGAAGTCGAGCGGCGCGCGCGTCAGCACCTCCTCGACCGTGCGGCCGACGTCCACGGGAGGCGCCGGCGCCCCGCCGCGACGCTGGAGCGGGATCAGCTCCCCGACCCCGAGCACCCGCACGCCCCCGTCGGGGTCGAACAGCGCCTCGGGGTTCTCCCGCGCGGACCGGATCAGCCGCCGCGACTGCCGCACCAGCGAGGTCGAGCGCGACGGCGCCAGCACGAGGATCCGGTGCCCCCGTTCCGCCAGCTCCCGGGAGAGCGCCGCGACGAACGCGTTGACCTCGTGCTCGTCCTCCCACGGGTGAGGAGTGACCTGCGCGATCGCGAACCGCTCCGGCACCGCGGGGAGCTTAACGGGTGCCTTCGGGCGCCTCGTTGCTGTGGGCGAACGTCAACGGCGGCTGGATAGCGCCGTTGACGTTCGCCGGCGGTCAGTCCACGACCGCGGACTTCTCGTCGGCCGCCTTGTCGGCGGCGGCCCGTGCCGCGTCGGCGGCGGCCCGGGTGCGGGCGTGGCTGGCGATGAAGTCCTCGGTCGCCTCGCGTGCCAGGTGGTCCGGGCGCTGGGTGAACGGGGACTTCATGAGGTATGAGCTCGGGCCGTCGAGCTGGCCGCCGACGCCGTGATTGAGCGCCAGCTTGCAGCACCGGACGGCGTCGATCACGATGCCGGCCGAGTTCGGCGAGTCCCAGACCTCGAGCTTGAGCTCGGCGGTCAGCGGCACGCCGCCGAACGCCTGGCCCTCGAGCCGGATGTGAGCCCACTTGCGGTCGGTGAGCCACGGCACGTAGTCCGACGGCCCGACATGCACGTTCGTCGGCTCCATCTCGTCCTCGAGGATCGACGTGACCGCGTTGGTCTTGGAGATCTTCTTCGACTCGAGGCGCTCGCGCTCGAGCATGTTGAAGAAGTCCATGTTGCCGCCCACGTTGAGCTGCGACGTGCGCTCGAGCTTCACGCCGCGGTCGCCGAACAGGCGGGCGAGCGTGCGGTGGACGATCGTGGCGCCGACCTGCGACTTGATGTCGTCGCCCACGATCGGCAGCCCCGCCTTGACGAAGCGCCGGTTCCAGTACTCCTCGCGGGCGATGAAGACCGGGATGCAGTTCACCATCGCGCAGCCGGCCTCGATGATCTGCTCGACGTACCACTTGGTCGCCTGCTCCGAGCCGACCGGCAGGTAGGAGACGACGACGTCGGTCTTCGTGTCCTTGAGCACCTGCGCGATGTCGACCGTCGAGCCCTCGGCCTTGGTGATCTTCTGCTGGAGGTACTTGCCCAGCCCGTCATGGGTCATGCCGCGCTGCACGGGCACGCCGAGGTGCGGCACGTCCTCCTTGACGAACTTGATCGTGTTGTTCTGGCCCGACCAGATCGCCTCCGAGAGGTCCTTGCCGACCTTCTCGGCGTCGATGTCGAACGCGGCCGAGAACTCGATGTCCCCGACGTGGTAGCCACCGAGATCGACGTGCATGAGCCCGGGGACCCGCTCGGCGGGATCGGCGTTCCGGTAGTGCTGGACGCCCTGCACGAACGCGTTGGCGCAGTTCCCCACGCCGATGATGGCCACCCGGACCTTCTCGTTCTGGTAGCGCCTCCCACCGTTGGTCGACGGCAGGGGACGGATGCTCTCGGTCAAGTAGTTCCTCCGTTGGGTTCCGCTCAATGAAACCCCCGCGCGGCGGGGGCGTTACAACTCGACGGTGCGCCGCTTCAGCTCGCCGCGCACGTGCCAGATGCGCTGGAAGACGGTGATCGTCGACAGCGCGGCGAGCACGTAGACGGCGGGCGCAAGCAGGTCGAGGCCCGCGAAGACCAGGCCGGCGGAGAGGATGACAACCCGCACGGTGCGGTCCGCGATGCCGACCTTGCACTCGACGCCGAGCGCCTCGGCCCGGGCCCGCGTGTAGGAGACCATCAGCGACGCGAGCACGGCCACGACGACCGCCGCGACCGCCAGATCGTCGCCCTCGCGCGAGAAGTGCGCAGCGACCGCGGTGAGCACGAGGCCCTCCTCGATGCGGTCGAGCGTCGAGTCCAGGAACGCGCCGAACGGGCTGCCCTTGCCCGACATGCGGGAGTAGCGGCCGTCGAGCGTGTCGCAGACCGAGCCGACGATGAAGGCGATGCCGCCGGGCAGGAAGTACTCCTCCCACACGAGCACGGCCGCCACCACGCAGAGGGCGAGGCCGGTGAGCGAGATCGCGTTGGGCGTGAGGCGCGACTCGATCAGTCGATTGCGCATCAGCGCCTGGTATTCGGCCCGCGTGGGCCGCGGCGGGCGCTCGACCGGTGGGGTCGTCATCAGCGAAGAGACTACGGCAGCGAGTGCGCGGCTTGGGTCCGAGGCGCCGCGTTCCAGGCCCACACCTCGGGCCGCGCGCGGGCGAACACCCCGTGCGCGCACACCGCCGACACGGCGGCCACGACCGCGCCCAGGAAGCCGTCCAGCCACCAGTGGTTGGCCGTCACGACCACCACGAAGGAGACCACCGGCGCATACGCCCACCACAGGGCCCGCGCCCAGCCGCGGCGCGCCATCCGCGCCATCGTCACCCCGAGCATGAGCGCGAACGCCACGTGCATCGAGGGGATCGCGGCGTACGGGTTGAAGAGCACGTCGGCGGAGCCCGAGTCGGGCTGCACGCCGGTGAACGCCGCCACCGAGTCGCTGAACCCGAGCTCCGGCAGGAACCGCGGAGGCGCGGTCGGGACCGCCACGTAGCCGACGAGGGCCAGCCCCATGGCCACCATGAACATGTTGCGCACGAAGTAGAAGCGCTCGTTGCGCCGCAGGTAGATCCAGGCGAGCGTCACGGTCGTCACGGCGAAGTGGGAGTTGAGGTACATCCAGCTCGAGGCGTCGATCACGAGCTGGTGCGCCCTCGCCCACTCGTGCAGCCCGGGCTCGAAGAACAGCCCGAGCCCGCGCTCGACGTCCACCACCGCCCGCGCGTTGTCGAACGCCTCGGCGGCGCGCCCGTCGACCAGCCCGCGCGCGAGGCGGTACAGCCAGTAGGCCCCGCAGAACAGCACGAGCTGGCGCGCGACGTCCAGCGGTCCGTGCGGGAGCAGGGATCGTGCCCGGGCGACCATCCGACGATGTTAAGCCGGTGGGCGGCGCCCGCCAGGCGGTTTCCCACACCTCTTAATGACCCGCCAGAGCGGCGCTGCATTCGGGCCCGCCGTCCGCCTCGAGCTCCGCGCGCACGCGCACCGGCCCCCTGCGGACCGGGGTCACACGCGTCCAGCCGCCGGGCGCCTCGCTCACGCAGGCGCCGTCGGAGCGCCACCAGCGCGTCCAGCGCTGCCGCACCACCGTCGGCCCGCCGGACTCGACCTCGAAGCCGTCCGGCCCCGCCGCCGTCACGCGCGCTCCGTCCGACGCGGGAGGCGACGGGTCGCGCACCTCCCAGATCCGCCAGCCGTCGCCCTCGTGAGCCGGCCGCAGGTACGGCAGCCCGCGCTCGAGCAGGCGGGCCTCGGCCTCGGCCGAGTAGTCGAGCGGCGCGTCCGGGAGCGCGACCCAGCGCACGCCGGCGTCGTGCAGCCAGCGGTGGTAGCGCCAGGGCGTGAGCGGGCGGCCGTCGTAGAAGAGCGGGTTGGCCTTCTCGTCGAGCTGGCGCTCCCAGCCGCGCGCCAGCGGCACGGCGGTCGCGAGGTGGGCGACCTCCCAGTGGTTGTGCGTGAACGCCACCTCCACCCGCTCGCCGGGCTGCACCGCGCCGGCGAGGAACTCGCGCGGGACGTCGAAGAACGCCGACTCGGTGGAGGGGTCGCCGTGCGCCTCGGCCACCGCGCGCACGGCCGGCAGCCACTGGAGGTAGACGAGGGCGACGACGACGACCGCGACAGCGGCGCGCGGCGCCCCCGCGCGGGGTGCGATGAGCAGCAGCGCGGGGCCGATCAGCACCGGGAGCCGGAGGGAGTTCTGGCCGAACGGCGTGGGCAGGACGAAGGCGGCGACGAGGACGGCGATGTAGAGCACGGCGCCGACCCGGAGCGTCCGCCGGGCCGGCGCCAGCAGCACCGTGCCGGCGACCACGACGGCCAGCATCGGCCAGAACGCCGTCGCCACGAAGCGGTCGTCGCCGCCTTCGGGGAACAGGAAGTACATCGCCGCGCCTCCGGCCGCCACCGGCCCCGCCAGCACCGCCGCGCGCCCCACCGCCTCGCGTCCGCGGGCAAGTCCCAGGGCGACGGCGGCGAGGGCGAGGAAGGCGCCCGCGACGGGGCTGGCGAGCACGGAGGCGAGCGACAGCACGGCGGCCGCCACGCGCCACACCGCCCGCCGCTCGGGGCGCGCGCACAGCCAGGCGGCGACGGCCAGCGCGATGCCGAGCGTGAACGGCATGCGGCCGATCACCACGTTGCTGAGCACGCCGGCCGCGAACAGCCAGGTGGCGGCGGTCGCCGCCTCCACCGACGGCGCCGCCGCCCGCGCGATCGGTGCGAACGCCGCGGTGGCGGCCACGGCCGCCAGTGCTCCCGACCACGCCGGCCCCGGCCAGGCCGCCAGCGGGGCGAACAGCGTCGAGTAGCCGAGCACGTGGTGGCCGCCGTACCACTGCGCGTTCCAGACGGTCATCCCCTCGGTGTCGAACAGCCACGCGCGGAAGGCGTGGGCTGCCATGTCGGCCGTCGCAGGCTGGACCGCGACGTAGGCGAGCGCAGCCAGGGCGGTGCCCACCACGGGCGCCAGGGGATGCGCGAGCACGCGGCGCATTGCCCCTCCGATGGTATGGCGAGCCGGTGCGCTTACCGTCGCGACGCGAAGTCGGCGGTGACCACGCAGGCGCGGCCGCTGCCGAGACTGCCGGCGCGCGCCCCGATGCCGACGCGGCGGAAGGAGGAGGAGAGCAGGATCGCCCGGTGGCCCGGCGAGTTCATCCACATCCGCACGACGCGCGTCGCCATGCCGCGCCGGCAGCCGCCTCCGAGCATCGCGAGCGTCTCACCCAGTGCACGCCGGCGCGTGAAGCGCCGCACGCGGGCGTCGAACGGCCCGCCGTTCCGCGACTCGTGCGCGAAGTAGTTGGCGTCCAGCATCTCCCACGAGTGGTAGTCGGCCGCCCGGGCGAGCGCGCCGCTGGCCCGTACCTGTCCCAGACCGTGGTGCGCGCGCTGGCGGTTGATCGAGCGGACGACCGCGCGCTCGCGCGCGTTCATGCTCGCCTTGCCGGCCTTGGCCGGGGCGGGAGTTATGGTCAACCAGGCGACCAGGCAGGCGCCGACGAGCGCCAGCGAAGCGATGGTGCGCATGCGAATCACCTTCTCCGCCGGCGCTCCCCCGAGCTGCCGGCGTAGTTGTTCCGAGCCGTTCCGTGCCAGCGGCACTACGTCAGAATGCGGTCCGTCGCGCGCCAAAACCTAGCATCGAACAGCCCCTCGCGCGTCCGCCGCATCCGCGACCGCCTGCGCGCGCTCTACGGCCGGCCGTCGGCTCCACCGCATGGCCACGGGCTCGACGAGCTGATCCTCACCGTCCTCTCGCAGTCGACCAACGACCGCAACCGCGACGTCGCGTTCCTGCGGCTGCGTGACCGCTTCCCGAGCTGGGAGGCGGTGCGTGACGCGCCGAACGACGAGGTCGAGGCCGCGATCCGGCCCGGCGGGATCTCGAAGGTCAAGTCGCGGCGCATCCAGGAGATCCTGCGCGCGCTGCCGGATCCGCTCGACGGCCCGCACCTGCGCGACCAGGCGTTCCTGGTCTCGCTGCCCGGCGTCGGGCGCAAGACCGCGGCCTGCGTGCGCCTGTTCGCGTACGGCGAGCGCGACGTGCCGGTCGACACCCACGTGTCGCGCGTCGGCACGCGGCTCGGCCTCTTCCGCGAGGGCGCTCCCTTCACCGAGCTGCACGACACAATGCTCGAGCTGACGCCCCGGGGCCAGGAGCTCGAGTTCCACGTGAACCTGCTCCGTCACGGCCGCCGCACCTGCCACGCGCGCCGTCCGGACTGCGGGGAGTGCGCATTGTTGTCGCTGTGCCCGACTGGCTACAATCTGCGTCGAAGCGACTGAGATCTTTTAGAGGAGCACACCACATGGCAAAGACCATCGGGATCGACCTGGGAACCACGAACTCGTGCATGGCCGTGCTCGAGGGCGGCGAGCCGACGGTGATCGAGAACGCCGAAGGCGGGCGTACCACGCCGTCCGTCGTCGCCTTCGCACAGAGCGGCGAGCGGCTCGTCGGCACCGTCGCCAAGCGCCAGGCCGTCACCAACCCCACCAACACCGTCTTCTCCATCAAGCGCTTCATGGGCCGCAAGGAGGCCGAGGTGCATGAGGAGGAGTCGATCGTGCCGTACGACGTCATCTCCGGCTCGGGCGGCGACGCTCGCGTGAAGGCCGGTGGCAAGGAGTACTCGCCGCCGGAGATCTCCGCGATGATCCTCCAGAAGCTGAAGGCCGACGCCGAGGCCTATCTCGGTGAGAGCGTCGACTCGGCGGTCATCACAGTCCCGGCCTACTTCAACGACGACCAGCGCCAGGCCACCAAGGACGCCGGCCGCATCGCCGGCCTCGAGGTCAAGCGCATCATCAACGAGCCGACGGCCGCCTCGCTGGCCTACGGGCTCGACAAGGAGTCCGACCAGACGATCCTCGTCTTCGACCTCGGCGGCGGCACGTTCGACGTGTCGGTGCTCGAGATCGGCGACGGCGTGTTCGAGGTCAAGTCGACGGCCGGTGACAACCACCTCGGCGGCGACAACTTCGACAAGGCGATCGTCGACTGGCTCGCGGCCGAGTTCAAGCGCGACCAGGGCATCGACCTCACGCAGGACAAGATGGCGCTCCAGCGCCTCTACGAGGCCGCCGAGAAGGCCAAGATCGAGCTGTCGTCCGCGCAGGAGACGCAGATCAACCTGCCGTTCATCACGGCCGACGCCTCCGGGCCCAAGCACCTCGACGTCCGCCTCACGCGCGCGAAGCTCAACGAGCTCGCCGCGCCGCTGGTCGAGCGCGTCGTCGCGCCGGTCCGCCAGGCGCTCGACGACGCCAAGGACAAGGGCGTCAAGGAGATCCAGCACGTCGTCCTCGTCGGCGGCATGACCCGCATGCCGGCCGTCCAGGAGAAGGTCAAGGAGCTCACCGGCAAGGAGCCGCACCGCGGCGTCAACCCGGACGAGGTCGTGGCCGTCGGCGCCGCCATCCAGGCGGGCGTCCTGGCCGGCGACGTCAAGGACGT
>DASTIC010000315.1:0-3692 GCA_035717845.1 Solirubrobacteraceae bacterium
CCCGCTCGACGCGCTGGGCGTCTGCCTCGCAGGCCGGGACCATGCGCGGTGCACCGCCGTACGGCGCCCACTCGACCTCGCGGCTCGACGGCCCGTGGCGGGGGTCGAAGAAGCACGGCGAGCGGCGCTCGGGCGGCTCGCGACCTTCGAGCCGGGCCTTCGCGGAGCTCATCGCCCAGCGACCCTCCTCGAGCGCGGAGCCGACGGGCTCGAGGTCCAGCGGCCGGCGGGCGAGCCTCCACGACCGGTCGGCCGTGTCGTACGCGTTCACCGCGCGCTCGTAGTCGGCGCGCGCGTCCTGCGGGACTCCCGGCATGTCGACGTCGAGGTCGAGCGCGCGGATGTCGTCGCCGAGCGCGACCAGGTCGTCGCGCGCGTTGTCCTTGACCTCGGCGAACTCGACCGCCTCGGCCTGGCGCCGACGGCGGCGGCGCACGAGCAGGGCCGCGCCGCCGACACCGGCGGCGCCGAGGAGGATGAGGCTGCCTGCTCCGCCCCCACCGTCCCCGCCGTCGCCGCTCGGCTCCCCACCGCTCGCGCGCTCGACGAATCCGACCAGCACCGCTCCCGCGCCGTCGCGGCTCGAGGCGTCGAACGCGGCGTCGGCCGCCCGTTCGGCGCCGGCCGTGCCGTCCACGCGGAAGCTGTCGCCGGCGATCACGCCGACCGAGCCGCCCAGCCGCGAGCGCAGCTCGGCCGCCAGCTCCTGGGCGGAGCCGGCCGAGGCGGGCAGCACCGCGACGTAGAGGTCGCCGTCGATGCGGTCGCGGACCGCGTCCGCCTCGCTCGCCGACAGCGCCATCTCGGCGTCCGGATCGACGTAGACGGGATCGTCCCGGAGCGCCGAGGCAATCTGCTCGACCGTGTCCTGGGCCGCCGCCGGCACGGCGAGGAAAAGGAAGGCGACGATCACGGCGAGGGCCCTCATGACAGCTCAGTCCGCAGCCGCTCGAGGTCCTCGGTGAGCTTGTGCTCGAGCCGCGGCTGGACCACCGGGAGCAGCATCTTCGCGGTGAACCCTCCGGCCTTGGCCTCGAGCGACTGCGTGAGCCGGGTGCCCGTTCCGGTGGGCTGGAGGGCGTACGTGGAGACGACCTTGATCCCGTTCGTCTCGAACCGCGTCTCGGCGGCGTCCGGCGGGTCGTAGCGGGTGATCTCCAGCTCGACGTCGAACGTGCGGCCGCTGATCACCAGCAGCTGCCGCACCCGGGACCCCGCGCCGAGCGCGCCGTCGACCTGCTCGTAGCGCTCGAGGTGGCCGGTCCAGCGCGGGACCTTGTCCTGCTCGAGCAGCCACGGGAAGACCTCCTCGGGCGGCCGCGGGACCTCGACCGTGTGGGAGAAGCTAGCCACCGGCGGGACTCGGACCGCGGACGGGGCGCAGCGGCACGACGTCGGCCTGGCTGCCCGGGTCCTCGCCGCGCACGGCCGCCAGCTCGCGCTCGAGCTCGGCGATCCGCCGCGAAAGCTGCTTGAGCGCGTCGGCGATCGGGTCGGGCAGGTGGACCCAGTCGGCGTCCGGGCCCTCGGGGCGCCGCCCCTCGACGCGCACCGGGTGGCCGGGGTTGCCGACGACGGTGGAGTTGGGCGGCACGTCGTGGATGACGACCGCGTTGGCCCCGATCTTGGCGCCGTGGCCGATCGTGATCGGGCCCAGGAGCTTGGCGCCCGAGCCGATCGTCACGTTGTCCTGCACGGTCGGATGGCGCTTGCCGGTGGCGAACCCGGTGCCGCCGAGCGTGACGCCCTGGTACATCGTCACGGTGTCCCCCACCTCGGCCGTCTCGCCGATCACCACGCCCATGCCGTGGTCGATGAACAGGCCGTCGCCGACCTTGGCCGCCGGGTGGATCTCGATCCCCGTCAGCGAGCGTGACACGTACGCGAGCGCGCGTGGCGCGCCCGGCACCCCGGCGGCATGGAGCGCGTGGGCGACGCGGTGGCTGAGCAGCGCATGCACTCCCGGCCAGGCCGCGAGCACCTCGACGGCGCTGACGCCCTTGGCCGCCGGGTCGCGCTCGTAGGCGGCGCGGACGTCACGGCGCAGCTCGCCCGCCACCCGGCGGAGGGTCCCGATCCCCAGCATCGTGCCTACAGACTACGCCGCGCGCAGTCTCGGCAATCGTCGCGGCGCATGGTCCTGACGCGCAGGAAGTCGAGCGTCGCCAGGTCGATCTGGACGAAGGCATCGGTGAGGGCCGGGAGGCCGGCGAGCAGCTTGAGCGCCTCGAGCGCCTGGAGCGAGCCGACGACGCCCGCGGCCGGCCCGAGGACGCCGGCCTCCGCGCAGCTCGGTCCGAGAGGCGGCGTCTCGGGGAACGCGCAGCGGTAGCAGGCCGTCTCCCCCGGGCGGATCGCCATCACGAGGCCGGTGAGGCCGGTGACGCCGCCTTCGACGAGCGGGACGCCGGCCTCGCAGCACGCGGCGTTGATCGCGTACCGGCTGTCGAACGAGTCCGTGCAGTCGACGACGAGGTCGTGGCCCTCGAGCATCGCCGGGTTGAAGCGCGCCTGGTAGGGCTCGATCAGCACCTCGGGGTTGAGGAAGCCGAGCTTGGCGACCGCGCTGTGGGCCTTGGGAACGCCGACGTCGGGCGTGAAGTGCAGGTGCTGGCGGTGGAGGTTGGAGAGCTCGACGTCGCCGTCGTCGACCAGGCCGAGCCGCCCGACTCCCGCTCCCGCGAGGTACGTGGCGACCGGCGACCCGAGCGCCCCCGCGCCCACGACGAGCACGCCGGCCTCGCCGATCCGCCGCTGCGCCTCCTCGCTCCACTCGGGCAGCACGAGCTGGCGCGAGTAGCGCTCCAGCCAGGGCTCGGCGGTCGCGCGGATGGTCTCCGCGTCCGGTCGCGCCATGTTTCGTGCGGCTCCCGCGAAGCCGCGGAAGAAGGCGCGGCGGTCGTTCATCGGCGGACGATCCGGATCGTCGTGCCGTCCACGTCCACCTCATGCCCCGCCTCGGCGGCCGAGCGCGGCACGTTCTCGAGCGCCTCGCCGGGGGCGCAGCGCACGTCGAGAGCTTCCCCGGGCGCCAGCCGCTCCAGCTCGAGCTTCGTCCGCACCCAGGTCATCGGGCAGGTCAGGCCGGTGATGTCCAGCATGCGGACCGCCACGCGGTCTACGGTAGCGGTGGTGGCCGCCCGCTCCTTCCTCATCCTGCACGGCCTCGGGAGCTCGGGGCCGGGCCACTGGCAGACCTGGCTCGCCGCCCGCCTGCGGGCCGACACCGAGCGGGTCGCCTACCCGGACCTGCCGGACGCCGACCTTCCCTCCCTGCCCGCCTGGCGCGCAGCGCTCGACGGCGAGCTGGGTGCCCTCCCCAACGGAGAGGTCATCGTCGTCTGCCACTCGCTGGCCTGCCTGCTCTACCTGCACCACGTCGCCGACGGGGGCACCCCGGCCGACCGCGTCCTCCTCGCCGCCCCACCCTCCGAGGCCTCGGGCGTCCCGGAGATCCAGGGCTTCTTCCCGGTCCCGCTCCCGGCGCTGAGTGACGGCGCGAGGCTGGTCTGCTCCGACGACGACCCGTACTGCCCGGAGGGCGCCGCCGGCCTCTATGGCGAGCCGCTCGGCATACCGGTCGACCTGCTGCACGGAGGCGGGCACCTCAACCCGGAAGCGGGCTTCGGCCCGTGGCCGGCGGTCGAGGCATGGTGCCTCGACGGCGACCGCCCGATCACCGGGTAGCGCCC
>DASTIC010000316.1:0-12311 GCA_035717845.1 Solirubrobacteraceae bacterium
CAGGACCGGGAAGTTGCCGACCTGGTAGCCGCCGGGGCCGACGTCCCACGGCTCGGCGATCAGCTTGACCTGGGAGAGGATCGGGTCCTGGTGGATGACGTCGAAGAAGCTCGCCAGGCGGTCGACGTCGTAGAGCTCGCGCGCCAGCGCGCTGGCGAGGTCGAAGCGGAAGCCGTCGACGTGGCACTCGGCGACCCAGTAGCGCAGCGAGTCCATGATCAGCCGCAGGACGCTCGGGTGCATCACGTTGAGCGAGTTGCCTGTGCCCGTGAAGTCCATGTAGTAGTGCGGGTCGTCGGGCATGAGCCGGTAGTAGCTCACGTTGTCGACGCCCTTGAACGAGAGCATCGGGCCGAGGTGGTTGCCCTCGGCCGTGTGGTTGTACACGACGTCGAGGATCACCTCGATCCCCGCGCGGTGCAGGGCCTTGACCATGCCCTTGAACTCGCGCACCTCCTGACCGCGGATGCCGGTGGCGGCGTAGCCCGAGTGGGGAGCGAAGAAGCCGATCGTCGAGTAGCCCCAGTAGTTGGTCAGCCCGCGCTCGGCGAGGAACGACTCGTCGGCGATGTGATGGATCGGGAGCAGCTCGACCGCGGTGACCCCGAGCGACTGGAGGTGCTCGATCGCGGCCTCTGACGCCAGCCCGGCGTAGGTGCCGCGCAGGTCCTCGCGCACGCCGGGATGGCGCATCGTGAAGCCCTTGACGTGGGTCTCGTAGATCATCGTCTGATCCATCGGCGTGTCGGGGCGGCGGTCGTCCTCCCAGTCGAAGCGGTCGTCGACGACCACGCTCTTGGGGATGGCCAGCGCGTCGTCGGCGGCGTCCATCACGAGATCGGCCTCATCGCCCTTCTCGGGGTCGGACACGTAGGGCAGGACGTTGCCGCGGTTCCAGCGCACCTTGCCCTCGATCGACTTCGCGTAGGGGTCGATCAGCAGCTTGTGCGCGTTGAAGCGGTGGCCGGCGACCGGCTCGTACGGGCCGTGGACCCGGTAGCCGTAGCGCTGTCCGGGACCGACGCCCGGCAGGTAGATGTGCCAGTTGAACGCGGTGCGCTCGCGGACCTCGATCCGCTCCTCGACGTCGTGGTCGTCGAACAGGCACAGCTCGACGCGCTCGGCGTGCTCGGAGAACAGCGAGAAGTTGGTGCCCTGCCCGTCCCAGGTCGCGCCCAGGGGGAACGGCCGGCCCGGCCAGAGGTCTCTCACCGCGGTCACGTTAGCCGGATGAGCGCGCCGGACAGCGGGGGAAGCCTCACATAACCGGGCTCCAGCGTGACGTGGTGCGTGGCCACCACCAGCTCGCCGGTGCCGTCGACGGGGACGTGCGAGTCACGCGTCGAGAAGCTGGCGACCAGCAGGTACGGGCCGCGGCGCACCTGCACCCAGCCGGCGTGCTCGTCGAACTCGACGCTGTCGCTGTCCCCCGGCGGGAGGTCGCTGCGGGCGCGCAGGAGCTCGGCGTAGAGATCGCGCAGGCCGGCCGGCTCGCCGGTGCGGGTGAGCTTGGACGCCTCGAAGGTCGCCGGGTCCTGGGGATCGGGAACTTCGCGGCCGCGGAACTCGGCGAAGGCGGCGAACTCGCGCCGGCGCCCCTCGCGCGTGGCGGCGGCGATCGACTCGTCGATGTGGTCGGAGAAGAACTGGAACGGCGCGTCGTCGCCGTGCTCCTCGCCCTGGAACAGCATCGGCGTGAATGGCGACAGCAGCGTGCAGAACGCCGCCAGCGGGCGGGCCTCGACCGGCAGCCGGTCGCCGAATGCCCGGTTGCCGACCTGGTCGTGGTTGGCCGAGAACACGACGAAGCGCTCGGGCGGCACGTCATCGGCCTTGGCGCCGAACCGGCGGTGGCGGAAGGTCGAGTACGTGCCGTCGTGCACGTGCGGGCGGTGGAACGCCTTGGCGAGGTCGGCCACGGCGCCGAACTCGGCGTAGTAGCCCTCGCGGTCGCCGGTGAGGAGGACCCGCAGGGCGTGGTGGAAGTCGTCGGCCCAGGCGGCGTCGCAGCCCCAGCCGCCGCGCATGACATCGCGCATCACCTGCGGGTCGTTGAGGCCCGACTCGGCGATCACGAAGGCGGGCTCGGTGCGGCGCGCGATCGCCGCCACCAGGTGCTCGGGGCTGCCGTCCTTGATCGCGTGGACGGCGTCGAGCCGCAGGCCGTCGAGGTGGAAGTCGCGCACCCACTGCTCCGCGCTCTGGAGAACCCACTCGCGCACAGCGCCGGAGTGGGCGTCGTCGAAGTTGATCGCGTCGCCCCAGGGGGTCTCGTAGTGCGAGGTGAAGTACGGGCCGTACGCGGTCAGGGCGGGGGTGCCGGAGGCGCCGACGTGGTTGTAGACGACGTCGAGCAGCACGGCGAGCCCCGCCCGGTGGGCGGCGTCGACCAGCTTCTGGAGGCCGAGTGGGCCGCCGTAGGAGGAGTGCGCGGCCGACAGGTAGACGCCGTCGTAGCCCCAGCCGTGGCGGCCGGGGAACTCGCCGACCGGCATCAGCTCGATCGCGGTGATCCCGAGCTCGCGCAGCTCGCGGAGGTGCGGGATGACGGCCTCGAATGTGCCCTCGGCCGTGAAGGTGCCGACGTGCAGCTCGTAGAGCACGAGCTCGTGCACGGCGGGCGGCACCCACTCGGCGTCGGTCCACTCAAAGGCGCCGGCGTCGAGCAGCCGCGACGGGCCGCGAAGGCCCTCCGGCTGCCAGCGGCTGGCCGGATCGGGCAGCTCCGCGCCGTCGAGCAGGAACGCGTAGTCGGCCCCTGGAGCGGCGTCCACGACCGCCTCGTACACCCCGAACCCCGCGTCCTCCATCGCGTGCTCCTGCCCGTTCACGCGCAGCCTCACGTCGTCCGGAATCGGGGCCCAGACACGGAACTCCGCCCGGCCGTCCGGCAGCGGATGGGCGCCGAGGGGGCGCTCGAACGGCAGGGTGTCGACCGCCACCTATTCCTGGTCTTCAGGGACGAGCCACAGCGTGCCGAGCGGCGGCAGCCTCAGCTCGGCCGAGAACGGCTGGTTCATCCACCCGAGCGGGCCTGCCTCGATCCCGCCGAGGTTGCCGACGTCCGAGCCGCCGTAGAAGCCCGAGTCGGTGTTCACCACCTCGCGCCAGCGGCCGGCACGCGGCAGGCCGAGCCGGTAGTTCTCGCGCGGGAGCGGCGACAGGTTGGCGACGTAGACGACCACGCGCTCGGAGTCCTTCGAGCGGCGGGCGAAGGCGAGCACGTTCGAGTCGGCGTCGTTGGCCTCGACCCACCAGAAGCCCGTGCCGTCGAAGTCGAGCTCCCAGAGCGCCGGCTCGGCGCGATAGGCGTGGTTGAGGTCGCGCACCAGCGACTGCACGCCCGCGTGCTGGGGATCCTCGAGCAGGTGCCAGTCGAGCGAGCGCTCCTCGCTCCACTCCGACTCCTGGCCGAACTCGCAGCCCATGAACAGCAGCTTCTTGCCGGGGTGCGCCCACATGAACGCGTACAGCGAGCGCAGGTTGGCGAGCTTCTGCCACTTGTCGCCTGGCATCTTGCTGAGCAGCGAGCCCTTGCCGTGCACGACCTCGTCGTGGGAGAGCGGCAGGATGAAGTTCTCCGTGAACGCGTAGACGAGGCTGAACGTCAGCTCGTGGTGGTGCCAGCGGCGGTACACGGGGTCCTGCTGGAAGTACGCCAGCGTGTCGTGCATCCAGCCCATGTTCCACTTGAAGCCGAAGCCGAGACCGCCGAGGTACGTCGGGCGCGAGACGCCCGGCCACGCGGTCGACTCCTCGGCCGCCGAGATCGCTCCCGGCTCGCGGCCGTAGACGACCTCGTTGAGCTCCTTCAGGAAGCCGACGGCGTCGAGGTCCTCGTTGCCGCCGTACTCGTTCGGCACCCACTGGCCCTCCTCGCGCGAGTAGTCGAGGTAGAGCATCGAGGCGACGGCGTCGACCCGGATGCCGTCGGTGTGGTACTCGCGCAGCCAGTAGAGAGCGTTGGCGACGAGGAAGTTGCGGACCTCGTGGCGGCCGTAGTTGAAGACCAGCGTGCCCCAGTCGGGGTGCGCGCCGCGCCGCGGGTCGTCGTGCTCGTAGAGCGCCGTGCCGTCGAAGCGCGCGAGCGCGAAGTCGTCGCGCGGGAAGTGGGCGGGCACCCAGTCGAGGATCACCCCGAGCCCGTTCTGGTGCAGGCGGTCGACGAAGGCCTTGAAGTCGTCCGGCGAGCCGTAGCGCGGCGTGGGCGCGAAGTAGCCGGTCACCTGGTAGCCCCAGGAGCCGCTGAACGGGTGCGCCATCACCGGCAGCAGCTCGATGTGCGTGAAGCCCATGTCGCGCGCGTAGGCGGACAGCTCGTCGGCCAGCTCGAGGTAGGTGAGCGAGCGGTTGCCCTCGTTCGGGTTCAGCCGCCACGAGCCGAGGTGGACCTCGTAGATCGACATCGGGACGTCGAGCGGCTCGGTGCGCTGCCGCTCCTTCAGCCACTCGTCGTCGGACCACTCGTGGGTCGAGTCGTGGACGACCGAGGCTGTCTTGGGCGGGACCTCGGTGGCGAAGGCGACCGGATCGGCCTTCAGCCGGATCTCGCCGTCGGGCGCGAGGACCTCGTACTTGTAGTGCGCGCCGGCTCCGACTCCGGGCAGGAACACCTCCCAGATCCCGGACGAGCCGAGCGTGCGCATCGGGTGCATCCGCCCGTCCCAGAAGTTGAAGTCGCCGACCACCGACACCGCCTTGGCCGAGGGCGCCCAAACGGCGAACGCCGTGCCCGGCACGCCGTCGACCGCCTCGACGTGGGCGCCGAGCTTGGTCCACAGCTCCTCGTGCCGGCCCTCCCCGACGAGGTGGACGTCGAGCTCGCCGACCGTGGGCAGGAAGCGGTACGGGTCGTCGATCGTGATCGTGCCCGACTCGCCGTAGTCGACCTCGAGCTTGTAGCTCAGCGGCAGCTCGGCGCTGGGAGCGATCCCCTCGAACACGCCGCCGGGATGCACCTGCTCGAGCTCGACCGTCTCACCGGCGTCGGTGACGGCACGCACGGCCGCGGCCGCGGGCCGGAACGCACGGATCACCACCCCGCCGTCGGCGGGATGGGCGCCGAGGACGCCGTGCGGGTTCGCGTGTTCGCGCCGGACAAGGCGCTCGAGATCGGGGGCGGCTGCCAGTGCCATCGGCGGTGTGTGTTCCCTTCGAGTCGGTCCCTCAACCGGAACTTGCCGATCGGGGACGGTACCGCGCTTCCCGCGTGCACGCGGTTCGGGCGATCGGCCGCCATTTGGCGTATCCGAGCGCGACCGCGTCGGCGAACGCGGCGAGCAGGTCGGCGATGACCGCGTCGTGGTGGCGGTCGACCTGCTTGATCCCGTAACGGCGGGGGACGAAGCGGTGGTGGCGGAGCCACAGGTCGCGGTCGTCGTCCGCGTCGGCCTGGTGCGGGCGCGCGTGCTGGCGGCCGTCGAGCTCGACGACGACGCGGCGGTCGGGCCAGATGCAGTCGACGACGTAGGGCCCGAGCGGTTGGTTGCGCAGGGGCAGCTCGACGCGGTGGCGGGTCAGCAGGGCGCGAAAGCGCCGCTCGAGCCGGCTCTTGGCCTGGCCGTGCCCGGGCGCGTGGGCATCGAGGGCGGCCCGGAGGTTGGCGCTGCCGGGGTGGCCGCGGCGGAGGGTGCGCATGATGTCGTCGGGGCGGATGTCGTGCTGGAACTCGGCCTCGGCGAGTGCTCTTCGCAGCGCTGGTTGTGTGTAGTGCGCGGCGAGGTCGAGCAGTGTGCGGGTGACCGACGTGCTGAGAAAGCGGCCGTTGTGGACGACGTCGCCGGGGCGGAGAACGCCGCGGTCTCGCGGAGTGCCTACCTCGGCGGCGATCGGCTGCGCCGCGATGATCTGCCAGCGCCATGCCGCCGTGCCGTGGCTCAGGAACGCGCCGGGGCCTGCGGCGAACAGCGCATTGAGGAGGAGCGCGTCCTCGCCCAGCAGCTCGGGAGGGATGGAGGAGTAGACGCCGCGATTGAGCCGGTGCAGCGTCCCCGAGCGCAATGCGCGGTCGATCGCCTTTCTCTCAATGCCGCGTGACAGCAGCTGCGTTCGGCGGACGACTCCGTCCTGC
Organism: Solirubrobacteraceae bacterium; assembly: GCA_035717845.1. Classification (GTDB taxonomy): domain Bacteria; phylum Actinomycetota; class Thermoleophilia; order Solirubrobacterales; family Solirubrobacteraceae; genus DASSUW01. The sequence goes on from DASTIC010000316.1 coordinate 6,071, forward strand.
TCCGCCCCCAACGCGCGAACTATGTCGAATAGGCCCCGGTTTCCGGGGCTAACTCGACATGGTTCGCGCATGTCCGCGATCGTGGCACGGCCGGCGTCGCGATACAGCACGCGGGTGTGACGACTCTGTGCCGTCAGTCCGGCAGGACGGGCATCTCGAAGCCGGTGTTGCGGCCGAGGAGGACGGCTCGGGTGATCGCGGTGGATCCGTAGCGGTCGCGGACGGTGTCGAGGGCGTCGTCGAGGCCGCGCTGGCGGTCGACGGGCAGGTCGAGCTGGCCGGTGCGGTCGGCGGTGAGGTTCGAGAGCGAGAGGCCGATCAGCGTCACCCCCCGCTCGTCTATCAGTGCCCGGCTTGCCGTCAGCAGCGCCTCGGCCGTCGCGAGGATCACGCGCGTGCGGCACGTGGACGACGGCATCGTGTGCGAGCGGGTCGCGCGCGTGAAGTCGTCGAAGCGCAGCCGGAGGGTGACCGTCCGGCACACCCGGCGGGCGGCGCGCAGCCGGCGCGTCAGCCGGTCGACGATGGCGAGCAGGATCGCGTGCAGCTTCTCCGGCGGGTGCTGCCCGCGGCCGATCGCGCACTGGGAGCCCATCGAGCGCCGCCGCACGCCCACCCGCACCCGCCGCGGGTCGCGGTTGTGGGCGAGGGCGTAGAGCTGCCGGCCGGCCGCGCGGCCGACCAGGGTGACCAGCGTGCGCTCCCCCAGCTGGGCCACCTGGCCGACGGTGGCGATGTTGCGGTCGCGGAGCTTGGCCGCCGTCTTCGGGCCGACGCCCCAGAGGCGCTCGATCGGCAGCGGGTGCAGGAAGGCGAGCTCCTCTCCCGGCGGCACGACCAGCAGCCCGTCGGGCTTCGCCACGGCGCTGGCGACCTTGGCGAGGAACTTCGTGCGCGCGACGCCGACCGTGATCGGCAGCCCGACCCGCTCCCGGACGTCGCGCCGGAGCTTGATCGCCATCTCCTCCGGCGACCCCGCGATCCGCTCCATGCCGCGCACGTCGAGGAACGCCTCGTCGATCGAGAGCCCCTCGACCAGCGGCGTGGTGTCCTCGAACACGGCGAACACCGCGCGGCTCGCGTCCACATAGGCGGAGAACCGCGGCTTGACCACCACCGCCTCGGGGCACAGCCGCCGAGCGACGCGCCCGCCCATCGCCGAGTGCACGCCCTTCGCCTTCGCCTCGTAGCTGCACGCCAGCACCACGCCCATGCCGACGATCACCGCGCGGCCGCTCAGCCGCGGGTCATCGCGCTGCTCCACCGAGGCGAAGAACGCGTCCAGGTCCGCATGCAGGATGGTCGCCTCGCCTCGCACGAACACATGTTCGCACGAGGATCGGTCAGTGGTGTCGCTCGGGAGACATCCCCGTGCGGCGCAGCACGAACCCGGCGATCGGCAGCAGGATCAGCACCCCGATGATCGCGGAGACGATCCCGCCGAGGTCGAACATGTCGTCGTCGCCGATCCCGAGCAGGTCGCTGAAGATGAACCATCCGAGCGCCGCGCCGGCCAGGCCGAGCAGCAGGGAGGTGAGCCAGGACGCCGGACCGCTCATGTGGCGGAAGACGTCGCCCGGCATGAGGAGGCGCCCGATGACACCGGCGATGAAGCCGAGGATGAGTGCACCGATCATGTGATCAGGCTACCCAGCACGCGGCCGTTCGAAAGCCGGGCGCGTCAGTAGTGCTCGGGCTCGAGCACGTCGGCCTTGGCGCGGCTGATCACGACCTCGGCGACGAACGCCTCCAGGCGCCGGAACGCGAACCGGTCGCCGAGCGTGTGCTTCACCCAGTCGGCCGCCGTCTCCGTCGACGCCTCGGCCCCGGCGCGGTCGTGGTAGGTCGTGATCGTGATCAGCTCACCGTTGCCGCACTCGAGCGCCTGGTACTCGACGAACCCCTCGATCTTCTGCACGTGCTCGGTGAAGCTCGTGTCGATCAGGGTCATCAGCTCGTTCACGGAGCCCGACTCGATGCGATAGCGGCGGATGCTGGCGAACATGGTGTCGACGCTACTCCTGCCCGTTCGCGGCCTCAAGTACTGTCGGCGCGATGGTGAGGCTCGCCGGCATCGTCGCGCTGCTGCTCGCGCTCCCGGGCGTCGCGTCGGCGGATTCCCCGCTGCGGCCACCGAGCACCCAGGAGCGGACCACGATCCTGCGCTGGGCCGACCGGCATCCGGGCGTGGCCGGGAGCAGCTCGGCGGTCAACCGCATCTGCGTGCACCGGGCGCGGCCGCGGCAGGCGGCCGTGCACTTCGCCCACGTCGCGCGCGGCCGCACGACGGTGCTGCTACGCCGGCGCGCGCCGGGCTGGCGCCGGTCGAGCGGCGGCCAGGTGCGGCGCGACCTCCTCCGGCGCTCCTGCTCGCTCCGCCCCACCCCGACCGCTCCACCCGTGAACGCCGCCGGCCGCCTGGCCGTGGACCGGTTCGGGCCGCTCGAGCTGGGAATGACGTTCGGCGGCGCCCAGTGGGCGACGCGCACGCGGCTCGACCGTCACGACCTCTTCAACCCGCCGTGCCAGACCTTCGGCACCCGGCCCCTGAACACCGCGTTCTTCGGCCTTACCACCAACGGCGTCATCCGGCGGCTGGTGATCACCGGCGCGCCGCTCGCCACCGCCGAGGGCCTGCGCATCGGCGACACCGAGGCCCAGGCGATCGCGATCTACGGCGCGCCCGACCGGCGCCAACCGGCGCCGTTCATCCACGGGGGCGAGGACCTCATCTACCGCACGACGGTCGACGCCGGCCCGCCGCGGCGCCGGGTGGTCATGACCGACCAGGACGACCTCGTCGTCGAGGTGTCGGTCGGCTTCCGCCCCGAGGTCGACTTCGACGAGGGCTGCGCCTAGGGGCCGTAGGAGGCGTCGATGAGCCGCTCGATCCCGGCCACCGGGATCGGTACCCAATCCGGCCGGTTGTTGAGCTCGTAGCGCAGCTCGTAGACCGCCTTCTCGAGCTCGAAGACCGCCAGCAGCTGGCGCGTCGGCGCCGCGCCCGGCGGCAGCAGCGACGGGTCGACGCGGTCGAAGTAGCCCTCCAGGAACGTCTCCCGGGCCCGGTCCTCCCAGTCGTCGGGCGCCGTCGCGCCGCGCAGCAGCCGCGCTCCCGCGGTCACGTACGAGAACGAGCGCAGCATGCCCGCCACGTCGCGCAGGGGGGAGCGCTTGCGCCGCCGCTCGGGCAGCGGCCGCGCCGGCTCGCCCTCGAAGTCGAGGATCACCCAGCCGCGGTCGGTGAGCATGGTCTGGCCGAGGTGGTAGTCGCCGTGCGTGCGGATCACCCTCCCGCCGGCGCGGATGTGCGACAGCGCCTGGAGCGTCTCCCGCACGTCCTGGCCACGGCCCGCGATCGGCGCCAGCGCGTCGGTCTCCGGCAGGTCGCGGAAGATCCGCTCGATCTGCTCGTCGACGTCCGCGGTGAGCAGCGAGAGCGACTCCTGGCTCGGCTCGTCGGGCGCGAACTCCGGCGACGTGTTGTCGGATCCCAGGACGGTGTGCAGGTCGCCGGTCACCTCGCCCAGCGCCCGCAGGTCGCCGAGCAGGCGCTCGGGGTCGGAGGACACCTGCTCGAGGGCCAGCTCCCAGCCGTCGCGGGCGCCGGCCAGGTACTCCTGGAGGATGCCGAGGGTGGCGTCGACGAACCGGCCCTCGAACTCGTACCAGCCGGCCAGCGAGGCGATGTTCGGGAACCCGCGCTCTGACAGGAAGCGCAGCAGCTCGAGCTCCGGGTTCACGCCCGGCTCCACCCGCCGGAACGCCTTCAGGATCAGCGCCTCGCCGTACACGATCGAGGAGTTCGACTGCTCGACGCCGACCGGCCTGACGTCGATCGTGCCGCCCAGCCCGGCGCCCGCCGACGCCGCCCACCGGAACCGCAGCACGCCGTCCGACACGTTCTCCTCGTCCCCGCTGCGCATCCGGTGCAGCAGCTCCCGCCCGCACGCCGGGTCCGCGAGCGCGTCGTAGAACGTCAGCCCGCCCGCCTCCGCGATCACGCGCTCGCTCCAGCCCTCCTCCGCCGGACGCATCCCGATCGGCACCTGGTAGGTCTCGTGCGTCCCCTCCCCGAAGCGGGCCTCGACCAGCGCGAGCGCCAGCATCGGCGGCTCCTCGCGCACCGGCACGCACTCGGAGATCTCGATGTGCGCCACGTCGCGCGCCTTGGAGCCGAACCACCGCTGCTCGACGATCCACTGCTGGAACGTCTCCTCGTCGAGGATCGAGAGGTCAATCGGAGGCACTGTCGTCCTCCGTCAACTGGAACCAGTAGAAGCCGCGCGGCGCGAGCGTGAGCAGGTAGGGGAGCTCGCCGAGGGCCGGGAAGCGCGAGCGGCCGAACACCTCGACGGGGACGCGGCCCTCGTATGCCGAGAGGTCGAGCTCGACCGCCTGCGCCGAGCGCGCGAGGTTGTGCACGCACAGCATCACGTCGTCCTCGTACACCCGCAGGTGCGCGAACACCTTCGGGTTCGACGGCTCGATCGGCTCGTAGGTCCCGAGCCCGAACACCGGGTGCTCCTGGCGCAGCGAGATGAAGCGCCGCAGCCAGCGCAGCAGCGACGTCGGGGTGCGCAGCTGCGCCTCGACGTTCACGGCCTGGAAGCCGTACACGGGGTCCATCAGCGGCGGCGCGTAGAGCTGCGCGAAGTCGGCCCGGCTGAAACCGCCGTTGCGGTCGCCGGTCCACTGCATCGGCGTCCGCACGCCGTCGCGGTCGCCGAGGTAGACGTTGTCCCCCATCGCGATCTCGTCGCCGTAGTAGAGGACCGGGGTGCCCGGTAGGGAGAACATGATCGCGTGCATCAGCTCGATCTCGTCCCGCCCGCCGTCGAGCAGCGGGGCAAGCCGCCGGCGGATGCCCACGTTGATCTTCATCCGCGGGTCCTTGGCGTACTCGCCGTACATGTAGTCCCGCTCCTCGTCGGTCACCATCTCGAGCGTCAGCTCGTCGTGGTTGCGCAGGAACAGGCCCCACTGGCAGTTGTCCGGGATGTCCGGGGTCTGGCGCAGGATCTCGTAGATGGGAGTCGCTTCTTCCCGCCGCAGCGCCATGAACATGCGCGGCATGACCGGGAAGTGGAAGGCCATGTGGCACTCGTCGCCCGCGCCGAAGTACTCGACGACGTCGGCCGGCCACTGGTTGGCCTCGGCGAGGAGCACGCGATCCGGGTACTTGGAGTCGATCTCTGCGCGCACCCGCTTGAGGTACGTGTGGGTCTCCGGCAGGTTCTCGCCGTTGGTGCCCTCGCGCTCGTACAGGTAGGGCACGGCGTCGAGCCGGAAGCCGTCCATCCCGAGGTCGAGCCAGAAGCGCAGGACCTCGAGCATCGCCTCCTGGACCTCGGGGTTGTCGTAGTTGAGGTCCGGCTGGTGGGAGAAGAACCGGTGCCAGAAGTAGGCGCCCGCATCGTCGTCCCACGTCCAGTTCGAGGTCTCGGTGTCCGTGAAGATGATCCGCGCGTCCTCGTACTTGTGCACCGTGTCCGACCAGACATACCAGTCGCGCTTGGGGCTGGCGGGACCCATGCGCGACTCCTGGAACCACGGGTGGTCGCTCGAGGTGTGGTTCATGACGAGGTCGGCGATCACGCGGATCCCGCGCTGGTGGGCGGCCTCGATGAAGTCGCGGACGTCGTCGACCGTGCCGTAGTCCGGCTGGATCGTGAAGAAGTCCGCGATGTCGTAGCCGCCGTCGCGCAGCGGCGACTCGTAGAACGGCAGCAGCCAGATGCAGTTGACGCCGAGCCACTGGAGGTAGTCGAGCTTCTCGATCAGCCCTCGGAAGTCACCGGAACCGTCGCCGTTCGCGTCGAAGAACGCCCGCGTGTGGATCTCGTAGAAGACGGCCGTCTTGAACCACAGCGGCTCGGCCTCGAACCAGTGCCCGGGGTCGTTGCGGCTCACGAGACGACTTTGAAGAGATGGGTCTGCGACCCCTGCGGGTCGAGGCGCACGTAGTTGGTGCCGATCCGCCAGTCGTAGTGATCGCCGGTGAACTGGTCCTGCACGGCGAACACCGGCGGCAGGCCGAGATGGGCCGGGACGAGCACGGCGCCGGCCTGCGCGTCGTGCGGGTCGATGTTCGCCACCACGATCACCACGTTGCCCGGAGCGGTCTTCGCGTAGGCGATCAGCGCCTCGTTCGCAGTGTCGAGGAAGTGCACGTTGCCGAGCACCTGGAGCGCCGGGTTCTCGCGCCGGACCTCGTTCAGCCGCCGGATCATCGGCAGCA
>DASTIC010000317.1:0-7346 GCA_035717845.1 Solirubrobacteraceae bacterium
CGCGTCGTCGAAGAACCTGATCACGCGCCGCTCGTACTCCGCGGGCCGCGCCGCGAGCCCGCCGACGTGCTTGGACTCCGGGATCGCCCACAACGTCTTGGGCTCGCCGGCCGCCTTGAAGTACCCCGGGTTGAGCGCCTCCGTGTCGACGCCGCGGGGCGCCCAGATGATGAAGACCGGCCGCGGCGCTATCCGGCCAATGATGTCGTGCATGAGGGGCGGCGGCGGGCTGTCGGAGAAGAGGGTGATACCGGCGGTGATCATGGTCTCGAAGCCGCGCTGGTCCGCCGTGGCACCGGGCATCGTGCGGAACTCACCGACCGACCGTGAGCCGGCCCCCTCGGACACGACGGCCTTCAGGGCGTCGGTCTCGGCCGCGGCGTGGAGCATCAACTCGCCGCCGACCGACAGGCCGAGGCCGCCGATGCGGTCGGGGTCGACGTCGGGCCGCCGCTCGAGGAACGCGATGGCGGCCTTGATGTCCTTCTCGCCCTCCCAACCGAACGCGTGTGGGTCGCCCTCGCTCTCGCCTTGCCCGCGGCGGTCGAAGAGGAGCACGCCGTAGCCGTGGCGGGCGAGCATTCGCGTGTGCGCCTGGGGGCCGTTGCGACCGGGGAAGGCGATCACGGCGGCACCGTTCTTGGAGGGCACGTACCAGCCGGCGAGCTCGAGACCGTCGCTCGTGGTGAACGAGACTTGCTCGTAGTCGGCCCCGATGTTCGCCGCGGCCACGACCGGGCGTCCCAGGTGCGTGAAGAGATATCCCATGCTCAGCGGCGCGACGACGAGCAAGGCCACGGCGACGCCGGCGACACCGAGCAGCAAGCGGCGCAGGTAGCGCCACGGCCGGTTGCCGCGGGCCTGCCGCGTCCTCCACAGCGTTACGACGCCGAGGCCGAGCAGGAGCAGGCCCGCGGGAATGGCCAGCAGGCCCGTGTAGTCGTCACCTGACGCGCCCACCTTGGCCGTGTAATGCACGGCCTCGATCCCGGCGACGATCCCGAACGCCCCGAATACCAGCGCCAACGCTCCGCGGCGACCGCCGCGCACCCGCGGATAGGTCCACGCCGCGATCCCCAGGACGGCGAGGGGGACGAGGCCGCTGACGAGATGATCGCCGGCCGATGTGCCCGACGACGGCTGGAGAAAGCTGTCATCGAGCACATGCAGTGCGATCACGGCGACACCGAGCACGAAGAGCCCGGACTCGCGCGCGAGCACGCGCACGGTGCTAGGCCGAGGCCGTGGCGGGTGCCACGGGCTCGTCCGTCGAGGGGTGACGCGCACGCAGGACCATCCAGCCGGCCGCGGCGAAGCAGACCAGGCCGATCGGGGCGAGCGGCGGGGTGTGCGCGACGATCAGCACCGACATTCCGAGCAGGACCTGGAGCGCTGTGGGGGCGCCGGCACGGCGGAATGCGAGCACGGTTGCCACGCTCACGACGGTCCAGGCAGTGGATCCGATGGCCCAGAAGACGCCGGGCTCTCCGAGGATCGGATTGCGGGCGAAGTCCTGGGTCATGCCGGGGGCGACCGCGTCGCGCTGCGCGGCGGTCAGGCCGTTGAGCTCCTGGCCCAGCACGCCGAGCCCGATGCCCTCGAAGGCAACGTAGGGCACGTAGAAGATGGCGAAGACGACTAGCGAGACGCGGGCGGTGGCGGCCGCGCGGCCGTCGAGCCCGTCGAGCATCAGGTACCGCCCGAGTGCCACGAGCGGCAGGGCGAGCACCATGCCGACGTGGACGATCTGGAACCGCGCGGTGGCGTCCTTCAGGCCCTCCCAGTCGCCCACCATCGGGTGCAGCCAGAGCAGCACCGAGAAGGCGAGTGGGGCGCCGATGAGCAGAGCAGCGTGCCGGATGGTCATGAGGTCTCCTTGAGGCCGAGGGCCCGGTCGAGGAATGCGGTGGTGCGCCGCTCGTACTCGGCGGGATGGGTGCGCAGTCCGCCGGTGTGGCCGGCGTCGGGCAGCTCCCAGAGCTGCGTGGTGGGGCCGCCGGAGTCGCGGTAGGCGCGGTTCGTGGGGATCTCGTCCGGCGCGCCGACGCCGCCGAGCGATGAGCAGTTGACGATGGCGCCCATGCCGACTCCCGTCACGTCGGTCCAGCCCGGCCCGGAGTTCACGACGTGGAGGCCGTGCGAGATGACGCCGAAGCCGAGCATGAGCAGGCCGACGACGACGCCGAGCACGACCCGGGTCGGTCGCGTGACGTGAGGCCGGGCCAACGCGCATGCGGCCGCTATCGCGATGATCGCGAGCACGCCGGGCAACGAGGTGTGCGGTCCGGAGAAGGCGAGGTCGAGCAGGTGGAGGGCGAGGAGAGCGAGCCCGGCGAGCACGAGCGGGCGCTCGAGCCTGGCGATGCGCTCCCGCAGCCGGCGCCGGGGGATCTTCGGCAGCGCGCTGCGCGGCGGCTCGGGAAGGGTGGCGGTCATCTCCGCAAGCCTCACGTCGACAGGCCGGCGCGGCCATGGGAGCCGACTGGTGTCCGTGCGCCAACGAAGTGGCAGACGGAGTGCGGCCAGCCGTACCTAGCCAGCCGGGGCGCGAGGCGTCAGGATTGACCACATGACGGCGCGCCGGACGCTCGCCATCGCGGCGGCGGCCCTGCTCTGCGGAGTCGGCGACGTGCTGCTCGTGCTCGGCAGCGAGCACTTCTCCGATCCCGGCGTGTGGGCGGTCTTCGGGCCCGCGGTCGGGTGGAGCTTCGTGGGCGCGGGTCTGTACGCGTGGCGACGGCGGCGCGAGTCGCGCTTCGGGCTGCTCATGGTCCTGGTCGGCTTCGCCTGGTTCCTCGGCCCGCTCTCCGCCTCGGACGCGCCGCTCGTGTTCACCCTCGGCATCCTCGCCAGCGGCCTCTGGGGCCCGATCTTCGGACACGCGCTGTTGAGCTTCCCGACCGGCCGCCTGCCGACGCGGGCGCGGCGCCGGCTGGTAGCGGCGAGCTATGTGCTGATACCCCTCGCCCCGGTCCCGGCATTGCTGGTCAGCGACGCCGACAAGGTCATCACGGACTGCCGTGGCGGCTGTCCGCGCAACGTCCTGCTCATCGAGCGGGACGCCGGGCTCAGCGACGCCGCGCTCGCGTTCGGCGCGCTCGTGAGCCTCGGGCTCTGCCTCGTCGCCGTCGTCATGCTCGTCCGCCAGTGGCGCGCGGCGACTGCGCCGGAGCGGCGCAGCCTCGTGCCGCTGTTCGCCAGCGGTGGCGTGACGCTCGCCCTCGTGGCCGCCTACGCCACCAGCCAGGTCGACGCACTCCTGTGGGTAGCGTTCGCGGCGTTCGCGGCCACGCCGTTCGCCTTCCTCGCCGGCCTCGCGCGCGCGGACCTCTCCGGCTCTCGCGGCGTGCGCACGTTGATGGCCGAGCTCGGCGAGACACCGGAGCGCGCCGACCTGCGCGACGGCTTGGCGCGAGCGCTCGGCGACCCGGCCCTGGAGCTGGCGTTCTGGATGCCCGAGCTCCACCGCTACGTCGACGTGGATGGAACGCCGGCCGAGCTTCCGGCCGCCGACGACGGCCGCCGGACCGTGACCGAGATCGACCATCACGGCCTGCACGTCGCCGCGATCGTGCACGATCGCGCGCAGGACACCGAGACGGTCCGGGCCGCCGGCGCGGCGACCGCCCTCCTGCTCGAGAACCAGCGCCTCGACGCTGAGCTCCGCGCGCGCCTGGTCGAGCTCCGTGCCTCGCGGGCGCGCCTGGTGGAGGCGGCCGACGGCGAGCGCCGGCGGCTGGAGCGCAACCTGCACGACGGCGCCCAGTCACGGCTGGTCGCCTTGGCGCTGAATCTCCGCCTCGCCCGCATGACCGTGACCGACGACTCCGACACCGCGGCGCTCCTCGACGGCTCGATCGATGAACTGGGACAGAGCCTCAAGGAGCTGCGCGATCTCGCCCGCGGCATCCATCCGGCCGTGCTGTCCGAGCGCGGGCTCGAGCCGGCGGTGCGCGCGCTCGCGGCGCGAGCGCCCGTCCCGGTCGACGTCGTCGGTCGCGCCGCCGGCCGCCTCCCGGCCGCGGTCGAGACCGCCGCCTACTTCGTGGTCTCGGAAGCGCTCACCAACGTGTCGAAGTACGCCCAGGCCCGGCACGCGACCGTACGGGTCGAGCGCGTCGATGGACAGTTGCTGGTGGAGGTCAGCGACGACGGCGTGGGCGGCGCCATGGCCAGCGAGGGCTCCGGACTGCGTGGGCTGTCCGACCGCGTCGCGGCGCTCAGCGGGACGCTCGAGCTCTCGAGCCCTCCAGGCCGCGGCACCCGGTTGCGAGCACACCTCCCCTGCACGTGAGCAGCGAGGACGACCCTCCCCTGCGCGTCGTCGTGGCCGAGGACTCGTTCCTGCTGAGGGCCGGCGTGGTCCGCGTGCTCGAGGACACCGGCTTCGTCGTGGTCGGCGAGGCCAGCGACGCGGAGGAGCTCCTCGACCAGGTGCGCGAGCACCGGCCCGACGTCGTCGTCACCGACATCCGGATGCCACCGACCCAGACCGAAGAGGGGCTCCGCGCCGCCGCCATCATCCGCTCAGAGCTCCCGCAGACCGGAGTGGTCGTCCTCTCCCAGTACGTCAAGCAGAGCTACGCGATCCAGCTGCTCGAGGAGAGCACCACCGGCGTCGGCTACCTGCTCAAGGACCGCATCATGGAGCCGCGCGGCTTCGCGGGAGCCGTCAGGCAGGTGGCCCGTGGCGGCTCGGCACTCGACCCCGAGGTCGTCGCCCAGATGCTCGAGCGCCGCCGCCGGGGCGGTCCACTCGACGCACTGAGCGAGCGCGAGCTCGACGTGCTCGCCGGCATGGCCGAGGGACGGTCCAACCTCGCGATCGCCAACGATCTCGGCATCAGCGAGCACGCCCTCCAGCGCGATGTCGCAGGCATCTTCAGCAAGCTCGACCTCCCGGTCGACGCCGAAGGACATCGCCGGGTGCTGGCGGTCCTCACGTACATCCGCTCGCAGGAGAGCTGATGCGCACGAGGCCGTCGCCAGACATCCTCAAGCGCCGAGCGCCCAGCCGGCGCGAGTGCTGTCGGACCCCCAGCGGGCGACGGACACGGATTGGATCGGGTGGCCGTGTCGGATGAGCTCGCGACAGGCTGCGGCCATTCGGTGCTCGGGGAGCGCGGGCCAGCACGCGATGATTCCCGGGTTGTCGGGGTGACTCGCCGCACGAGCGTGCAAGGCGCGAAGGAGATCCCCGAGCTCGCGCTCGTTGAATCGGATATCAGCGAAGAGATCCGCTTTCGTGGCTGCCGCAGGACTCATGGTGGACCAGCTTTCGCCTCTCCTGGAGGGTGCCTCGCACGCGAAGGAAGAAGAGGTGAGTCCCCAGCGTTCCGGAGACATCACCATAGACGCTCGCCCCGAAAACCGTCTTAGACTCGGCCGCCGCCTCGGTCACCGGCGCCACGCGTTGATCACCGTGGTGGTCTCGCTGGCCGCCGCAGCCGCGCTGGTGGCGCTGCTCGCCGGCCGGCGAGACGAGTTCACGGCGGCGCTCTCAGCCGCCTCGGCCCGGGTGCTGGCCGTCACCATCCTGTTGCAGATCGTGGCGCTGGTCGCGCGCAGCGAGGCGTGGCACCTCACCATCGAGGCGGCCGGCGGAACGGTCGATCGCCGCGTGCTCTATCGCGCGTCGAGCATGCAGGTGCTGGGCAGCGTGATCAACGGGCAGCTCGGGGTCGCAGCGAGGATCGCGGCGCTTCGGCGCTCATCCCCGGAGGTGAGCCCCCAGGTGCCGACGCTGATCGCCGCGGAGTTCCCGATCCTCGCCGTGGAGGGGATGCTGGCCGCCCTGGCGTCGTTCACCCTCGTCGGACCACTCGGCCTGCCGTGGTGGCTGCCGATCGTCGGTTTCGCGGTGGTGGGCGCTGCCAGCGCGGGGTTGAGACACCTTGCCGTCCGGAAGGGTCGAGAGCTGTGGAGGGGCCTGGCGGTGCTCCGCAGCCTGAACGGCGGTGGCCGCGTGGTCGGGTTCGTGCTCGTGGCCGTGTTCGCGCAGATCCTCCGCAACTGGCTGCTGCTGCGGGCTGTCGGGGTCGATGCCTCGCTGTTCGACGCGACAGCCGTGCTGATCGCGGTGGTGACGGTGGGGCAGCTGCCGGTCGGCCCGAGCGTCGGCGCCGCGGCGGCGGTGCTGATCCTCGGCAGCCGGGGCGTCGCGGCGGCCGCGGCCGCCGGGGTGCTGATGACCGTGACCGGCACCGTCGGGGGGCTGTGCTTCGCGGCATGGGCGGGCGGCGACCGGCTCTGGGCCACCGCCCGCCGCGCCGCGCGACGGCGCGCCACCCTCAGGCGCGCGCGCAGGCCGATCGATCGTGATCCCGGGCCATGAATCGGCTAGATCGCCATGCGAGCGAACGCCTGGCCCCGTAGGCTCGAGACATGAACGATCGGGAGCCATGACCACGAACGCCGCCGGGCGCGCGCGAAAGCTCGGGGGGCGCGACCACGACGATCGTTGCCGCGTGGTGATCGCCGACGATTCGGTGCTGCTGCGCGAGGGCATCGCTCGGCTGTTGGAGGAGTCCGGCTTCGACGTTGTGGGCCAGGCCGGCGACGGCGAGGACCTGCTGCGCAAGGTCGGTGCGCACAAGCCCGACGTCGCGGTGGTCGACGTGCGCATGCCGCCCACCCACACCGACGAGGGCCTGCGCGCCGCCCACCGGATCCGCGCTGAGCACCCTCACACCGCCGTACTCGTGCTTTCCCAGTACGTCGACGAGACCTACGCACTCGAGCTGCTGTCCGAGTCCACCGAGAGCACCGGCTACCTGCTCAAGGACCGCGTCGCCGATGTCAAGGCCTTCACCGACGCCGTGCGCCGCGTGGCCGCCGGCGGCTCGGCTCTCGATCCCGAGGTCGTGGGACTCCTGCTCGGTCGCCGGAGGCGCGAGGATCCGCTCGCGGCCCTCAGCCCGCGGGAGCGCGAAGTGCTGGGACTGATGGCCGAAGGCCGCTCCAACTCCGCGATGGCGGAGGCGCTCGTGGTCAGCGAGCGTGCGGTGGAGAAGCACGTGACCTCGATCTTCTCAAAGCTCGACCTGCCGCCCGCGGTAGCGGACCACCGGCGTGTGCTGGCGGTCCTGAGGTTCCTGCGCTCTGACACGGAGTAGGCCTTGAAGATCGTCCAGATGTCTGACCTGCACGTTGGGGAGGGACTGTTCCGTCCTGAGCTGCTGAGGGCCGCCGTCGAGGAGACCAACGAGCTCGCGCCCGACCTCGTGGTCGTCGCGGGCGATCTCACGATGGAGGGATATCGCGGCGAGTTCGAGCAGTGCAGGCAGTTCCTGGACGAGCTGGCGTGCCGCAATGTGGTCGTGACGATGGGCAACCACGACGCCCGC
>DASTIC010000318.1:0-8665 GCA_035717845.1 Solirubrobacteraceae bacterium
TACAGCCTCGGGACGGTGGGCGGCGCCGTGGTGGCGACGGCGATCGTCGCGGCGGGCTTCGACGTGTCGGTCCACCTGCTCCTGCTCGCCGTCGCGCCCGCGATCGCCCTGGTGTTCGTCAGCCCGGGCCTGCTTCCGGCCGACGAGCGGCCGGCCGACCGCCACGAGGACCCGTCCTCACCTCGCCCCTGGCTCCTCCTCGGCGTGCTGGGCCTCGCCAGCGCGCTCGCGGTCCCGCTCGACATCGTCCCCGGCGAGTGGGCCACGTTCCGCGTCGCCGACGACCTCGGGGGCGCGCAGTCGCAGGCGGCGCTCGCCTTCGTCGCGTTCACGGTCGGCATGACGGGCGGCCGGCTCGCCGGCGACCGCGCGACCGCGCGCCTGGGCGCGACCCGTCTCCTGCGCGGCGCCGTCGTCGTCTCCACCGCCGGGCTCGCGCTCGCTGCCTCGGTGCCCGGCGCGGTGCTCGTGACGGCCGGGTTCCTGCTCGCCGGCCTCGGCATCTCCGTCGTCTCGCCCCTGCTGACCGAGGCGGCCGGCCGCACGCCCGGGCCGGCGATCACCGCGATGTTCGTCGGCAACCGGCTGGCCGGCCTGCTCACGCCCCTCGCGATGGGAGCGCTGGCCGGCACGCCGGCCCTGTCCGTCGGCGAGGCGATGGTCCTGCTCGTCGTCCCCAGCGGCGCGCTCCTCCTCCTGCTCGGGGCCGCGGCCGTCCATCGCGGGCGATCCGCGGCCGTTCGCTAGAGGACGGCTCGCGCCCCCGCGGTGACGGCCGCCGCGATCGCCACGACGGCGACGACCGGCAGCCGCGCGACGAGCGCGCCGCCGGCGGCGACGACGCCCAGGGCGCTCTCGTCGACCGTGAGCGTGCGGTCCTCGCCGGCGAAGAGGTCGACGACGACGAGCGCGGCGAGCAGGCTGGGCGCAAGCCGAGCGACGACGCCCTCGAGGCGAGGCGGCAGCTCGCGGCCGCCGAGCGCGATCGGTCCGATCGACTTGATGACCACCGTGCCCGCGGCCAGCAGGACGATCATCAGCCAGGCGGTGCTCATCGCCGGAGCCCCAGCAGCGCGGCGAGCGAGGCTGCGACGACCGGGATGCCCGGCGGCGTGAACGGCACGAGCGCGATCGCGATCGCGGCGCCGAGCAGCGCGCTCGCCAGCGACGTGCGGTCGCGCAGCTCCTCGGCGAGCAGCGCGAGGTAGAAGGCGGGGAAGAGCGCGTCGAGGCCGAGGGTCGCCGGGTCGCCGAGCAGCGAGCCGGCAACCGCGCCGATGATCGTGCCGCCCCACCAGCCCAGCCCCTGGGGGATCGTGGCACCCATCATCAGCTGACGGTCGAAGGTGCCGTCGCCGCGGTTGGCGATCGCCCACGAGGCGTCCACCATCGTCTGCGCCTCGGCCGCCCGGCGCAGCGGCCCGCCGTGCAGCGCGGGAGCGACCGCGAGCCCCATCGGCAGGAAGCGCGTGTTGATCAGCAGGCCGGCCGACACCGCCGAGGCCAGGCTGCCGCCGGCGGCGAGGATGCTGACCGAGGCGAACTGGGCGGCGCCCGCGAAGACGATGACCGACATCGCGATCGCCGCGAGCGCGCCGATCTCCGGCTCGGCGAGGACGCCGAACGACGTGCCGATGGCGAACGTCGGGAGCACGAGTGGCAGGCCGGCCCTGATGCCGTCCTTGAGATCGATGGGCTCCGGCTCGCCGGAGCCACCGCGGGGCCCGGACGCCTCCTCCCGCGCACCGATCTCGTCCGCCGTCTCGCGGGTATTTGATACCTGCAAAGAGCGCATACCAGTGTTATAACACGCCCAATCGTATTTTGCTAGTATGAATCCATGAGGCAGTCGCTCGAGGAACCCGGGGACCGCGCCCCCGCGCCGGGGTCGCTGCGGCTCGTGCAGCTGTTCGTGAACACGAACGATCTCGAGACCGGTCCCGACCTCCTCCCCGACGCGGCTGCGCTCCACGCGTGGCTTGTCGAGCGCGGTCTTCTGAACGCCGCCGAGCCGGTGACCGACGACGACCACGCGCGCGCGATCGAACTGCGCGAGGCGATCCGCGAGCTCGTCTCCGCCCATGCAGGCCTGCCGCACGACGCCTTCGCCGCTCAGATGGTCAACGACGCGGGCCTGCGCGCCGGCTTGCGGCCGGTGCTCGACGACCCGGCGACGCGCTTCGAGCCGTCCTCGGGCGGCGTCGACGGCGCACTCGGCCGGATCGTCGCCGCTATCCACGCCAGCATCGCCGAGGGGACCTGGGAGCGCCTGAAGGCGTGCGAGCGCGACGTCTGCCGATGGGCGTTCTACGACCACTCCAAGAACCGCTCCGGCCATTGGTGCTCGATGGCGGTCTGCGGCCAGCGCGAGAAGAACCGCCGCGCCTACCGGCGCAGGCGCGACCGCGTCAGGTAGGGGCCGGCGCCGCGTCCGGCCGCCGGAACGCGAGCAGGCCGCCGAGCGCGGCTAGCACCGACAGCGCGCCCGCGAGCGCCAGCGTGCCGCGAGCGCCGATCGCGACCACGAGCAGCCCACCCCACGCGAGCGCCACGAGCTCCGCGCCGTTGCGGAGGCCGTTGTAGGCGGCGAAGGCTCGTCCGTGGAAGCGCTCGGCGACGCGCTCCTGGATCAGCGCGCGTGCGAGCACGTTCTTCACGCCGTGGCCGATCCCGCCGGTGAACCACATCGCGGCGGCGAAGCCGGCGGCGAGCCAGACGGTCGGGAGGCCGAGCCCGGCACCCTGCACGGCGACGGCCACGAGCGCCGTGCCGGTGAGCGCCCCTGTGCGCAGGCGGCGCGAGACGACCACGGCCCCGAACACCATCCCGACCGTCCAGGACGAGAACAGGACGCCGTACGCGGTCGCGTCGAGGCTGAGATCCACCTTCAGGAACACGACCTCGGCGGCGATCGACGCGCTCATGAACAGCAGCGACGCGAGCACCGTGGTGATCACGACCCCGAGGGCGCGGTCGCGGAAGAGCAGCACGACCCCGTCGCGCGCCCGCTCGCCCGCCACCCGCGGGGCCGGCTCCCGGCGCGCGCGCAGCAAAGCCGCGGCGAGCGCGACGAACGCGAAGGTGGCCGCGTCGACCAGCAGCGCCACCGTGGTGCCACCCGCCGCGGCGAGCACGCCGCCGGCCAGCGGTCCGGCGGTCATGCCGACATAGCGCGCCGCCTCGACGGCCCCGTTGAGCTCGGTGCCACGCGCGATCACCGGGACGAGCGCGAACTCCGCCGGCTGCGAGACCGCGAAGCCCGTGCCGAGCAGCGCCGCCAGGCCGAGGATGGCGGCCGTGGAGTCGAGCGCGAAGGCGAGCGCCGCCGTGACGCACATCTGCGCCAACGACGCCCAGACCAGCAGCCGCCGCGTCTCGACCCGATCGGCGAGAAGCCCGGCGGCCGGGGCCAGCACGACGACCGGTCCCCAGAGGCAGATCATCAGCGCTGCGACCGCCGCACCCGATCCGGTTCGCTCGTGGACGTGCAGAGTGAGCGGGATCCAGAGCAGGAAGTCGCCGAGGGCCGACACCCCGACCGCGCCGACGATCAGCCTGCGATCGCTCACGCCGCTGTTGCGAGGGCCGCAGGCGGGACGTTCCCGGATCCCCGGAAGACGTTGTGCGGGTCCCACGCCGCCTTGACCTGCGCCAGCCGGTCGTAACTGCCCGGGCCGTAGCCGGCGCGCACGCGCGCCTCGCCCTCGTCGCCGATGAAGTTGAGGTAGACGGCCCCGGTGGCGAAGCCGGCGAGGTCGTCGCGGAAGCCGCGCGCCCACGCAATCGTCGCCGCGTCTTCCGCGGGGTCCTCCCACATCGCAAATGGGTGCACGACGAAGCGCGCGTCACGGGCGGACAGCGGCGACGAGTCCTGGCCGACGCGCGCGACGGCGCCGCCCCAGCTGACCATGAACACCTGCGACGGGCCGGCGGGCATCGCCTCGGACCGGCGCGCGATCGCCTCGATCGCCTCGTTGGGGAGGTCGACGAGGTGCTCGGAGGTCCACCAGTTCCGGTAGCCGGGCGGGTCGTCGATCAGGCATTGGAAGTCGGCGTACGGCATCGGCTCGAAGAAGTCGGCCTCTGGCGGCCCGAACGCGCGGATGGCACGCAGCGCCTCGCGACCCTCGTCGACCCGGCCGGCGTACATGCCGGCGATCGCCACCGCGAGCTCGCCGTGCAGGTGCTCCGGGATGTCCGGCTCGGCCGGCGCGTACAGGTAGAGGAACGCGAGGCTGAGCCCCTCGGGCGCCTCGCGCATGACGTCGCGATACAGCGCGAGCAGCTCGCGCCCATGGGCCGCGGGATAGAGCGCCAGGCCGGCGAACACCTCACGACCGACCGGGTGCAGGCGGAACTCGAACGCGGTAACGACGCCGAAGTTGCCGCCGCCACCGCGCAGCGCCCAGAACAGCTCGGGATGCTCGCCGGCCGACGCTCGCACCTGATCGCCGTCGGCGGTCACGATCTCGACGGCCAGGAGGTTGTCGCACGCGAGCCCGTGCTTGCGCTCGAGCCAGCCCGAACCGCCTCCGAGCGTCAGGCCGGCCACGCCGGTCGTCGAGACGCGGCCGCCGGTGGTCGCCAGCCCGTGCGGCTGGGTCGCGCGGTCGAACTGCGACCAGGTCGCGCCCCCGCCGACGCGCGCGACACGACGGCCGGGATCGACCTCGACTGCGCACATCTCACGCACGTCGATGACCAGCCCGTCGTCGACGAGCGACAGGCCGGCCACCGAGTGCCCGCCGGCGCGCACGGCTACCGGGAGCCGGTGGCCGCGAGCGAAGGCGAGCGCCTCGGCCACGTCACCGGGCGTGGCGCAGCGCGCCACATAGGCGGGCCGGCGCTCGATCATCGCGTTGTTGAGGGTCGTCGTGTCGGCGTACTCGAGCTCGCCGGGCTTGTACAGGTTCATGGCACGACGCTACGACCGCGCGGCCATGGCGACTTCGCCGTTAGCGGCCATTCTCCCGATGGCCGTTAAGGGCCAGTCACAGCAATCCGGCCCGCGCGGCATAGGCCACGGCAGCGGTGCGCGAGGGCAGCCGGAGCTTGGTCCGCACGTTGGCCACGTGGCGGTGCACGGTGTGGTGGCTGAGCACGAGCCGCTCTGCGATCTCGGCGTCGCTGAGCCCCTGGGCGGCGAGGCGCAGGATCTCGATTTCGCGCGGCGTGAGCTCGCCCAGCGCGCGACGTTCCGCCGCCGACACACGCGCCGGCTCGCGGGCGCCGAGCGCGGCGAGCGCCGCCCGCGCCGCCTGCCGCTCGGCGGCGGCCGGGCGGCCGCGGCCGAGCGCGGCGAGCGCGTCCGAAAGCTCGAGCCGGGCGAGCGCCGCCTCGTAGGCGGCCGCCGATTCGACCAGGAGGTCCACGGCGTCCTCGAAGGCCCGGCGGCCCTCTTCGTGATCGCCGCGGGCCGCAGCCAGCCGGCCCGCGGCGAGCCGCGCGCGACCGCGCAGATATGGCGTACCGAGCGCGGCGGCGGTCTGCTCGAGCTCCGCGTACGCTTCGGTCGCGGCGTCGAGCTCCCCGAGCGCGGCCCACGCACGGACGAGCAGCTCGACGGCGGGCAGCCGGTCGAGCAACGAGGCGGCCGGCACGCGGCGCAGCGCGCGCTCGGCGGCGTCGGCCGCTGCCGCGACGTCACCCGCCTCGAGCGCGAGCACGCCGAGCCCGACGAACGCGCGAGGGTGGGCGCCCGCCCGCGTGAACAGCGCGCGCGCCTCGTCGAGCCGGCCTTGACGGGCGCGGAGCTCGCCGAGCCGCGCGAGGCCGCCCGCGGCCATCGCGGGCCGCGAGTCCTCCAGGTCGCCGACCGCCCCGGTCAGCTCGAGCTCGGCCGCCGCCCAGTCGCCGTTCGTCGCGAGCACGTTGCCGTACGCGCTGCGGCAGATCCCGAGCATCTGGCGGGTGCCCCAGTGCTCTGAGAAGGCCCGAACCGCCTCGCACCACTGCGTCGCGCGGGGGAAGTCGCCGACGCCCTCGCAGGCCGAGATCAGATAGCACAGGGCCCATCCCTGCGAGATCGGCAGCCGGAGCTCCTCCCCGCGCGCCATCACCGACGCCTCGTCGAGCAGGCGCATGCCGAGCTCGACGCGGCCGCGCCGCACGTGCGTGATGCCCTCGAGCGCCAGACCGACGGCCTCGAGATCGGGCGACGCGAGCGCGCGCCCGAGGGCGGCAGCCTCGACGGCGAGCGCTGCTGCCCGGTCGAGGTCGCCGGCGACGTTCATCGCGTAGGAGGCCTCGAAGAGCGCCAGCCAGCCGTGATCCTCGCCCTCGGGGACGACGTCCTCGAGCAGCCGATGACCGCGCTCGAGCCAGCCGCGGGCGACTGCGTCGTCGCCGCGGAACTCGAGATGGTCCGACGACAGCCACGCCGCGACGCGCGCCGCGCCTGCCGCGTCGCCCTCGGCACGGTATGCCCGGTAGGCGCGCTCCCGGGCTCCCAGCGTCAGCTGCTCGTCGGAGAGCCACCAACCCGCCCAACCGAGCCCCTCCCACGCCCCGCCGCTGGGCGCGATCTCGACCGCCGCCTCGAAGTGCCCGCGCGCCTCGTCCCAGGCGCCCCGGCGGAGCGCCTCGTGCCCGGCGGAGAGCGATTGCGTGGCGGTCATGGCCCGGGCGAATCCTCGCACGGGCCGCCCGGCCCGTCAGTCGAGGATGAGCGAGAGCCGGCGCTCGAGGGCGCCGGACAGGGCCTCGCGGATCGGGCCCTCCTCGAAGCGCTCGACCAGCTCCTGCATGAACCCCTCGATGACCAGCCGGGTCGAGACCGCGTTGTCGAGCCCGCGCGAGCGCAGGTAGAAGAGCTGCTCCTTGTCGATCTGGGCGATGGCCGCCGCGTGGGTGCAGCGGACGTCGTTGGCGAGGATCTCAAGGCCGGGGATGGCGTCGGCGTGCGCGCGCTTCGACAGGAGCAGGTTGCGGCACTCCTGGAACGCGTCGGTCTGCTGGGCGCCGGGGTCGACCTTGATCATGCCCCGCCAGACGGCCTGCGAGCGGTCCGAGAGGATGCCGCGGAACGCGAGGTCGGACGTCGTGTGGGGCGCCCCGTGCTCCTGCGTGGTGTCGAAGTCGATGTGCTGGCGCGCGTGCGGCGCGTAGGCGCCGGTGACCTTGCCCGAGGCGCCCTCGCCCGCCAGCAGGGTCTCGGTGCGGACCCGGCCGTTGCCACCGCCGAAGCCGACGACCACCCAGTCCAGCGAGCCGTCGCGCGCCACCTCGGCGCGCTGGGCGCCGAAGATCCACGAGCGCTCGTTGAGGTCCTGGCCGCAGACGTAGCGCAGGTGCGCGTTCTCGCCGACCACCAGCTCGACGACCGTGTTCAGCAGCGTCTCGTCGTCCGGGGTGCCGGACAGGTACTGCTCCCACACCTCGGCCTCGGCGCCGTCCTCGAGCACGATCAGCACCCGCCGCTGGAGCGCGGTCCCGGCCGCGGCGGACACCGCCGTCAGCAGGATCGGAGCCTCCACGCGCACGCCGCGCGGCACCCACACGAACGCGCCGCCGTCCCACGTGTCCTCGTTCCAGCCGGTGAAGACGTCGTCGGCCGCGACCACGCGGCCCAGGTGCGGCTCGACCAGCTCGGGGTGCCGCTCGCGCGCGACCGACAGCGGCAGGACGACGGGGCCGTCCTCGACGGTCACGCCGTCGGAAACCGCGCCGTCGACCTGGTCCAGCCGGGTCGCGCCGTCGAGCTCGAACAGCCCCGACGGGACCGCCGCGAGATCGCCGCCGTCGACGGGCGAGAACGCGGTCAGGTCCAGCTTTCCGAGGTCCGTGAACTCCCAGCCGGGCCGCCCCTTGAAGCGGGGAAGCTCGAGCACCTCAGCCAATGGAGCCCTCCATCTGGAGCTCGATCAGGCGGTTCATCTCGACCGCGTACTCCATCGGCAGCTCCTTGACGATCGGCTCGATGAAGCCGTTGACGATCAGCTTGCCGGCCTCCTCCTCGGACATGCCGCGCGCCATCAGGTAGAAGAGCTGCTCCTCGCCGATCTTCGAGACGCTGGCCTCGTGGCCGACGTCGACGTCGTCCTCGCCGATGCGGATCGTCGGGTAGGTGTCCGAGCGCGACTGCTCGTCGAGCAGCAGCGCGTCGCAGACCACCTTCGAGCGTGACCCGTGCGCGCCCTTCGCGACCTCGAGCAGCCCCCGGTAGGAGGAGCGCCCGCCGTCCTTGGAGATCGACTTGGCGAAGATGTTCGAGGTCGTGTTCGGCGCCGCGTGGATGATCTTGGCGCCGGCGTCCTGGTGCTGGCCGTTGCCGGCGAACGCGATCGAAAGCACCTCGCCGTGGGCGCGCTCGCCCATCAGGTACACGCTCGGGTACTTCATCGTGAGCTTTGACCCGAGGTTGCAGTCGACCCACTCCACGGTCGCGTCGGTCTGCGCGATCGCGCGCTTGGTGACGAGGTTGTAGACGTTCTGCGACCAGTTCTGGACGGTCGTGTACCGGATGCGGGCGCCCGGCTTGGCGATCAGCTCGACGACGGCGGAGTGCAGCGAGTCGGTCGTCCAGACCGGGGCGGTGCAGCCCTCGACGTAGTGCACGTACGAGCCCTCGTCGGCGATGATCATCGTCCGCTCGAACTTGACCATGTTCTCGGTGTTGATGCGGAAGTACGCCTGGAGCGGCATCTCGACGTGCACGCCCTGCTGC
>DASTIC010000319.1:0-3971 GCA_035717845.1 Solirubrobacteraceae bacterium
TGATCGACCCCTCGCAGGTCGAGACGATCGACATGCGTGGCGCGATCGAGCTGCTCTTCTCGGCCGGGTTCTCGACCGCCGAGTTCACCTCGGACATCTCCGGCCGCGGCGTCGGCATGGACGCGGTGCGCGCGGCGATCCGCGGGCTCGGCGGCGAGGTCGTGATGACCTCCGAGCTCGGCCAGGGCACGAGCGCCCAGATCCGCCTGCCGCTGACGCTGGCGATCATGGCGGCGCTGATCGTCGAGGCCGACGGCCGGCCGTTCGCGATCCCGCTCGACCGCATCGAACGCACCGTGCGCGTCGCCGACCAGTCCGTGCGCTCGGTCGCCGGCCGGCGCATGCTCGTGCTCTCCGACGGCGTCCTGCCGATCGTCGACGCCGCGGAGCGCTTCGGCGGCTACGGCGCCTCCGACGCCGAGTACGCGGTCGTCGTGCGCGGCGGCTCGGAGCGCTTCGCGCTCACCGTCTCGCGGCTCGTCGGCCAGCACGAGCTCGTCACCCGTCCGCTGCCCCCCGAGGTCGCCGACGGCGCCGCCCTGTCGGGCGCGGCCGTCCTCTCGGACGGGCAGATCGCCCTGATCGTCGACTGCGACGCGGTCGTCGACGTCCCCATCTCCGCCTGAGCCCCGAAGGAGCCCGATGACCCGGTACTCGGATCTTCAGCTCGACGCCCTGCGCGAGCTCGCCAACGTCGGCTCCGGCACGGCCTCGACGGCCCTGTCGGGGATGCTCGGCCGCAGCGTCGACATCTCGGTCCCCAGCGTCAACGTGCTGCCGATGGCCGACGCCGTCGGCGCGATCGGCGATGCCGAGGCCGAGGCAACGGGCGTCGTGCTCGGCGTCGTCGGCGACATGTCCGCCTCCGTGCTGCTGCTCTTCACCCCCAGCGACGCCGCCGCGATGTGCGGGTTCCTGGGCGTCGAGGCCGGCACCGAGATCGGCGATTCGGCGCTGATGGAGATCGGCAACATCATGGGCGCGTCGTACCTGAACGCGCTGGGCCAGATGACCGGCATGGCGCTCGAGCCGACGCCGCCCGCGTCCGCGACCGACATGCTGGGCGCGATCGTGCAGACCGTGCTGGCCGAGCGCGCGGGCGCCGGCGACATCGCCCTGCTGCTGGACTCAGACCTCGTCGTCGAGGGCTCGGACGCTTCTGTCTCCTTCCTCCTCGTCCCCGATCAGGGCGGCGTGGAGCAACTCTTGGCACGGTTGGGCCTGTAGCAATGGCGGAGACGATGGTCAGGATGGGTGAGCTTGCCGCCTCGGCCGTCGCCGGCGATGTCCTCGTGTCCCTCGGCCTGGGCTCGTGCATCGGCCTGGCGCTGGTGGACCGCCGGCTCGGCGTCGCCGGGCTGGCGCACGTCGTGCTGCCCGACAGCGGCGGCAACGCCGAGCCGGGCACGTTCAAGTTCGCCGATCACGCTGTCCCCGAGCTGATCGACCGCGTCGTGGCCGCCGGGGCGCGACGTCCGGACCTGGACGCCGTGCTGGTCGGGGGTGCTTCGATGTTCACCGTGTCTTCAGCCTCTCTGGAAGTCGGGCAGCGCAACGAGGCCGCCGTGCGCGACGAGCTCGAGGCCGCACGCATCCGCGTGATCGCGTCCGAGACCGGCGGCACCCGTGGCCGGACGATCCGCGTCCACGTCGCCACGCGCCGGATCACCGTGCGCGAGGCCGGCGGCGTCGAGCACGACCTCGTGCCCGCGATGCCCGCGGAGGCGGCGGCATGAGGAGCCCGGCCAACGGCCGTCGAGGCACCGATCGCCTAGACCGGGCATACCGGGGGTGGTCCCGTGTCCAGTAGCGGTGGCCCCGTCCTCTCCCCCGACGCGATCGCGGCGCTCGTCGATGCGGCCCGCGAAGGCCGGCTGCCCGAAGACAAGCCCGCTCCGCAGCGGCGCCGCCGCATGCGCGCGGTCGACTTCACGCGGCCGACCAAGTTCACGGCCGAGCAGACGCGGCGCCTGCACCGGACGCTCGACGCGTTCTCGCGCACCGCGGCCACGCGCCTGAGCGCGGAGCTGCGCGTCCCCTTGGAGATCGAGGTCCTGACCAGCACCCAGCTGACTTGGGCCAACGCCCACAGCGCCGTGCCCTCGAACTCGACCGCCGCGATCTTCAACGTGGAGCCGATCGGCACGCGGATGCTGCTCTCGACCGAGAGCACGCTGCTGCTGGGCGCGATCGAGCTGCTGCTGGGCGGGTCGATCGACGGCGGCGTCAAGGAACGCCGGATGACCGACATCGACCAGGCGCTCGGCCGGCACTTCCTCGAGCGGCTGCTCGCGCAGCTGACGCTGATCTGGACCGACGTCGCCGGGCTGTCGCTGACGCTCGAGACGGTCGACCAGCACATGGAGACCGCCCAGATGGTCTCGGTGTCCGAGCCGACGCTGTCGTTCATGATGGAGGCGCGCCTGAGCGGGATCTCGGCGACGATCGCGCTGCTGATCCCGTGGTCGGCGATCGCGCCCGTCGCGGGCCAGTTCGCCGCGCGCGAGGACGGCAAGGGCGACCGCTCCGAGGACGATGAGGAGTCGGTCCGCCGTGCCGTCGGCGACGTCGAGATGATGGTCCGCGCCGAGGTGGCCGCGGTGTCGATGCCGATCGAGGCCGTGCTGGCCCTCAAGGAGGGCGACCTGCTGCGGCTCAACGCGCCCGCCTCGGGCGGCGTCACGATCTTCGCCGACAAGGTCCCGGTGCACACCGGGCAGCCCGGACGCGCCGGCAGCCGCCGCGCCGTGCAGGTCACCGGCCACGTGGACGGTCGCTGATGGCCGCCTCCGACGCCCTCGGCCGGCTCGGCCAGTCGACCGCGGAGGCCTGCCTCGGCGTGCTCGAGATGTTCGCCCCGGGCAAGGTCAACATCGGCGAGGTCACGGTCCTCGACGACCCCAAGGCGGCGTTCGCCGGCGTGCCCGTCCCCTGCGTGGCCATGGACGTCTCCTACGTCGACGGCGTCACGGGCGGCAACGTCTTCCTGATCACGCTGGACGGCGCGCGCCTGCTGGCGGCGTCGATGATGGGCATGGAGCAGCCCGAGGACCCGGACGCCCCCGAGCTATCCGAGCTCGAGCTCTCCGCGGTCTCTGAGGCGATGAACCAGATGATGGCCTCGGCCGCCGCGGCGACGTCGGTCGTGCTCGGCACCGAGGTCGAGATCGGCACGCCCGACACCAAGACCTTCACCGCCGCCGACACGATCGGCGACAACTACTCGCAGACGCCGCACGCGGTGCGTGTGGCGATGTCGATCTGCGGCGAGCCCGCGCGGCTCGTCCAGCTGGTGCCGAACGCCTTCGTCGTGCGCATGTCGAGCGCGCTCGACGAGATCAGCACCGAGGTCCCCGGCGCCCCGCTCGAGGGCGAGAGCGCCGTCACCGGCTCCACGACGGCCACACCGTCGCTGTCCGGCATCCCCGTGCGCGTCTGGGCCGAGCTCGGGCGCACGCGTCTCCCCTCCGCGCAGATCGTCGGCCTGCCGACCGGCGCGGTGGTGGAGCTCGACAAACTCGCCGACGACGCGATCGATCTCTACGTCAACGGCACGCACTTCGCCACCGGCCGCCTGGTCGTCGTGGATGGAACCGACTGGGCCGTGCGCATCGAGCACGTGCTCGACCCGAGTGACAACCCTGAATCCGGAATGGAGGTGGCCCGGTGGCCCGAATCCTGGTAGTCGACGATGCCGCGTTCATGCGGAAGATGGTCAGCGACGCGCTGACGAAGGGCGGCCATGAGGTCGTCGGAGAGGCCGGCAACGGCGCGGAGGCGGTCACCCGCTTCCAGGAGCTCAAGCCCGAGCTCACGACCCTGGACATCACGATGCCCGAGAAGGACGGCCTGACGGCGCTGAAGGAGATCATCGAGCTCGATCCCAACGCGCGCGTGATCATGTGCTCCGCGCTGGGCCAGGAGTCCAAGGTGCTCGAGTCGATCAAGCTCGGCGCCCGCGACTTCGTCGT
>DASTIC010000320.1:0-5757 GCA_035717845.1 Solirubrobacteraceae bacterium
GAATCGGGCGTCGTGTCGCCCACCTTCGGCTCCCGCACCTGCACCTCGGTGGCCGACGCCGGCAGCGCCAGCACGAGCGACGCGGCGGCGCCGCACCCGACGCCCGCGATCTCGGCCTCGCCGGTCCGCTGGGACCGTGCGGTGAGCGAGCCGGCCGCGGCGACGCCCGGGCTCGCGACCGCGAGGACGAGAGCGAGACCGATCGCACGCCTGTACACCGGCCGACAGTATCCGCATCGGGAGCGGGTGGCTAGCGGAGCTCGTCGCGCCGGCGCGGCGCCTTGCACCGGCCCCGCGAGGCAGCCCAGCCGCTCCTCAAATCGCCGGCACTTCGACGCGGTCCTGCTCGCCGATCTCGCGCCGGACGCGCGCGGGGACCCCGGCGGCGACGACGCCGGCCGGGAGGTCCTTCGTGACCACCGCGCCCGCCCCCACGACGGTGTCCTGCCCGATGGTCACGCCGGGGCAGACGATGACCCCGCCGCCGAGCCAGACATTGTCGGCGATCGTGATCGGCTCCGCGTACTCCCAGCCGGTCCGGCGCGGACCAGGGTCGATCGGGTGCGTCGCGGTGAGGAGCTGGACGCGCGTGGCGATCTGGCACGCGGCGCCGATGGCGACCGGCGCGACGTCGAGCACGATCCATCGACGTTGACGAACGTGCGGTCGCCGATGCTGATCGCCCCGTACTCGCAATAGAAGGGCGGACGCACGACGACGCCCTCGCCGACGTGTCGCAGCATCTGGCGGAGCAGCGCGTCGCGCCCGTCCCATCGCCCCGGCGCAGACCCGTTGAACCGGGCGAGGAGCTCCTGCACGCGTCCGAACTCAGCATCGTTCTCGGGATCGTCGGCGATGTAGAGCTCGCCGCGCAGCATCCGCTCTCGCATCTTGCCCATATCGTTGCGCTGTACCCCTGACGGAACGGCATAGCGCGTTGTATCCGGCGACGAATCCCGTGGTACGGTCGCGCGAAGATGCAGACGCCGTCGACGCCGGGATGGCCCCCGCGTCCCGCTGGCGAAGCGCGAGCCCGGCTCCCGCCGAGATTCGAGCAACCTTGGCTGCACGGCCGCGATGTCGAGCTGGCGTTCCTGTTCGACATGCTCGACCGCGCCACAAAGGGCATGGGTAGCGCGAGCATCGTTCGCGGTGACGCGGGCATCGGCAAGTCGACGCTGCTCGGGGCGGTCGTCGACCGGGCGCGAGAGCAGGCGATGACGGTGCTCTCGACGCGCGGGGTGCAGTCTGAGGCGCACCTGCCGTTCGCCGGTCTGCACCAGTTGCTTTCGCCGCTCCTGCCAAGGCTCGACGAGCTCGGTCGCGTGCAGCGGAGCAGCCTGCTCGCGGCGTTCGGGCTAGAGGACGCGGGAAACGCCGATCCGTTTCGCATCGCGCTCGCGGCCCTCGAGCTCCTCACGGACGCCGCCTCGGACGGGCCGCTGGTGCTCATCGCAGACGACGCCCAGTTGCTCGACGCGCCCACGGTCGACGTGCTCACGTTCGTGGCGCGGCGGCTGGGCGCCGACCCGATCGTGGCGCTGTTCGCCGTTCGCGGAGAGGCGATCGTCGGCGCGGGACTCGACGCGCTGCTCGTCGCGCCGCTGGACCGCGCGGCTTCGGAAGCACTGCTGCGGCAGCACGCACCGGACCTCTCGGCGAGCACACGAGAACGGGTGCTTCGGGAGGCGGCCGGCAACCCGCTGGGCGCTCGTGGAGCTTCCCGCGGCGATGCGATCGATCGACGATGGCGCGGGGCCGCTGCCGGACATGCTCCCGCTGACGGCTCGCCTGGAGCGAACGTTCGCGGCCCGCGTGGAGGATCTGCCGGCAGACACGCGTGCGCTGCTGCTCGCGGCAGCAATCGACCCGGCGTGTGTGCTTCAGGAGCTGTTGGCCGCGGCCGGCACCGTCGTGGGCCGCCCGCTGTCCGTCGAGACCGTCGACCCCGCGGCCGAGGCGGGGCTGGTGGACGTCGACGCGGCCGGGCACGTGGTCTTCCGGCACCCGCTGATGACCTCGGCGATCCATCAGGCGGCGTCGTTCGCCGATCGCGTGAGGGTCCATGATGCGCTCGCCGACGCACTGGACCACCTGCCCGACCGTCAGGTCTGGCACCGAGCGTCGGCGGCAGTGGGGGTCGACGAGTCGCTCTCACGTGAGGTCGAGCGGTCCGCGGAGCGCGCGCTTCAGCGCGGGGCGCCCGCCATGGCCGTCGGGGCGCTGCGGCGCGCGGCGGAGCTCACGGCAGACCCGGCGCGGCGTGGTGCAGTGCTTCTCCGGGCGGCTGAACTGGCTGGTGAGCTCGGCCAGCGGGGCGTCGTCGCGGATCTCGTGGGCTTGGCCGACCCTGCCGCGATGGGTCCGACCGAGCGGGCTCGCCTCGTTGCCGTCGGGGAGATCGTCGCTCTCGGTGATCTCCTGGACGCCGGGCGCCTTCGATCGCTGATCGAGGCAGCGGACCAGGCGCTCGAGGCCGGCGGGCGCGACGTGGCCGTCGACGTGTTGTGGCGGGCGGCGTCCCGTTGCTTCTGGGGTGGCGCGTCGGACGCGACCGGGGATCCGATCGTCGCCGCGCTCGATCGGACCGGGATCGCTCCGGACGATCCGCGCCGGCTCGCGATCCTCGCGTACTCCCAGCCCGTCTCGCACGGCGCCGAGGTGCTGCGACGACTCGCGGACCGGGCCCCGGACCGCATGGACGCGACAGAGATGCGCTTCCTGGGCAGCGCGGCGCTGGTGCTCGGAGACTTTCCGACGTCGAGCTCGTGCCTCGCCACGGCCGCTGCGGCGTATCGCGCGGAGGGTCGGCTCGGGCTCCTGGCCCGGACCCTCGCCACCCGTTCCTGGGGTCAGATGTGGGTCGGCGGCTGGGATCAGGTTCTGGCGGATCTGGAGGAGTCGAGCCGGCTCGCGGCCGAGACTGGCGAGCAGTTGTGGGCGATCACCGCGACGGTTGGCAAGGCCATGCTCTCGGCGTTGCGCGGGGACAGCGAGTCGGCCGAGCGGATCGCGGCCGAGACGCAAGGCGTTCCGCTCCTGGCCGGCGTCCGGTTCATCCTCGTGGCCACGCAGCAGACTCGCGGCGTTGCGGCCCTGCTCGCGGGCCGAGCCGAACAGGCCTTCGATCAGCTGCTCCGGATATTCGACGCCACCGACCCGATGTATCACCCGAGCATGTCGACCTGGGCGCTGTCCGACCTCGTCGATGCCGCCGTCCTCACTGGGCGTGCCGATGCGGTGCGCCCGCTGCTGGACGGCATCGAGCTGCGCGCGACGCAGTTGCCTTCGCCGATGCTCCAGCTCAACCTCCGCTACGCGCGGGCCGTACTCGCCGATGGCGACTCCGCCGGGCCGCTGTTCGACGCGGCGCTTGCCGCGGACCTGTCGGCGTGGCCGCTCGCCCGCTCACGCCTGCTCCTCGCGTACGGCACGTGGCTGAGGCGACGGCGGCGCAATGCCGACGCCCGAAGTCCCCTCAGAGCGGCCCGTGACGGGTTCGACGCTCTCGGCGCGACACACTGGGGGCAGCGGGCGCGAGAGGAGCTCCGCGCCACCGGCGAGGCGAGCCGCCGGCGCGCGGTATTCGCCCGCGACCACCTGACTCCGCAGGAGCTCCAGATCGCGACGATGGCGGCACGCGGGCTGACCAATCGCGAGATCGGCCAGCACCTGTACCTCTCGCACCGAACGATCGGCTCGCATCTCTACCGCGTCTTCCCGAAGCTCGGAATCACCGCTCGCTCGCAGCTCTCGGAAGCGTTGCTCGAGACGGGAGGCGAGCCGCGGTAAGCGCGCGAGCGTGTGGCGGACGCTCGCCCGCCACACGCTCGCACCCGAGTTACCGTGCGATCGAGACGGCCTCGGCTGCGGAGGTCGACGTGGCGTCGACCGCGGTCTGGATGAGCTCCACGACGGCCTTGGGCTGTGACAGCGCGATCGAATGCGACGCCTCGACCTCGATCGTCTCAGCGCCGGCACGGTGCGCCATGTGGCGCTCGGCGTCCGGATGGATCGCGTTGTCGGCGGTGGCGACCACGGCCCACGAGGGCAGCGTCTTCCACGCCGCCGCCTGCGCCCGGTCCTCGAAGATCGCGGCGAACGGACGCTGCATGACCGCCAGCACCTCGGTGACGCCGCTCGGCAGGTCGGCCGCGAACGCCGACCGGTAGAGCTCGGGCGCGATCGACAGCTCGACCGCCGTCCCGCCGTCCGGCAGCGGGTAGGTCCCCGGGCGCACCGCCTCCAGCAACGGGGTGTCCGGGAAGCCGGCGAAGACCTCGGCGAAGGACTCACCCTCGTCGAGGATGAACGCGGCGACGTACACCAGGCCGATCACGTTGTCGGCCGCTGCGCCCGCGACCGTGATCACCGCGCCGCCGTAGGAGTGCCCGACCAGGAGCACAGGCCCCTCGATCTGGTTCACGAAGCTCGCGATGTACTCGGAGTCGCCGGCGAGCCCACGCAGCGGGTTCGGCGGCGCGAGCACCGGCAGGCCACGGGCCTGGAGCTCCTGGATGACGGGCGTCCAGAAAGACGCATCCGCGAAGCCGCCGTGCACGAGCACGACGGTGGGGACGTTGGTTCCGTTCTTCATGGCGTCTCCTTCCGAGAGATGTTGAAGTGAGGAGGACGCGCCGAAGTTACGTCGCAGCCCGCGTGCCTCGCGCCTGTGACGCGACTGAGCCTGCCCGACGGCCGCTGACTTAAGCAACTGGGTCGATGAGATCGTGGTGGGTCATGTCGCAGAAGCAGTCAGACCCGAGCGTGCCGGGGGCGGTCGACGAGGACACTGACTCCTCCGACCCTCCACCTGGTCAGCGCCGCGGTTGTCCGGCGGCTTCTCGTTGGGGGCCCGTGGCGGCTGCACCTTGAGCGCGCGCACGAATCGCGGGCGACGGGTTGGGCCGCGATTCGCGCGCGGTCCAAGGGCGCCACCCGCGAGCCATCCCAGCCGAGTTAGGGTCGCGTCAGTGCCGTCGCTGACCACCGCTGATGGCCGCACGCTCGCGTGGCGCGCGCGCGGTTCGGGGCCACCGCTCGTGCTCCATCCTGGCGGGCCGGGATGCTCGTCCGAGTACTTCGGCGAGTTGCCTGAGCTGGCGACCGCGCGAACGCTCCTGCTGCTCGACCCGCGCGGCACCGGCGGCTCCGACCGGCCAGCCGATCCGTCAGGCTACGACCTCGAGGACTACGCGGACGACATCGACGCGCTACGCGCCCATCTCGGCTTGGAGCGCCTGGACCTGCTCGGCCACTCCCACGGCGGGTTCGTTGCGATGACGTGGGCGAGCACGCACCCCGACCGGGTCGGACGGTTGATCATCGCCAGCAGCGCAGCGCGTTTCACGCCGGCGATCCGCGAGATGCGTGCGGCGCGCATCGCCTCGCACAAGGGTGAGCCCTACTACTACGACTCGGTCGCTGCAGTCGCCGCCCACGATGCCGGCGAGTTTGCAAGCGATGCCGAGCTCTCGGCGTTACACGCGCGCGAGTGTCGCGTGTCCGTACCCGTCGGGATCGATGCGAGCGGAATCCTCGGGGCGCTACGGCGCGCCGGCAACAACGCCGACGCACTGCGACATTTCAACTCAAGGATTGCGGCTGGAATGGATCAGCGCGCCGCACTCGCATCGGTGACGTCGCCGACACTCGTCCTCGTCGGCGAGCTCGACGCGTTCGGCGTGGCGCCGGGCGAGGAGATTGCGGCCGCGCTGCCCGATGCAACGCTGGCTGTGCTCCCGCGCGCAGATCACT
>DASTIC010000321.1:0-6783 GCA_035717845.1 Solirubrobacteraceae bacterium
AGTCCAGCGATCCGCGGCGCCACTCGTACACGAAGGCGACGCCGAGGAACAGGATGAACACGCCAACCGCCCCCAACGCGTGAACCCCGTAGGCCTCGACTTGGAGGACGACCGGCACCAGCAAGATGACCTCCAGGTCGAAGATGATGAAGAGGATCCCGATGGGTAGAAGCTGATCCCGAAGCGGAAGTTCTCCCGCACCGCTGACGGCAGGCCGCACTCGTACGGCTCGACGTCCCTGCGCGGCTGGCGGGCGCCGAGCCAGGCGTTGACGAACGTGAACAGCAGGCCTAGGGTGAGTCCAAGCCCGACGAAGACGAGAGCAGGCAGGTAGCTGCGCAACATGGCGGTTACTTGATGGACACGGTCGCGGCGCCCGCCCGCTCCGGGGTACGGGCGGACGGGCGAGCGGGTGCTGCGGTCAGAGCAGCACGATCAGGACGGCGGCGAGGACGGCGAGGACGAGGACCGCGAGGGTCACGGTCCCGGCATGGCGGCTCCGTTCGCGCATCGGCGTGGGCGCTGCGGGCTCGACCCGGTGGTATCCGGCCTGGTCGTCGGGCCGTCGCGAGGCGCCATGCTCGCGGTCATCCGGCGGAAAAGCGGTCATTTTGCCTTCACCCGGTCGTGGTCGTCGAGCGGGTCCCGGCCGAGAGCGTGCTGTAGATGACGAGCAGCAGCAGTGCGCCTCCGATGGCGATCAGCCATGTCCCGAGGCTGAAGAAGCTGCTGATGCCTCCGATGCCGACCGCTGAGGCGATGAGCCCGCCGACGAGGGCGCCGGCGATGCCGACGACCAGCGTGCCGAGCACTCCGCCGGGCTCGTCGCCCTTGTGCAGCGCCTTGGCGATGGCGCCGGCGACGAGGCCGAGGATTATCCAACCGAGAATTCCCATGACGGCTCCTTTGAAGGGGGCGATACCAGCGTGCCGCTTCCGCAAGCGCTTCTCCATGGGGACCGCTCCCCACCTCGGGGTGGTGGCGGCGCGGGCCCGCTGTCGGGGAGGCCGCTGCGGGCGCCGCGCCGCCTGAGTCGGCCGCCCTCCGGCCGATCTCGTGCCAGGGCGAACAGGGAGTTGCCGCTCAACGGTGGTGAGCCAGGATGGGCGGCGCTCTGATCGCGCAACCAAGGATGCGCCCCGGCGCCCGCCGAGACCATGGGTAGCGCTCCCCATGTTCGCCGAGGCACGAGCAGTGTGGGTACCATGTGAGGACTGGCGTGCCGGGAAGTCTGGTCGGCGAATCGAGGCGACCGTGCTCTCCCTGACCCCACATTCTCGCCGCCGTAGCGCCGACTCGTGGCGCGCTGCGGCGTTGCGTGGGGTGAGGTGATCGAGATGTCGCTGTTCCGTCGCACGGTGGCGGTCAACGCGGCGGTGCTGGTGATGGCGGCGTTGCTGCTCGCGCTGTCGCCGGCGACGGTCTCGGCGACGGTGACCGCGCAGGAGTGGATCGTGCTGGCGGCGGGCACCGGCCTCGTGATCGCCGTGAATCTCCTGCTGCTGCGGCGGGTGTTCGGGCCGCTCGAACGGCTCGAGCGGATCATGGAGCGCATCGACCCGTTCGAGCCCGGGCGGCGGATCAGGGTTGCCGGGCCCGACGACGAGATCGCACGGTTGGGCATGGCCTTCAATGCGATGCTCGATCGACTCGAGCGTGAGCGGGCCGATAGCGGCCGTCGGGCGCTCAGGGCGCAGGAGGCCGAGCGCGCGCGGGTCTCGCGCGAGCTGCACGACGAGGTCGGTCAGATCCTCACCGGCGTCGTGCTGCAGCTCGATGGCCTGGCCGGCGTCCTCACGCCGCCGAGGCGGGCCGCGGTGTCCGACATTCAGGACGCTGTGCGAGAAGGCGTGCAGAGCGTGCGGGAGATCGCGCAGGGCTTGCGCCCGCCGGCGCTTGACGAGTTCGGTCTGCGGGCGTCGCTGGTTGCCCTGACCGCCGGGTTCGGCGAGCGATCCGGCCTGCGGGCGCGGCACCGTATTACACCGGATCTGCCGGCGCTCGATCGCGAGACGGAGCTGGCGATCTACCGCGTCGCGCAGGAGGCGATGACGAACGTCGTCCGTCACGCCGAGGCTAACAGCGTCGAGCTCGCGCTCGAGCGGCGCGACGGCGCCGTGGTCCTCACGGTGCGTGACGACGGGCGCGGCTTCGACGCCCGGCACCTGCGCAGCCCGACGGGCGTGGCGGGAATGCGCGAACGTGCGCTGCTCGTCGGCGGCAGCCTGGACATCTCGGGGTCGCCGGGAACCGGAACCGACGTACGGCTGCGGGTGCCAGTCGCGTGAGCGTCCCCCTGCGAGCAAGGATTCTGCTGGCCGACGACCACGCGCTCGTCCGCCAAGGCCTGCGCATGGTGCTGGACGCAGCGCCGGATCTCGAGGTCGTGGCGGAGGCCGCCGACGGCGTCGAGGCCGTCGAGCGCGCGCTCCGGGCGCAGGTCGACCTCGCGGTGCTCGACGTCGCGATGCCACGGCGCACCGGCCTGCAAGCGGCATCAGAGCTCTCACGCCAGCGGCCCGGGCTGCGGCTGCTCATGCTCTCGATGCACGACGGCGAGCTCTACTGTCTACAGGCCCTCAAGGCGGGCGCGTGCGGTTACGTCCTCAAGAGCGGTGCCGATCGCGATCTGGTCGAGGCCTGCCGCGCCGCGCTCCGCGGCGAGACGTTCCTCTATCCCCCGACGGTGCGCGCGCTGCTCGAGGCGTGGCTCGAAGATCCAACCCGCGCACCGGCGAGTGACCTCACGAGCCGCGAACAGGAGATCGTCAAGCTCGTCGCCGAGTCGTACACCAGCGAGGAGATCGCGCGGCTGCTGCACATCAGCCGCCGCACGGTCGAACGCCACCGCGAGAATGTGCTCGCCAAGCTGGGTATGCGCGATCGCGTGCAGCTCACCCGCTACGCCATCCGACACGGTCTCATCGATCCCTGAAGACTTGGGGAGCGCTCCCCATGGATCCGCGCCGCCCTCCCGGGCACCATCCCGTCGACCGATGGAGTCCGGCATCCGGATCAGCAGCTGGGCCACGGACGACCCTGATGCAGGGGCCCTGCGCCACGCGAGGGGGGACGGGTTCCCGTTTCGCGACATCCTGGTCGCGCGCACGTACGAACCGCTCGCCGATGCGGCCGCGACGCTCGTGGCCCGGGCGCTGGCAGCGCGCCTGGACGACGTCGCCGTCAGCCGGACGGAGGACGAGGCACTCGAGCGACAGGCCAGGCACGCCGCTCTTGCGATCGTCGGAACACCTCAGCGGCGCCGCTCGGCCCGGATGCCCGGCGGAGATCCATCCCTGCTCGCGCAACGTCTTCGCATCCCCGTCGTCGTCGTCGCGCAGCGCTGCAGCACCGCGGACCTCAGTGCGGTACGGAGCATCGTCTGTGGCGTAAGGGACGCCTCAGATGCGTCGTGCGTCGCAGCAGCCGGGGCTCTCGCCGACGCCCTCGACCTGCAGCTCGTGCTCGTTCACGTGTGGGAGCCGACTCAGCCGACAACCGTCGGCCCGCTCCCCGTGCCGCCCCGTACGTTCGCGGAGGCCACGCCACAGGACCGCGCGAACGCACGCGAGCTGCTCAGCGAGGTCGCCCGGCGGGCGGGACGGTCGGCACCCGGCGCCGCCTGTCCGCGCGTCCTCGAGGGACCGCCCGGTCAGCTCCTCTGCGCTGCCGGCCGCGACCACCACGCCGCCATGATCGCGCTCACGGCGACGCGACACCGACCCTCCGTCTCGGCGTTGCTCGGCTCCGCGGCCCGATACGTGATCCGCCACGCCGACCGACCCGTGCTCATCTGCCCCCGCGACCCCGATCCGGCGCTGGACCTCCCATCGCAGACGCGGCGTCTCTCGTGATCACCGTCGCCATCATCGACGACCATCACGCGGTCAGACTCGGACTGCGCACCGCGCTGCTCTCAGAGCCCGGGCTCGAACCGGTCGGCAGCGCCGCCAACGCCGGCGAAGCCGCCGTGCTCATGTACCGAACCCGCCCCGACGTCGTCCTCCTCGACTACCGGCTACCCGACACGGACGGCCTCACCCTCTGCCGGCGACTCAAATCCGACGTTCCGGCACCCGCCGTCGTCCTGTACTCGGCCTTCGCAGATCCGTCCATGACGGTGCCCGCCATCGTCGCCGGCGCCGACGCCATCGTTCACAAGGGCGGCCAGACCCGAGAGCTCTTCGACGCGATCCGGCAAACCGCGAGAGGCGACAAGGCGCTGCCGCC
The DNA here is from genome assembly GCA_035717845.1 of Solirubrobacteraceae bacterium. Lineage (GTDB taxonomy): Bacteria > Actinomycetota > Thermoleophilia > Solirubrobacterales > Solirubrobacteraceae > DASSUW01. The sequence goes on from DASTIC010000321.1 coordinate 4,231, forward strand.
CGTCTCCGAACCCCTGCTCGAAGCCGCCGCACAGGCACTCGACCCCGAAGACCTGCCGCTGCTGGGCCTGCTCGTCAACCGCACGCGACCGACCGACATCGCCGCCACCATGCGTCTCGAGCGAGCGGAGCTCGATCGCCGCGTTGCGGGGATGCTGACACGGCTCAAGGTTCCGGTCCCCCCCGCCGGAGCCGCCTCGGCCTGACGGCGAAAATGGGGAACGCTCCCCAGAGACACGCGGCACGAGAATCGCCAGATTCAAGGCATGTGCCGGCGTCCCCCCGCCGAGCGGTCTGAACGTCATCGCGCGCCCGAAGAGTGACGCGCCGATGGCCGCTGTGATCTTCGCGGCGCTGGTGCTCGGCGCGGGGCTCCTGCTCGCAGCGGTGCACCTCCGGCGCCACGGCCTGCTTGCGATGCTCGGCGTCGGCGTGCTGAGCGCCGGGATTGCGCTTGCGGTCGTCGAATCGCTCGCGGCCCTGGTGCTCGCGGTTCTGGTCGGGGCGTCGTTCGCGGCGGTGGCGTCCGGGCTGGTGATGGTGGCCGGGCGCAAGGCCTGGATCGCCAGCCGACGACGGGTCGACTGCGGCGCGGAGGGACTCGTCGGCCACGTCGGCGTGGTCCGCCGATCACTCGATCCGCTCGGCCAGGTCGCCGTCGACGGCGAGCTGTGGCGGGCCCGGCGGTCATGGGCCGAGGCCGACGAGCCGCCGCCCGGGGAAGGCGATGCCGTGGTCATCGACCGGGTCGACGGACTGACGTTGTCGGTGCGCCGAGCCGAGGTCTGGGAGGTTGAGCCGTGACTGTCCTGCTCGTTGTTCTCGTGGTCGTTCTTGCTCTCGGGGCCGCGCTTGCGAGTGCCTCGATCCGGATCCTGCGCGAGTACGAGCGCGGGGTGGTGTTCCGGCTCGGCCGGCTCATCGATCAGAAAGGTCCCGGCCTGATCCTGCTCATCCCGGTCGTCGACCGCATGGTGCGCGTCGATCTGCGGACGATCGTGCTCGACATCCCGCCGCAGGACCTCATCACGCGCGACAACGTCCCGGCGAAGGTCAACGCCGTCACCTACTTCCGAGTCGTCGACGCCCCCAGCGCCGTCGTCAAGGTCGAGCGCTTCCTCACCGCCACGTCTCAGATGGCCCAGACCACGCTGCGCTCGGTCCTGGGCAAGGCCGACCTCGACATGCTGCTCGGCGAACGTGAGCGCCTCAACGACGCGCTCCAGCAGATCATCGACGAGCAGACCGATCCGTGGGGCGTGAAGGTCACCGCCGTCGAGATCAAGGACGTCGAGATCCCGAGCGCGATGCAGCGCGCGATGGCTCGCCAGGCAGAAGCCGAGCGCGAGCGCCGCGCCAAGGTGATCCACGCCGAAGGCGAGTTCCAGGCCTCCCAGCGCCTGCACGACGCCGCAGAGGTGATCGCGCCCAACCCCGCCGCCCTCCAGCTGCGCTACTTGCAGACCCTGACCGAGGTCGGGGTCAACCAGAACTCCACCATCATCTTCCCGCTGCCGCTCGACGTCATCCGGCCGTTCTTGCAGGGTGCGAAAGCCTCGCCCGCCTCGAGCGCCGACGAATTGCGGGCGTCGAACGAACCCCATGCGGTCGAAGCCGGCGACGGCAGCGAGCCACCCGTCATTCCAAGCGCAACGCGGCCGCAGCGCGGGGCCGAGATACGACCGAGGTGAGGCGTGGTCGACCGGCCTTGGACTGCTGAGGAGGGCCGCGCTTCAAGTCGTCACGGCGCCGGGGGGACACCGTGAGGACGTGTCGATGAACGACGCGTCAGCGTGCGCTGACGGGGAGTCGGGCGGCTCGCCCAGTCGAAGTCCCACCCCGGAGCCGTTCGCCTTCGTCGCGAGCGAGCGGGCGAGGTGAGCGGCGATGGCCGCTGAGCTCCTGTTCGCGATGGCACTCGTCGCGGCCAACGGATTCTTCGTCGCTTCAGAGTTCGCCATCGCGCGCTTACGGCCGACGCAGGTGGCCGACTTCCGGCGGCAAGGTAACCCGGCGCGAGGTCGGCACAGCACGCCGTCGACCACATCGACGCGTATCTGTCGGCGTGCCAGCTTGGGATCACGTTCGCGTCCCTAGGCCTCGGCGCCGTAGGGGAGCCTGCGTTCCACGACCTCGTCGAGCCCGTGTTCGGCGACACCGCCCGTATCGTCGGCTTCGGCCTGGCATCGGCGATCGCGTTCCTGATCATCACCGTCCTGCACGTGGTCCTCGGAGAGCTCGCGCCGAAGAGCGCAGCGATCGCACGAACCGGGCCACTCGCGCTGATGCTCGCGCCGCCCATGCGGGCGTTTTACTTGGCCACCAAGCCGTTCGTGGACGGCTTCAACGGCCTCGGCAACCTCGTCCTCAAGCCAGTCGGCATCCCGCCCGCCTCTGAGGCCGGCCACGCACCGCACAGCGAGGATGAGCTGCGCGAACTGCTCCGCGAGAGCCGCGAGAGCGGGCTCATCGAGAGCGACGAGCAGCGGCTGTCGGAGGCGGCGCTGCTGTTCGGCGACCGTCGCGCGCGCGAGGTCATGACACCGCGCTCGGC
>DASTIC010000322.1:0-4333 GCA_035717845.1 Solirubrobacteraceae bacterium
TTCCATGTCGAGAAGCTCTGGCCGGCTCCGCTCACCAGGTGAGGGCCACGACAGGCGCGGCCCGCGACACCAGGAGACGACGATATGACGCTTCAGCGGATGGACAACGTTCTCATCGTTGTCGACGACCTCGAGGCTGCGAAGGCGTTCTTCGCGGAGCTCGGCATGGAGCTGGAAGGCGAGACGCAGGTCGAGGGGCCTTGGGCGGACAGCACCGTCGGGCTCGACGGCGTCCGTGCCGACATCACCATGATGCGGACCCCGGACGGCCACGGCCGGGTCGAGCTGACGAGGTTCCACACGCCCCCGGCGGTCAGAGCCGAGCCGGAAGACGCGCCGGCGAACGCGCTGGGCATACGCCGCATCATGTTCGCCGTCGACGACCTCGACGACGTCGTTGCCCGCCTGCGAAGCCACGGTGCCGAACTCGTCGGCGAGATCGCGCAGTACGAGGACAGCTACCGGCTCTGCTTCCTGCGCGGCCCCGCGGGCATCATCGTCGGACTGGCCGAGCAGCTCAGCTGAACCTCCACGGGTGCGGCCGGAGGCGGCCCCGGACGGTACTGACCATCGCCCGCTCGGTGGCTGTGACGCGATCCCCGAGCACCAGCGCCATCTCGACTTACGTCAGTCGCGCGTGTCCTCGACTGTAAGCGATCGTTGTAACCGCGCGCAAGGCAGGCCGGCATACCACCCGACGACGAAGCCCTCCGCGGCGTGGCGGGCGCCGAGCCGAGTGCCGCGCCTGCGTCTCGTCGTTCTCGACAGCGGCCGCTTGTTGGCACGCGGGGGCGCGAGCTTGTGTGCTGAACAGCACGTGGGTTACGGTCGCTCGGACGGACATTTCGGGCTGGCTCTTCGGTACGAAAGGAAGGGACTGTTGGCCACATACCTTGCATTCCACGAGGTCGACGACGTTCAGCACTGGCTCAGCTCGCCGAAGCGCGAGGAGATCTTCGGGCCGTTGGGCATCACGGCACGCACGTTCCACGACCCGGAGGGCTCGAACCGAGTCGGACTGATCGTCGAGATCCCCGACATGGCCGCCTTCCAGGAGTTAATGCAGTCCGAGGCGGCAGCGGAGGCGATGAAGTACGACGGCGTTCGCCCCGAAACGCTGTTGATCCTCAGCGAGGGATAGCGGACGGCGGCGGCACGGCTGCGCGCCCTGCCGCCTGACTGGGGGTTTCGAGCAACAGCGAACCGATCTGCGCGGCGTCGAATGCGTCGAGAGGAGGGAATGTCGTGGCGATCAAGGTGATCGTCGAACTGCAGGCAAAACCAGGCAGGCGCGCTGAGCTCAGCGGCCTGCTCGACGGCATGGTGGCGAACCAGGGGTCGAGCCAGCAGGGGTTCCTGGGCAGCTCGCGCTACGAGGTGCTGGACAACCCCGACATGCTCATTGAGATCGCCGAATGGGAGTCGGCCGAGGCGCGCGAGGCGCACATGGAGGAGAGCGCGGCCACCGGAGCCTATGCACCGCTGATTGAGCTATTGGCGGTGCCATTCAGGGCCACGGTGATCAAGCAGCTGCCCTGACCATCGAGCTCTCCGCATCGACTGGCCGATGCGCGCTCCCGGCTCGCGCGAACATCTCGACGCGCCCGCCACCTCCCCGGATTGCGCGGAAAGCACGTGCGCGCTCTTCTCCGCGAGCGGCGGGGGCATCACATCGGCGCGCTCGGTATGCCCGCGAACGGTCGCTGACGAGTAGGACGACCGGCGGAAGCGCTGCGCGGCTCACCGGAGTGGTGCAAAGCCTAGGCTGATCCCGGCAAAGCCCGACTTCGGGACGGAGCGGAGGTCGAAGTCCGCCGCTTGCGCAAATTGCGTGCTTGCGACAGCGAAATGGCCTGGTCCGTTCCCTATCGCGTCCCCGCGGGTGTGGCAGCTGCGTTCTGTTGTTGCACATCGCCACGCAGCTCTCTTGGGCTGTCGCGGTAGCGCCTTGGGGTCGCGCGGCTGAGGGAGGCGTCCGAGGCGCGCCCTGGAAGCGCCGGAGGCGCAGCGATCGTTGAGATCGGTCCCGCCCCACCGACGCTGCTCGGAGATGGGGTGGCGATCTGGCGGGACCAGTCTCCGATCGCGACGTCGAGTAGCGCGCTGCACTCGGTGATGCTGTGCCTCCCTCCGCAGGGCCTCGCATGGAGAGCACGCCGGCGCGACCGCCGGCGAACGAACCAAGTCAGCTGTCGAAGCCCAGTCCCAACCGGTCAAGCGCCCGGAGCCAGGGGCCGCGGCGGCCTCCGTGGGCGTCGGCGCTGGCGAGGGCGGCCCGGGTGGCCTGGATGACCGCCCAGCGGGCCGGCTCGGGTGGGAAGGGGAGGGGGCGACGGCGGACGAGCTGGAGGCGGGTGCGCTCGGTGTCGGCGCCGTCGAGCAGGTCGAGCGCGGTGCGGGCGCCGAAGCGGCTCGCGGCCACGCCGAGGCCGGTGTAGCCGACCGCGTAGACGGCGCTCCCGCCCAGCGCGCGGCCGAACGTGACGCAGAAGCGGCTGCACGTGTCGATCGGGCCGCCCCAGGCGTGCGTGACGGCCACGCCCTCGAGCGCCGGGAACGTCTCCAACAGATGGTCGGCGAGGAGCGAGAAGGTGGCCGGGCGGCGGTTGAGCTGCGTGTCGTCGACCCGGTTGCGGAAGTGGTAGATCGCGTCGTAGCCCCCGAACAGCACGCGGCCATCGGGCGTCAGGCGGTAGTAGTGGAACTGGTTGCCGCGGTCGGAGATGCCCTGGCCGCCCTCCCAGCCCAGCTCGCGCCGCCGCGCATCATTGAGCGGCTCGGTCACGATCACGTAGTCGTAGACCGGCGCCACCAGCCGGCGGATCGGGCGGGCGAGCGGGGGATAGGCGCCGGAGGCGAGCAGGATCCGCGGCGCGCGCATCCGCCCGTGGGGCGTGGTCAGCTCCCCGCGAGCCGCCTTCACGACCGGTGTGCGCTCGAACAGCCGCACGCCGAGCTCGAGCGCCACACGCCGCAGGCCGAGCGCGAGCGCTCCCGGGTCGACGAGGGCGGCGCCCGTGCGCTGGAGCACGCCGCCGAGGTACGTCGGCGAGTTCACGAGCGAGCGGACGGCGTCGCGGTCGAGCACATCCGCGTCCCAGCCGTAGCGCCGCAGCAGCGCCGCCTCGTCGCCGAGCTCGGCGATCTCGTGCGGCTGCGTGGCGACCGACAGCATCCCCGGCTCCTGCCAGGCGGCATCGATCCCGTGGCGCTCGAGGTCCGCGCGGAGTCCCGCCAGGTTCTCGCGGCCGAGTGCCTCGAGCGCCTCGAGCTCGGCCGGGAAGCGGGAGGCGCCGTTGAGCAGCCCGTGGGTGAGCGAGGCGTCGGCGAAGCCGCCGTTGCGCCCGCTGGCGCCCGCTCCGGCGGTCTCGGCCTCGAGCAGGACGACCTCGCGCTGCGGGCGCTCGCGCTTGGCCTGGACGGCCGCCCACAATCCCGTGTAGCCCGCGCCGACGATTGCCAGGTCGGCCTCGATCGCGCCCTCGAGAGACGGCGCCGCGGCCGGCGCCGAGCGGTCGAGCCAGAACGGGATGGGAGACGCGTCGGCGAGCCGCACGCCGCGGAAGCCTACGAGGCGCGGCCGGCGCTACTCGCCGTGATGGGCCCGCGAGGCGCGGCGCCGGACCTTGACCGAGAACCGCGAGGGCTGGGCGCGCACGACCGGGTTGTCGATGTCGCCCAGGCGGTCGATCAGCTTGATCCACTGCTCCGGCTTCAGCACGGCGTCGATCTGCTTCGCCGCAGCGCGGTTCTCGCCGTACAGCGGGCGCCAGCCGACGTGGATGTGGTCGTCATGGTTGCCCATGGCGATCGTGTTGTCGGCCCCGGAGAACGTCATCAGGGAGATGATCTGGTGCGGCTTCATCGTCCCCTGGAGCTTCAGCAGCCGCTGGATCGTGAGGTCGGTGATCGAGCCCGGACCCTGGGTGCCGGGCCGGATGATGACCCCGTTGATGGCGCCGATGTCCATCGCCGTGCCGGTGGAGTGCTCCGACACGTTCCCGGACGCGGTCAGGTAGCTGTGGCCGCACTTGAGCGACGTGATGGTCGGCTTGAGGCCGGAGGCCGCGAGGTAGACCATGGTGGCCAGCACCCGGCGGTCGATCTGGCCCGAGCGGATGTCGCCCTCGCCGCACCCGTAGACCTCGATCCGGCGGTCGGCGAGCACGCGGCGGACGAGCTGCTCCTTGCTCAGGAGCATCAGCTGCCCGATCGACGGGTTGGCGGCGGCGGCGCCGAAGAACGGGTTCTTGCCCTTGGCGCGGTAGATCGCGGTCGACTCGAGCAGCTTCCAGCCGTCGAGGATCGGCTTCGGGTCGATCCGCGGCGCGCC
>DASTIC010000323.1:0-11933 GCA_035717845.1 Solirubrobacteraceae bacterium
CGTGCTCGACGAGCTGCGGCCGCAATTCCCGCAGGTCCAGTTCGCCGCGGTGGCGATCCGGGGCGACCGCGAGGCGCTGCGCCGCCGCGTGCGCGAGCGCGGGTGGCGGCTGCCGGTCGGCCACGACCGCGACGGAGCGGTCGCCAACGCGTACGCCGTGGCGGTCTGCCCGGTCGTCACGCTCGCGGAGCGCGGCGGCGAGGTGCGGCGGACGCTGCTCGGGAGCCAGGACGCCGCGGCTCTCGAGGCGGCCATCAGCGACCTCGCCGGGCGGCCGGCCGCCTCATGAGCGACCTCCGGCGCGGGCTCGTCGCGCCGGCGGTGGCGGCGGAGCACCCGGGGCTGCGGCTGGCCTGGACCGAGGTCGCCGCCACCCCCGGCCGCTCCTCCCCGGAGCTGCGTGAGCGCCTGCGGGCGATGGCCGACCGCATGGGCGGCGCGCAGGCGATCGAGCTGCGGCGGCGCGAGGTGCCGCACCTGCACCGCGTCTTCTTCCACCACATCGGCCTCGACCCCGAGGTGGTCCGGGTCCCCGCCGAGGCCGTCGCGCTGCGCCGCATGCGCGAGGGAGGCCTGCGGTCGCAGGGCATCGTGGACGACGCGCTGACGGTGGCGGTGATGGAGACCGGCGTCGGCGTGTGGGCGTTCGACGCCGCATGCGTGGTCGGCGCGCCCGAGGTGCGCGAGGAGGAGCGCCTGGTCGTCGCCGACGAGGCCGGGCCGCTCGCCACCCTGTTCGGCGAGCCGCTGCCGCGGGCGGCGGTGACCAAGCGCACTCAGCGCATCGCGCTGGTGGCGGTCGGCGTCCCCAACGTCCCCGAGCTGTTCGTCGACGAGGCGCTCTGGACCGCGGCGGACATCCTGACTGCGCATTGAGGGAGGCACGGGGTGGGCAGAAAGGGGACAACCCCGACCTGAATCGAGCTGCGTGTCCGTTTCGTGGACGCCCGCGGTGTACAACCGGCCAACCACGGTCTCACACGACACGATTGTCCCCTTAGCGTACGCCCGCGGCCGACCCCTCTCCCTACCCAGCCGCAGTTGACGTTTCCCGGACCGCCGCGAAACGAGGCTCGGCGTAGCCCAGGTGCGTCGAGCCGCGAGCGAGGATGTGCCGCTCGTTCGCTCCCTGCCCGTCCTCGAGCGGCTCGTCGTCCCACGGCACGAACGAGCGTGCGTTGCAGTAGTGGGCGACGAACGCCCGGCGCGAGCGCGTCGCGCTGCGGTTGGCGTGGGAGCGGTGCAGGACGTGGCCGCCGAAGAACATGGCGTCGCCCGGCTCGAGGACGGCCGGGCGCTCGCGGCCCGCGTAGCGGGCGGCGACCGGCGTGAGGCCGTTGCGGCTCTCGTCGGGATCGTCGGCGCCGCTGACCGACGGGATGTCGGCCAGGATCGTGTCGCCGCCGTGGCCGCGGCTGGTGTCCGCGTCGGGGTAGACCGGCTCGTGCTGGCTGCCGCTCGTGACCCGCACGCAGCCGTTCTCCTCGTCGGCGCGGTCGAGCGCCACCCAGGCGCCGATCAGCGTGTCCGGCTGGGTGATGATGTGGTACGAGTCCTGGTGATAGCCCTGCCCGGGGCTGCCGGGCCCCTTGACGAAGAGCATCGTCTGGAGCGCGAGGACGTCGGGACCGACGAGGCCCGCGACGATGTCGACGATCCGCGGGTGGAGCAAGTAGCGCTCGTGGATCTCCTCGTGCCGGTGCAGCATGTGCACGCGCAGGGCGTCGGCATGATCGGCGTCGACGTGCTCGAGCAGCTCGGCGACCTCGTCGCCGTCCAGCACCCCGCGGACGATCAGGTAGCCGTCCTCCCGGTAGCGCCGGTATTGATCGACGGTGATGTCCATACCGAGCACGCTACGCCTGGACGATGCCGCCGCCAATGGCCACAATGCGCACGCTGTTGTCCGAGATTGATCTGCGCATCAGCCGGTTGAGCGTCGGCGAGGTCGTGTACCCGCCCGGGGGGAGGCTGGGCCCGCGCCACCAGCGGGACGTCCAGCTCGTGCTCGTCCACGACGGCAACGCGCGGATCGCGGTCGACGGCGAGGAGCGGGAGCCGCTGCACCCGGGCTGGACGTCCCTGCTGCTCCCCGGCCACCGCGAGGCGTTCGCCTTCGACGACGCCCGTCCCACCCGGCACGCCTGGGTCCAGGTCGGCTGCGAGGCCGTCCCGCCCGCCTTCGCCCAGCTCCCCGAGGCGCTGCCGACGTCGCCGGAGCTCGCCGCGCTCGTCGAGCAGGCCGTCGCGGCCGCGAAGGCGCCTCCCGGCCCGCTGCTGCGGGCGCTCGCCCGCGCGGCGCTGTGGCGCTACGCGGCCGATGCGGAGTCGCCTCCCGCGGGCCTGGTCCCGCGGGCGCGGGCGGTGATCCACGACCAGCTCGGGGATCCCGGCCTCGACCTCGACCGGCTCGCGCGGGCGGCTCAGGTGAGCCCCGCGCACCTCGTCCGCCGGTTCCGGGCCGAGCTCGGCACGACGCCGATGGCGTACCTGTGGGAGCGGCGCGTGGCCGTCGCCGTCGACCTGCTCCAGAGCACTGGCCTGCCGATCAAGGAGGTCGCGGCCCGCACGGGCTTCCGCTCGGCGTACCACTTCTCGCGCCGCGTCAAGGCGCAGGCGGGCGTGCCGCCGACCGAGGTGCGAGCGCGTCAGAGCTCGAGCAGCGCGGCCGCCAGCCGATCGGTCGCCCCGCCGTCCCGCAGCGTCACCCGTACGTGACGCTGGTCGCCCCAGGCCTGACCCGGGGTGACGAAGATCCGCTGGGCGGCGAGGTGGCGCGCGACGGTCGCGCCGTCCTGCTCGGCGGAGGCGAGCCAGACGAGCGGGCCGTGGCCGGCCGGGAACGAGAACGGCGTGCCGTCCAGCTGCTCCCCGAGCCGCTCCCGCTCGCGGGCCGCCGCCGCCCGCCGGCGCCCGACGACGGCGTCCCCCTGGGCCACGGCCCAGAGCATCGCGGCCTGCGCGGGAGCCGACACGCCGCCCGCCGGCGTGAGGCGGTCGAGCAGGTCCTCGTCGCCGGCCAGCGCGTAGCCGGCCCGGAAGCCCGCCATCGCGTGGGCCTTCGAGAACGATCGCACGACGAGCACCCGCTCGCGGACCGCGAGCAGCGCTCCGGCGTCCGGCTCCTGCGGCGCGAACTCGGCGAGCGCGGCGTCGACGACGAGCCAGGCGGACTCGTCGAGCTCACGCGCGAACGCCTCGAGCTCGCCGGGCTCGATCGCCACGCCGGTCGGGTCGTTCGGCGAGCAGAGGACCACCGCGCGGGCGCCGGCGGCCGCGAGCGCGTCGAGCTCGGGCGGGACCGGGACGGGCGTCCCGCCCGCCTCGTGCACGAGCCTCGGGAGCGGCCCCCAGCCCGGCCAGGCGATCGCGACCTCGCCCTCGGCGGCGATCGCGCGGAACGCGGCGTGCAGCAGCTCTCCTGCCCCGTGCCCGGCCGCCACCTGCGCAGGCGCGAGACCGTGGCGCCGGGCGAGCGCCTCGCGCAGCGGCCCGTCGTCGGGGTACGCGTTGACCGCCCGGCGCAGCGCGTACGTGGCGGCGTTGACGGCCTCGGCGTCCGGCGGCTGGTACCAGGTCGCCGACGCGAGGTCGAGCGGCGGGACCTCGGACAGCGCCCGGGCGCGCTCGGCGTCGCGGCGCTCGCGCAGCTCGCGGCTGATCTCGTCCTGCGAGAGCTCCTCGAACTGGCGGTAGTAGTCGCGCAGGCGCCGGATCACTGCGGCGCCAGGGTGGGGGCCGGCCCCTCGAGCACGACGAACCACACGAGGAAGGCGAGCCCGACGACCACGGCCGTGACCGCGAAGATGCGCGCCAGCATCCCCTCGCGCTGCTCGTGCCCGGCGGCCCGGCGGAGGATCCGCCACGCACGGTCGAGTCGCGAGCAGAGCGCCAGCGTGACCATCAGGGTGCCGATCATGCCCGCGAACGCGGCCGCGATCCCGAGGCTCACCGAGCCCGTGAGGTAGTCGACCTGCGAGCCGACCCACAGCCAGGCGACCGGCTGCGGCCCCCACAGCGTCAGGCAGAGCAGCACCTCCAGCGCCAGCACCGCGGCCGCCAGCGCAGCGTCCGTCCGCTGGCGCCCCGGGCCGCCCCGCTCCGGCGCCCCGCGGTACTTGAGCGGCCCCGTTCCCGGCCGGCGGCCGATGAAGAGACCGCCGGTGTCCGTGGGGTCGTTGCGGGCCATGAGTGAGCGAGGATACGGCCCAGAAGCCGGTGATACGCTGCCTTCGGCCGAGCCATGGTGACCACGGAGCAGAGCCGCACCGCCTCGACGCGGCCCGACGAGCGCGCCGCCCGGCGCACGCTGTGCGAGCAGATCGCCCGGCTCGAGCGCGAGCACGCCGCCATCGTCACGGCTGCCTTCCCGCGCCTGGAGCCCGGGCCGCCGGCCCCGAGGCTCGCCGGCCCGCGGCTGCTCTCGCTCGGCGAGCTCGAGCGCGTCCGCGACGACCTCGCCGCCCGTACCGGCGACCTGGAGGCCGCCGCGGCCGCCCAGCAGGCCCGCCAGGCGGACGCCCGGCGCGAGCTGGAGCGGATGCTCGCCGATCCCCCCGCCCACCGCTGGCGCAAGCTCACGCACGCCGATCTCGGGCTTCCCGGCTGCGGGGCCTACCACGTCCGCCCGCGTGCCGGCATCGTCGGCATGCTGATGGGCTGGTGGCAGGTCAAGATCTCGTCCGGCTGCCCGTAACGCGCTTGACCGACGAGCGCCCGAAGGCGCCCTGGCACCCGTTCCCGCTCGTCGAGCTCGCCGTGCTCGCCGGCATCGTGCTGCTCATCCTCGGGCTGCTGGACTACGGGTCCGAGCGCGGGCGCGCGCTGCTCGTCTGCGGGATGCTGCTCGGCTCGCTGGGCGGCCTCGACACCGCGCTGCGCGAGCACTTCGCGGGCTACCGCTCGCACACCACCGTGCTCGCCGGGATCCCCGCCGTCGCGCTCGCGGCCGTCCTCTACTTCGCCGGCGCGCCGTGGCCGGCCGTGGTCGCCGGAGCCGTCGTGGCCTTCCCCGTCGCGCTCTGGCTGCTCGCGCGCGCCTACCGCGGCGCGACCTGAGTACGCTGCTCCCCGCCGTGTCCGAGCAGAGGCGCATGCAGCTCCGGGGGCTGCACCACATGACCGTCATCTCGGCGGACCTCGAGCGCACGATCGCGTTCTACCGCGACCTGCTCGGGCTGCCGATCGTCCACGACGCCCCCTCCGACGACGACCCCTCCACGCGCCACGTGTGGTTCGGCGCGCTCGACGGGGCCGCCGGGACGCTGCTGAGCTTCATGGAGTACCCGGAGCTGCCGAAGGGCAGCGTGGGGACGGGCTCGACCCATCACTTCGCGCTGATCGTGGAGACCGCCGAGGAGCAGGAGGCGTGGCGCGACTACCTGCGCAGCCACGGCGTCGAGTGCACCGACGTGTTCGACCGCGGCTCGTTCCGCTCGATCTACCTGCGCGATCCCGACGGCCACATCCTCGAGATCGCGACGCGCGGACCCGGGTTCCCCGGCGCCGGCGGCGAGGCCGCATAGCGGCCCCGCCCCCCAGCACGACTACCGCATCCAGGAAAGCTCCTCGACGGCGGAGGCGTCACCCTCGAGCAGCCCGGCCAGCTGCCGCCGCTGACGATCGGTCATCGAGCCGATCGTCTTCGTCTCCGACATCGGGATCGCGGCGAGGAACCGCCGGCACCGCGTGTGTCCCCAGCGGTGCTGGCTCATGAGCAGGTCGCCGATGTACATGCTCTCCGCCTCCCACGGGCGCTCGAGCACGACCTCCGCCACCGTTGTCTCACCCTCCGACACCTGCCGCTTGAGCTCGGCTCGAGCCAGCCGAACCCGGTTGGCCTGCGCAAGCGCCCGCAGGTGTTGCGCGGCAGGAGCTGTCGCGGTTGCGTCCATGGAACCTCCCCGCGGCGACGAACGCCTTCGTGGCGTGTCGCCCTCATCGAAATTGACATCAGTGCCCGGCCGGAGCGACGTGACACGGACGTGCGGGGCGTGCCGCTCGCGTCTCCCCGAAGCACCTCGCTCTCGGCCGAGGCCGCAGGCTAGGAAACGGTCGGGCGATGTTCAACCGCTCCACATGCGGATTCCCCGCAAGAAGCGCCCGATTTCTCAAACGATGATTAACCGCGCGTTAGAGCCGAAAATGTGCTATGTGCGATGCCCGGCGGGAAGCGGACCGTGCTCCGCCTCGAATGCCGTCTTGACCGCCGCGAACGCCTCCAGCGCGCGGTCCAGGGTCGCGTGGTCGTGCGTGGCCATCACGCTCGTGCGCAGCAGCGCGCCCGCCGGCGGGACGGCCGGGTGCAGGGCGACGTTGACGTAGACGCCTGCGTCGTAGAGCGTCCGCCAGAGCAGCACGGCCTTCCAGTCGTTGCCGACCACCACGGGCACGATCGGCGTCACGTAACCGGAGCCGTCGTCGAGGACCTGGAGACCGAGGTCGCGCAGGCCCGAGCGCAGGTAGGCGGCGTTCTCGAGCACGCGGGCGAACAGCGGCGGTCCCTCGTCGGAGCGGATGATCCGCAGCGCCGCCAGCGCGGCGCCCACGCTCGCCGGCACCGCCGCGGCGGTGAAGAGGAACGCGCGCGCGCTGATCCGGAGGAAGTCGATCACCTCGCGCGAGCCGGCGAGGAAGCCGCCGCAGCTGGCCAGCGACTTGGAGAACGTCCCCATCCGCAGGTCGACGTCCGACTCCACGCCGAGCAGCTCGCTGGCGCCCGCCCCGCGGGCACCGAGCACGCCGGCCGCGTGCGCCTCGTCGACCATCAGGCGGGCGCCGTGCGCCCGGCACAGCTCGACGATCCGCGGCAGGTCGGCGATGTCGCCCTCCATCGAGAACACGCCGTCGACCACCACGAGCACGCCGCCGCCGTCGTCCGCGGCCCGCTCGAGCATCTTCTCGAGCTTGTCGAGCCGGCCGTGGCGGAAGGGGCGCAGCTTGGCCCGCGACAGCAGGCAGCCGTCGAGGATCGACGCATGGTCGGCGGAGTCGGCGATCACGGTGTCGCCTGGCGCCAGCAGCGTGCCGAGCGCTCCAATGTTGGCCTGGTGACCGGTCGAGAACGTGAGGGCGTCCTCGGTGCCCATCCACTCGGCCAGCTCGCGCTCGAGCTCGAGGTGCAGGTCGATCGTCCCGTTCAGCAGCCGCGAGCCGGTGAGGCCGGTGCCGTAGCGGTCGAGCGCGTCGTGGGAGGCGGCGAGGACGCGCTCGTCGCTCGTCAGCCCGAGGTAGTTGTTGGAGCCGAGCATGATCCGCTCGGCGCCCTCCATCTCCACCACCGGCGCGGCCGGCGACTCGAGGCGGCGGAAGTACGGGAGCACGTCCGCCTCGCGCGCCGCGCGCAGCTGCTCGGCCCGCTCGTGGCCGCGGACCTTGGCGAAGATGTCGATGGCGGTCGGCATATAGGGTGCGCTCTCGTGTCGCTTGACGTGCGTCCCGTCAGGGGGCAGCGGGACCTGCGGAAGTTCGTCGACCTCCCGTACCGGCTGCACTCTAACTCGCCGGTCTGGGTGCCCCCGCTGCGCCTGGAGCGCCGGCTGTTCCTGTCCCGGCGCCTCAACGCGTTCTTCCGCCACGGCGACGCCGAGCTGTTCCTGGCCGAGCGCGACGGCGTGGTGGTGGGCCGCATCAGCGCCCAGTACGACGACGCCTTCAACGCCTACCACGACAACCGCTGGGGGATGTTCGGCTTCCTCGAGTTGGTCGACGACCCCGAGGTGCTGCCGGCGCTGCTGGCCGCGGCCGAGGGGTGGCTGCGCTCGCGCGGTCGCGACCACATGATCGGGCCGATGGACTTCACGATCAACGACGAGTCCGGCGTGCTGATCGAGGGCTTCGAGCGCGAGCCGATGATCAAGCAGGCGTGGCACCCGCCGTACTACGCCGCCCGCTGCGAGGAGGCCGGGCTCCAGAAGGCGGTCGACCTGCTGATGTGGGAGCTGCACATCTCCGACCGCTCGAAGATCCTGCCGGTCATCTTCAAGCTCGCCGAGGACCTCGGGCCTCGCCACGGGATCCGCGTGCGCAAGATGTCGCGCCGCAGCCTGCGTCGCGACCTCGACCGGTTCGCCGAGGTCTACAACTCGGCCTGGAGCGAGAACTGGGGCTTCGCGCCGTACGGCAAGGCCGACCTCGACCAGTACGCGCAGGAGATGCAGCTCGTCTTCGACCCGCACTGGTTCATGGTCGCCGAGACGGCCGAGGGCGAGACCGTCGCGGTCGCCATCACGGTGCCGGACATCAACCAGGTGCTCAGGCGCATGAACGGCCGGCTCCTGCCGTTCGGCTGGTGGCACTTCCTGCGGCGCCGCCGGATCATGGATCGCGTGCGGGTGGGCTTCCTCGGCGTCAAGCCCGAGTACCAGCACACGGGCGTGGCGGCCGCGATGTACGTCGAGCACTTCGACATGGCGACCGCGACGCCGCAGAAGTGGGGCGAGATGGGCTGGATCCTCGAGACCAACCGCAACATGAACCGCGCGATGGAGGCGATGGGCGGGCGCGTGGTGCGGCGATTCCGGGTCTACGAGCTTCCAATTAGGCCTGCCTAACAGGTACGGTTTGGGTTATGCAGCGCTCGGACCAGCTGAAGGCCTCCCCGCCGATGTTCCAGTCGCGGTTCCTGGACCGCTTCACCCGCGTGCACCCCGTCGTGCCGGTGCTCATCTACACGCCGGTGATCGCCGTCATGCTCGTGCTCGCCGCCACCCGCGACGGGTGGTGGGACACGGCCGGCCTCCTGCTGATCGGGTACGCCACGTGGACGCTGTTCGAGTACTGGCTGCACCGGCTCGTGTTCCACTTCGAGCCCGAGAAGGGCATCGGCGCGCGCCTGCACTGGATGATCCACGGCGTCCACCACGACCACCCGAACGACCCGATGCGGCTTGTGATGCCGCCCGCCGCCAGCATCCCGCTGGCCATCGTCGTGATCGGCGCGATGTTCCTGATCGCCGGCGCGGTGCACGCTCCCGGCATCGCCGCCGGCTTCCTGATCGGCTACCTGATCTACGACGAGATGCACTACGCGATGCATCACCACGTCCCGAAGTCGCGGCTCGGCAAGCGCCTGCGGGAGCTGCACATGCGGCACCACTTCCAGGACGACGAGAAGGGCTTCGGCATCAGCGCGCCCTACTGGGACGTCGTTTTCCGGACCTACGCCGAGCGGCGCTGACGCACTCGTCCGCGCCCTTGGGCATGCTGTCGGGCAAGTGAACGAGTCGGACGAATACGAGGGCGAGGTCGTCGACGGCCTGCCGGTGATCTCCGAGGCCCGGGCGATCGAGCCGAGCCGGCCGACCGTGCCCGCCCGCCAGGCGGCGGCACTGGCGGCCACCGGCTTCGTGGCCGGGGCGGCGACCGTGGCGGTCGTCTCGCGCCGGCGGTCCCGCCTCCCGCGCCGGCGCCGCAAGGCCGGCGCGATCGGCCAGATCGTGAGCTCGAACTCGTTCCTGGTCGACGTCCACCTGCTGCGCCGGGATTGACGGCGCCGGCCGAGGTCCGGGTCGAGGTGCGGCCGCCGTGGCCGTTCCGACTCGGCGGCGGATCGGCCGACGGGCTGCTGCGGCGTCGCGGCGCTGCGCTCCAGCGGCTCCTGCGCGTGGACGGCGAGCCGGTGCTCGTCGGCATCGTGCAGCCGGCCCCAGACCGCGTGCTGTTCGCCGCCCGGGCGTCCGGCGCGCAGGCGGCCCGCGAGGGCATCGCCCGCATGCGGTTCGCCACCGGCGTCGACGACGACCTGCGGCCGTTCTACGAGCGCTTCGCGAGCGACCCGGTGATCGGCAAGGCCGTGCGCTTGCGGCCGGCGCTGCGCGTGCGCCGGAAGCCCTCGCCGTGGGAGGCGCTCGTCGCCGCCATCACCGAGCAGCTGATCGAGTTCGAGCGCGCGGTGGCGATCCAGCGGCGGCTCAACGCGGCGTACGGCTACCGCTGCCCGGCCACCCGGATGCGCGACGCGACGACGCCGGCCGCGCTCGCCGGCGAGGCGCCGGCGCGGCTGTGCGCGTTCGATCTCGCGCCGCGGCGCGCCATGGCTCTGCGGCGCTGCGCCGAGGCCGTCGCGCGGGGTTGCATCGACCTCGCGAGCCACGACGTCCGGCGGCTGCTCGCGATCCGCGACATCGGCCCGTGGACCGTCGAGATGCTCGCGCTCCACGGGCACGGCCGCTACGACCTCGTGCCGGCCGGCGACCTCGGCTTCCTGAAGATCGTCGGCCGGCTCACCACCGGCCACCCGAAGGCGCGCGCCGACGAGGCCGAGGTCCGCGGCTTCTTCGCCCGCTACGGGGAGTGGAAGGGCCTCGCCGGGGAGTACCTGCGGGCGGCGGCCGCCTCGGGGCTCACTCCAGCCCCGAGGCCCCCGGGTCGACTCCCTCGCCCGGTAGGAACTCGTTGGTCAGCGGCGGACGGTCGGCGGGTGGCTGCGTGATCAGGTCGTTCTCGCGCATCCAGCGCTCGTAGGCGGCCCACGCCGCCGGGTCCTGGAATCCCCAGGGCTGCTCGTCGTCCGCAGGGAAGAAGGCCCCCAGCGTGGCCCGCACGACGGCCTGCTGGAGCCCGCGGTCGAGGCCTGGGTCCGCCTTCAGCAGCGCGTCGACCGCCGCGTCGGGTCGCTCGGTGAGCTGCTGATGGCCGCGGGCGGTGGCCTGTAGGAACCGGCGCAGGCGCGAGCCGCCCTCGACGTCGAGGTCCTCCTCGCGCGCGACGAACACGAGCTCGTTGTACGTCGGCACGCCGAGATCCTCCATCCGCAGGATCTGCGGCTTGCGGCCGCGCCGCTCAAGGTCGACGCCCTCGTAGTTCCAGAACGCGCCGAGCGCGGCGTCGACCTGCCCGGAGAGCATCGCCTGGGTGAGCTTGAAGCCGACGTTCGTCTCCTTGACGGAGCCCGGGTCGACGCCCGCCCGCTCGAGGATCGTGCGCAGGTAGGCGGACTGGTAGCTGAGGCCCGACGTCCCGACGCGCTTGCCCGCGAGCTGCTCCGGCCTCGTGATCGCCTTGTCGCCGATCGACATGAGGCTGGTCAGCGGCTGCTGCACGAGCGCGCCGACCGACACCAGCTCGGCCCCCTTGTCCCGTGCCAGCAGCACCTCGGGCTCATAGGAGATCGCGAGGTCGACGCGGCCGGCCTGGAGCAGCTTGAGCGGCGCCGCGGCGTCAGGCGGCGGCTGGATCTTGACGTCGAGCCCGGCCTTCTCGTACTCCCCGCTCGCCTGCGCGGCGTAGATCCCGGCGTGGTCGGCGTTCGGGAAGTAGTCGAGCATGACCGTGAACCGCTCGGTGCGGCCCGGGCCGGAGCCGGTCGGCTCGGACTTCTCGCCGCACCCGGCCAGGGCGGCGAGCAGCAGGAGCAGCGGGAGCAGGCGCCTCATGGTCCTCCGTGGGTGGTTCGTGGCGTCCAGTCGACGACGCGCCGCTCGAGCAGCGAGAAGGCGCCGTAGAGCGCGACGGCGAGCAGGAAGAGCAGCAGCGTGGCGGCGAAGGCGCGGGCGGTGGCGAGCTGCCCGTTGGCGGTCAGCAGCGCGTGGCCGAGGCCGGAGTCGGACCCCGACCACTCGGCGAACACGGCGCCGATCACGGCGACCGCGGCGGCGACCTTGACGCCGGTGAAGGCGGAGGGGAGGGCACTCGGGAGCTCGAGCATGCGCAGCGTCTGCCAGCGCGTGGCGTCGAGCGAGCGCAGCAGCTTGCGGGCGTCCGCGTCGGCGTCGCGCAGCCCGTCGTAGAGGTTGATGGCGACCGGGAAGAAGCACACGAGCGCCACCAGCAGCACCTTGGGCGCGAGGCCGAAGCCGAGCACGAGCACGACGAGCGGGGCGATCACCGGGACCGGCACGGCCTGCGACCCGATGACGAGCGGCCGCAGCGCGCGGGCGGCGGCGGGGGACACGTGCATGGCGATCCCGAGCGCGGCGCCGGCCCCGATCGCC
>DASTIC010000324.1:0-5553 GCA_035717845.1 Solirubrobacteraceae bacterium
GCGGCCTCGTCGATGAGGTCGATCGCCTTGTCGGGCAGGAAGCGGTCGGAGATGTAGCGGTCGGCCAGCTCGGCCGCCGCCTCGAGCGACTCGTCGGTGATGTTGATCTTGTGGTGCGCCTCGTAGCGGTCCTTGAGGCCCTTGAGGATCTGGACCGTCTCCTCGATCGACGGCTGGTCGACCGTGATCTTCTGGAAGCGGCGCTCCAGCGCGCTGTCGCGCTCGAGGTACTTGCGGTACTCGTCGAGCGTGGTGGCGCCCACCGTCTGGAGCTCCCCGCGCGCGAGGGCCGGCTTGAGGATCGAGGCAGCGTCGATCGCCCCCTCGGCCGCGCCGGCGCCCACGAGGTTGTGGAGCTCGTCGATGAACAGGATGATGTCGCCGCGCTGGGTGATCTCCTTCATCACCTTCTTCAGGCGCTCCTCGAACTCGCCGCGGTACTTCGAGCCCGCGACGAGCGCCGCCAGGTCAAGCGTGTAGATCTGCTTGTTCTTGAGCAGCTCCGGCACGTCGCCGTTGGTGATGCGCTGGGCCAGGCCCTCGACGACGGCCGTCTTGCCGACGCCGGGCTCGCCCACGAGCACCGGGTTGTTCTTGGTGCGGCGCGAGAGGATCTGCATGATCCGCTCGATCTCGGTCTCCCGGCCCACGACGGGGTCGAGCTTGCCCTCGGCGGCCAGCT
The DNA here is from genome assembly GCA_035717845.1 of Solirubrobacteraceae bacterium. Classification (GTDB taxonomy): domain Bacteria; phylum Actinomycetota; class Thermoleophilia; order Solirubrobacterales; family Solirubrobacteraceae; genus DASSUW01. The sequence continues at coordinate 683 of DASTIC010000324.1, forward strand.
TGGTGAGGTTGCGCCCGAACTGGTCGAGCAGCTTGGACGACTTCTTCCCCTCGCCCTGCGCCCCGCCGGCACCCGCCGCCGCCCCGGACGAGCCGGAGCCCGACTGGCGCCGGCCGCCTGGGCCGGAGAGCATGCGGATGACCTCGTTGCGGATCTTCTCGGAGTCGGCGTCGAAGTCGAGCAGGATGCGCGCGGCGACGCCCTCGTTCTCGCGAACGAGGCCGAGCAGGATGTGCTCGGTGCCGATGTAGTTGTGGCCGAGGGAGAGCGCCTCGCGCAGCGCCAGCTCGAGGACCTTCTTGGCGCGAGGCGTGAACGGAATCTGGCCGGAGGTGACCTCCTCACCCGAGCCGACGATGCGGACGACCTGGGCGCGCACGCGCTCCACGGTGATGTCCAGGCTCTCGAGGACGCGAGCGGCGAGACCCTCCTCCTCACGGAGGAGGCCGAGCAGGATGTGCTCGGTACCGATGTAGTTGTGCTTGAGGGTTCGGGCTTCCTCTTGCGCGAGGACGACCACCTGGCGTGCTCGCTCTGTGAATCGCTCGAACATGGTGGTGCGCAGTCCTTCCTGCTACTTGATGGCTAGCGCTCGGTCGTTTCGGCGGTCCGGTCTGAAATGGGTCGGAAGACGAAAATACCCCGATCCCTCATCCACGTAGTCGGCACGTCTGCCTCCGTGGATGAACGGCTCGGGGTTCGCTTTGCGGCCATGAGTCAGTTTACCAACGGAGGAGGCGCCCGCCCGGGGGCTGCAAGCGCCGCCGCGCACCGTGCGATCAGCGGTATCGGCTCACCGCAGAGCTGGCGGTGCGTGACCCTCATGACGCGCTGCCCGGCGAGCTGCAGGTCGGCGTCGCGACGCCGGTCGCGCTCGAACGCGGCTCGCGTGGAGTGGTAGGTCCAGCCGTCGAACTCGACGACGAGGTTGTGGGCGGGCCAGTGCAGGTCGACCTCGTGGCCGGCGACCTTCACGTTCGTCCGTGGCATCGGAAGACCGGCGCTTCGTATCAGCGCCAGCAGTCTCCGTTCCGCTTCGGAGCGGGTCATCCTCCTTTCCTCTCCGATCGCTTCCCTTAGGGCGCGAACACCGCATTGAGGGAGGGCGAGGAGGTTGTGGAGTTCGCGCGCGGTGACCAGCCGGCGGATCTGGGCCTCGTTGATCGCTTGGTCGAGCTCGTGGGGCGCGGCGGCGGCGAGGTCGCGGATGGTACGGGCCGGCGACGTGAGCTTGAGGCCGTGGCGGGTGCGGATTTCTCTCGTCGTGAGGCGGCCGGTGTGGACGCGGACGCCGCGCCGGCCCTTGCTTCGGGCATTGAGGAGGGTGATCTCGGTGGGATCGCCGGGCCGGTCCTCGAGGATCCCCAGATCACCGCGGCGGTCCGATGGCTGAGGACCGCGCGCCCGCGCGCCGCGAGGACCGCCCCGGCGGGAGCCGTCAGCGCCGACTCGAGGGCACCGACGGCGTAGACGCCCTTGTAGAGGCGCCGAAGCCATCCGCGGGCGACCCGGGCTTCGATGGCGTGCGGCCCGACTCCGGCATCGAGGATCTGACGAGTGGAGACGACGCCGTGCTGCCGGCGCGCGAGCGCAACGATCGCCTCGTCGATCCAAGGCGGGGTTACGTGCATCTCGGCGCACCCCCGAGCGCCCAGATACACCTAAATGCTCTAGACGAGCACAAAGGTGTATCTCGGCGATGCCACGCGCGCCGGAATACATCTACCCCCGCCTTGAGGGAGCGCATTCCCGCATCGTGCACCCTTCAATGCTGCCGTTGACGTACGCCGGCAGAAATGACACGAAGATTTCGCGAAGTCGTCAGGAACCGCGCAGAGCCGGGAACAGGACGACCTCTCGGATCGTCTCGCGCCCCGTGAGCAGCATGACCAGGCGGTCGATGCCGATCCCGATGCCTCCCGTCGGCGGCATCCCGTGCTCGAGGGCCCGGATGTAGGCCTCGTCGAACGGGTGGGCCTCCTCGTCGCCGGCGGCGGCCTGGGCCCGCTGGACCTGGAAGCGCTCGCGCTGGTCGTCGGGGTCGTTGAGCTCGGTGAACGCGTTCGCGAACTCCATCCCGCCCGCGAAGGCCTCGAAGCGCTCGACCAGACCCGGCTCGGACCGGTGGCGCTTCGCCAGCGGCGAGAGCTCGACCGGGTAGTCGAACAGGAACGTCGGCTCGATCAGCGTGGGCTCCACGTACTTCGAGAGCAGATGGTCCACCAGGCGCGCCCACGTCGTCTCGTGCTCGGCGGGATCGAGTCCGGCCGCCACCATCGCCGCCCTCAATGCCGACGTGTCGCGCTCCGCGTAGATGTCGACACCCGTGCGTGACGAGATCGCGTCGCCGAGCGTCTCGCGCTTCCAGGGCGCCTCGAACCCCGACGCCCCGACCGCCGCGGCGACCGTCGACACCAGGCGCTCAGCCCGCGCCGCGACGTCCTGGTAGTCCGCGTAGGCCTCGTACCACTCGAGCATGGTGAATTCTGGGTTGTGCTTGAACGAGACGCCCTCGTTGCGGAAGTCCTTGCCGATCTCGTAGACCCGCTCGAGCCCGCCGACGATCAGCCGCTTCAGGTACAGCTCGGTGGCGATCCGCAGGTACAGCGTCCGGTCGAGCTCGTTGTGGTGCGTGGTGAACGGCCGCCCGAGGGCGCCGCCGTACACGGGATGGAGAACCGGCGTCTCGACCTCGACGAACCCCTCGTCGTCGAGGAACCGGCGGATCTCGGTGACCACGCGCGCGCGCGTCATGAACAGCTCGCGCGTCTCCTCGTTGGCCATGAGGTCGAGCTCACGCTGGCGGAAGCGGGTCTCGACGTCGGTCAGCCCGTGGTGCTTCTCGGGCGGCGGGCGCAGTGACTTCGCGAGCAGCTCCCAGCCTTCGACCTTCAGCGAGAGCTCGCCCCGCCGAGTCCGAAAGATCGTCCCCTCAGCCCCCAGCAGGTCGCCGAGGTCGAGCGAGACGAGCCGGTCGAGCGACTCCTGCCCGAGCACGTCCGCCCGCGCGTGGAGCTGGATCCGCCCCGAGCGGTCGGCGAGGTCGAGGAACGCAGCCTTCCCCTGGCCGCGGCGAGCTGCGAGCCGGCCCGCGACCCGCGCCCGAACCTCGGTCTCCTCACCAGCAGGAAGTTCGTCGAACGGCGCCTTGACGGCGTCGATCGACCGTACGCCGGGATAGGCGTGCGGGAACGGCTCGACGCCCTCGTCGCGCAACGCGGCGAGCTTGCGCCGGCGCTGCTCGACGAGCTCGTCGGCCGTCACACCTTGGCGACGTCGATCTTGGTGATCTTCAGCTCGCGAGCCTTGCCGCTGGGCAGCGTCACGGAGACCTTGTCCCCGCGCTTGTTCCCCAGCAGCGCCTTGCCCACGGGCGACTCGTTGGAGAGCTTGTTCTCGGCCGGGTTGGCCTCGGTGGAGCCGACGATCGTGTACTGGAGCGACTTGCCGGAGCTCTCGTCCTTGACGTTGACGACCGAGCCGACGCGCACGACGTCGTTCGACAGCTCCGTCGCATCGATCACCGAGGCGGAGCGCAGCTTGTCCTCGAGCGAGGCGATCCGCGCCTCGAGCATCGCCTGCTCGTTCTTGGCGTCGTCGTACTCCGAGTTCTCGGAGATATCGCCGAACTCCCGCGCCTCCTTGATGCGCTCGGCGACTTCGCGGCGCTTGTCACTCGACAGGTACTCGATCTCCTGCTTGAGCTTCTCGAGGCCTTCGGGGGTGAGGATGACGTCCTTCTGCATCTCGTCGTCCTTGGGTGGGGTCCGGAGAAAGAAAACGCCCGCACACGGGCGGACGAGTAAAGGCGCTCAGACGGCGGCGCGGCCGAGGATGGTAGCACCGAGCCCGGCGATGATCGATCGCTGCTCGTCGAGCGTCTCGGCGCGCTGGAGCGCGTCCTGCGCGAGCCGCCCCGCGCCCAGCCGCTCGAGGTACCAGGGGTGGAACTTGCGCAGGTAGCGGGCGGCGCGATCGGGGCCCAGATGCTCCTCGGCGCGGTCCAGCACCCACTCCCACTCGGCGACGATCTCGTCCGCCCCCGGATCGTCCTCGCGGGCGCCGAGGACCTGCTCGAACAGCCACGGGTTGCCGAGGCTGCCGCGGGCCAGCATCACGGCCTCGCAGCCGGTGTGCTCGAACACCCAGCGCACGTGGTCGGGACCGTCCATGCCGCCGGTGACGATCACCGGCACCGGGAGCTCCTCCACGACGCGCGCCGCCAGGTCATAGTCGGGGTTGCCCTTGTGGCGGACCTTGATCGTGCGCGGATGGAAGGTGATGCCGGCCACGCCCGCCTCGTCCACGAGCCGCCGCGCGACCTCGACCCCCTCGGCCCGCAGCTTGACGGTCACCGGAAGCCCCGAGCCTTCAGCGGCCGCCCGCGCCACCGCTACGGCGGTCTCGGGATCCGACAGCAGGGCGGCGCCCGCGCCGGTCTTCATGACCTTGGGGACGGGGCAGCCCATGTTGAGGTCGATGATGTCGGCCCCCAGCGCCGCGACGTGGGCGGCGGCGCTGCGCATGATCTCCGGGTCCTGCCCGAACAGCTGCATGGCCACCGGGCCGCCCGCGCGCTCGCGCGGGTCGATCGTCAGCAGCTCGTCATGAGTCTTGCGGTTGCCGTAGTGGATGGCGAACGAGGAGACCATCTCCGACACGGCCAGCCCGGCGCCGTAGCGCTTGGCCTGGAGGCGCACGAACCAGTTGCCGATCCCGGCCAGCGGCGCGAGCACGACCCGGTTGGGGATCGTGACGCCTCCGAGCTGCCAGGAGTCGTGGAGGGAGCGAGATTGGGTTTTCGCCCACATCGTTCCACGAGGTTATCCAGCAGGTGGTTCCACGATGTGGGCGACGTTACATGTGCTGAT
>DASTIC010000325.1:0-7501 GCA_035717845.1 Solirubrobacteraceae bacterium
GAGGCGTCGGTGAGCGAGCTGGCGGCGCCGTTCGACATGACGCTGACCGCCGTGGCGAAGCACCTCACGGTGCTCGAGCGCGCCGGGCTGGTCGAGCAGCGCAAGGAGGGGCGGGTGCGGCAGTGCCGGCTGGCCGAGGCAGGGCGGTTCTGGCAGGGGCAGCTCGACTCGCTCGCCGCCCACCTCGGCGGGCCGGCGCGTGACTGAGCTGCGCGTCGTGCGCACGGTCCGCGCGCCGCGCGACGACGTCTTCGACGCCTGGGTCGACCCCGACCGGCTGCGCGCCTGGTGGGGGCCGCCGGGGATCGACGTGGTCGAGCTCGAGCACGACCTGCGGGTCGGCGGGAGCTACCGCATCGTGATGGAGGCGCCCGACGGCGAGCGCCGCGTGCTGACCTGGAGCTTCCGCGAGATCGCGCCGCCCGAGCGGCTCGTGTACGGCTGGCGCTGGGACGCCGGCGCGGAGTCGCTTGTGGCCGTCCGCTTCCACGACCTCGGCGACCGCACGGAGATCGAGATCACGCACACCGGCATCAGCGACGAGGCGGAGGCCGCCATGCACGAGCACGGCTGGAGCACGTGCCTCGACGGCCTCGACGCAACACTGAACCGCATGGTTTAGTATCGAGCGGCGATGGTCGAGACCTCCACGTCGATCGAGATCGAGCGTCCCGCCGGCGAGGTCTTCGCCTTCGTCTCCGAGTTCCCCAACAACCCGCGCTGGCAGCGCGGCCAGCGCTCCTGCCGCTGGACCTCGGAGCCGCCGCTGCGCGTGGGGTCGACGTACGACCAGCACGCCCGCTTCCTCGGCCGCGACATGGTCAACGCGTTCCGCGTCGTCGAGCTCGAGCCAGGCCGGAGCGTCACGTTCACGAGCGAGAGCGGCACGTTCCCGCTGACCATCACGCGGACCGTCGAGCCGCTCGGCGCGGGGCGGTCGCGCTTCACCGAGCACGTGCGCGGAGAGCCGGGCGGCTTCTTCCGCATCGCCGAGCCGCTCCTGCGTCCGCTGGTCAAGGCCACGATCAAGCGCGACTTCCCGCGCCTGAAGGCTCTGCTCGAAGCGCCGCATTCGGGGTAGCAACCCTCCCGATGCGCGTTGCCCTGCACTGCTCGCACGAGCAGATCCCGCCGAGCGCGCTCCTGCGCGCGGTCGCCCGCGCCGAGCAGGCCGGCTTCGACGGCGGCATGTCGTCCGACCACTTCTCGCCCTGGAGCGAGCGCCAGGGCGAGTCGGGCTTCGCATGGTCGTTCCTGGGCGCGGCGCTGGCGACCACGAGCCTGCCGTTCGGCGTCGTCAACGCCCCCGGCCAGCGCTACCACCCCGCGATCATCGCCCAGGCGGCCGCGAGCCTCGCCGAGATGTTCCCCGACCGCCTGTGGATCGCGCTCGGCACGGGCGAGGCGTCGAACGAGCACATCACCGGCGACCGCTGGCCGTCCAAGCCCGAGCGCACCGCCCGCCTGCGCGAGTGCGTCGACATCATGCGCGCGCTGTTCGCCGGCGAGGAGGTCAGCCACCGTGGGCACGTGGTCGTCGACCGCGCCCGGCTGTGGACGCTGCCCGACACGCCGCCTCCGCTGTTCGGCGCCGCGGTGAGCGAGGCGACGGCGCGCTGGGCGGCGTCGTGGGCGGACGGCCTGGCGACGGTCAACGCGCCGGTCGAAAAGCTGCGCCGCGTGGTCGACGCCTACCGCTCGGCAGGCGGCCGCGGCCCGCTCGTGCTCCAGGTCCACCTCTCGTGGGCGCCGACCGAGGAGGAGGCGCTGCGCATCGCCCACGACCAGTGGCGCACGAACGTCTTCTCGCCGCCGGTGCCGTGGGACCTCGAGCTGCCCGAGCACTTCGACGAGGTCGCGCGCCTCGTCCGTCCCGAGGACATGCGCGAGACCACGCTCGTCTCCGCCGACCTCGAGCGCCACGTCGAGGCCCTGACCGAGCTCGCCGCCGTCGGCTTCGACGCGCTCGCCCTGCACCACGTCGGCCAGGATCTCGACCCGTTCATCGACGCCTTCGGGGAGCACGTTCTCCCCCGCCTGCGATGAGCATCAAGGTCACGAGCGACCTGTGGTGGAAGAACGCGATCGTCTACTGCCTCGACGTCGAGACGTTCTATGACGCGGACGCCGACGGCTGCGGCGACCTCGTCGGGCTGACCCAGCGGATCGACTACCTCGCCGGCATCGGGGTCAGCTGCCTGTGGCTGATGCCGTTCTACGCCTCCCCGAACCGCGACGACGGCTACGACATCGTCGACTACTACGCGATCGACCCGGCGATGGGCACGTTCGGCGACTTCACGGAGCTGATCCGCACGGCGCGCGACCGCGGCATGCGCGTGATCGCCGACTTCGTGATGAACCACACCTCGGACCGCCACCCATGGTTCCAGGCCGCCCGCCAGAGCCGCGACTCGCCGTACCGCGAGTTCTACGTCTGGAGCGACGAGAAGCCCGAGGAGAAGCCCGGCGACGTCGTCTTCCCCGACAAGGAGGAGTCCAACTGGGCGTGGGACGAGCAGGCCGGCCAGTACTACCTGCACCGGTTCTACTCCCACCAGCCGGACCTCAACGTCGCCAACCCGCAGGTGCGCGACGAGCTGGCCCAGGTCATGGGGTTCTGGCTGGCCCAGGGGCTGTCCGGCTTCCGGGTCGACGCCGTGCCGTTCCTGATCGAGCCGACCGGCCTCCCCGAGGGCGCGATCGTCGACCCGCACGAGCTGCTGCGCGACCTGCGCCGGCACCTCAACCGCCGCAACGGCGAGGCCGTGCTGCTCGGCGAGGTCAACCTTCCGGCCAAGGACGTCCGCGCCTTCCTCGGCGACGAGGACGGCGACGAGCTGCACATGGCGATCGACTTCCTCGGCAACCAGGCGCTGTACCTGGCGCTCGCCCGAGGCGAGGCCGAGCCGCTGGCCGGCGCCCTGCGCGGGATGCCGGAGCTGCCGGAGGACGCGTCGCTCGGCCGCTTCGTGCGCAACCACGACGAGCTGACGCTCGACAAGCTCTCCGACAGCGAACGGCAGGAGGTGTTCGCGCGCTTCGGTCCCGACCCCTCGATGCAGCTCTACGGCCGCGGCATCCGCCGGCGGCTGCCGACCATGCTCGGCGGCGACCAGCGCGCGATCCGCATGGTCTACTCGCTCGCCTTCTCGCTGACCGGGACGCCGGTGCTCTTCTACGGCGAGGAGATCGGCATGGGCGAGAACCTCGAGGTCGAGGGCCGCATGGCCGTGCGCACGCCGATGCAGTGGTCCGCCGAGCCCAACGGCGGCTTCTCGACGGTGGACGACCCGGCTCGCCTGCGGCGGCCGCTGCCGCGCGGGGAGTACGGGCCCGAGCACGTCAGTGTGGCCGCCCAGCGGCGGGATCCCGATTCGCTCATGAGCTGGTTCGAGCGCCTCCTGCGCCGCCGCCGCGAGTGCCCCGAGCTCGGATTCGGGACGCTCGAGCTGCTCGAGACCGGCGCGCCGTCGGTGTTCGCCCACCGCTGCGACTGGGACGGCGCGACGATCGTCGCCGTGCACGAGCTGGCGGGCCGCGAGGCCGAGGTGACGCTGCCGGTCGAGGACGGCGAGGCACTCGTGGACCTGTTCGCCGACGCCGAGCATCCGCTCCCCGCCACGCTCTCCCTGGCGCCGTACGCCGCGCACTGGTTCCGCGTGCGCCGCAAGGGCGTGCGGATGCCGCCCTGACGGCACTCGATTGACACCCGGGGGCCGCCGTACAAAACTGTTGAGTAAGTCGGTTTCATTCGAAGTGGGGGGAAAGCGTGAAACGCGCATTGACGGCGTCCGTAACGATGCTCGTCGCCGTGCTGGCGGCGAGTGCCAGCGCTCAGGCCGCCGACCGGCTCGAGGTCTACAAGGGCAAGGTGAGCCGCGCCAAGCTCGGCGCGCTGTCCGAGCTCGGCATCGACCGCCACGAGACGCAGTTCAAGGGGAGCCGGGCCGCGGGCAAGATCCGCGTCGAGCTCATCCTCAGCGGCGCCCAGGCTCGGGCGCTGCGCCGCGAGGGCATCGCGCTCTCGGTCAAGAAGGTCCGCGGCAAGACCGCGACGGCTCGGGCCAACGCGGCCATCGCCCAGCAGATGGAGGTCTTCCGCCCGTACTCGGGTGCCGGCGGCATCCGGGAGGAGTACGAGCAGGCGGCGCGCGACAACCAGAAGATCGCGAAGCTCGTCACCGTCGGTACCAGTGTCCAGGGCAAGCCGATCGTCGCCCTCAAGGTGACGAAGAACCCGGAGAAGCGCGACGGCCGCAAGCCCGCGGTGCTCTACCTCGGCGCCCAGCACGCTCGCGAGTGGATCACGCCCGAGATGAACCGGCGCCTGATGCACTACGTCCTCGACGGCTACAACACGAACCGCACGATCCGCAAGCTCGTCGACACGAGGGAGCTGTGGTTCGTGCCGGTCGCCAACCCGGACGGCTACGACTGGACCTTCCAGCCGGGTCAGCGGCTGTGGCGCAAGAACCTGCGCGACAACAACGGCGACGGGCAGATCACGCCCGGTGACGGCGTCGACCTGAACCGCAACCTCGCGACGAAGTGGGGCTACGACAACGAGGGATCCTCGCCCGACGAGGGCAGCGAGACCTACCGCGGCACGGGCCCGAACTCCGAGCCCGAGACCAAGGCGCTCGACAGCTTCATGGGCCGCGTCGGCTTCGAGTTCTTCGTCAACTACCACTCGGCGGCCGAGCTGCTGCTCTACGGCACCGGCTGGCAGGTCGCCACGCCGACGCCGGACGACGTGATCTACGAGGCCATGGCCGGCGACGACGCCAACCCGGCGATCCCCGGCTACGACCCGGACATCTCGGCCGAGCTCTACACGACCAACGGCGACACCGACACGCACATGACCGAGAAGTACGGGACGCTCGGGTTCACGCCCGAGATGTCGACGTGCGAGGCGGCGTCGGATTCCGTGCCGGACGACGAGTGGGTGGCGGAGGACTGCGGCAGCGGCTTCGAGTTCCCCGACGATGAGGGGCTGGTCCAGGCCGAGTTCGAGAAGAACATCCCGTTCGCGCTCTCGGTCGCCAAGTCGGCGGATGACCCGGACGACCCGGAGTCGGTCGTCGGCCGCCGCGCGGAGAACTTCCGCGTCGACACGTTCGACGTCTCCTTCGGCGATCCGCAGACGGTGGCCGTCGTCGCCAAGCGGGCGATCAGGGGCCTGCACATGCACTACCGGATCGACGGCGGGCGGACCCGCACCGCCGACGTGCGCGAGTGGCGCGGCGGTGAGCGCTACGGCGACGAGAACGACGACTACTACGCCGAGTTCCGCGGCGTCGTCCGTGGCGCCGACCGCGGCGACAGGGTCAGGGTGTGGTTCGAGGGCCACAAGAAGGGCAAGGGCGAGGTCCGGAGCAAGAGCTTCCGGTACCGCCTCGCCCGCGACACGGGCCGCGACGTCCTGGTCATCGCCAACGAGGACTACACGGGCGTCAACCCGACCTACCCGGCGGGCACGAACGCGCCCAAGTACGCGCGGGCCCATCGCCGGGCGATCCGGCAGGCCGGCTACAGCGCCGACGTCTGGGACGTCGACCGCCGCGGCGTGCCGCACGACCTCGGCGTGCTCGACCACTACGACGCGGTGCTGTGGTACACCGGCGACAACCGGCTCACGCAGGACCCGGAGGACGAGCTCACCCAGACGCCGTTCGGGAACCTGCCCGACATCTCGGTGGCCGAGCGCCAGCAGTACCTGACGATGTCGGTGCGGGACTACCTCAACGACGGCGGGAAGCTGATCCACGCCGGCGAGACCGCGCAGTACGAGGGTCTGCCCGGCATCAGCGACGCGGTCGGCGGCCTCTATTACGGCCTCAACGGCGACCCGACGGCAGAGTGCGTCGTCAGCACCGTCGAGGGCTTCTTCGAGGACTGCCTGATCCTGGCGAACGACTTCCGCCAGTACTACCTCGGGGCGTACACGCGCACCGACTTCTCGGACCCGCCGTCGGTCGCGGGCATCGCCTTCCCGATCGACGGCTTCCTCGGGAACCTCGTGGGCGGGGACAACCCGCTCGACGAGGCGGGCGTGTTCCAGCCCACCAGCGACGTGCTCCCGCCGGACGAGTTCCCGCAGTTCACGAGCCAGGGCGCGGCGGAGTACCCGCAGGAGCAGGGCAGCCCGTTCGCCCCAATCGAGGGCACGCGCTACGCGGGCGCACTGCACGCCGACGCGTCGTACATGCGGCTGACCAAGACGGTCACCGTGCCGGCGAACACGGCCGCGCAGCTCCAGTTCCAGCTGTCGCTCAACGCGGAGCCGGGCTACGACCACGTGATCGTCGAGGCCCACACGCCGGGCCAGGACAACTGGACGACGCTGCCGGACCTCAACGGCGGGACGACGACGGCCGTGCCGGCGGAGTGCGCGCAGAACGGGTTCCTGCTGAACATGCACCCGTTCCTGCGCCACTACCTGAGCGGCACGCCGTGCACCCCGTCGGGCACGAGTGGCGCCTGGAACTCGTTCACCGCCTCGACCGGCGGCTGGGACCAGGTGGCGTTCGACCTCGCGGCGTTCACCGGGCCGGCGGGCGGGCCGGTCGAGTTGTCGATCACCTACGTGACCGACCCGGCGTCGGGCGGCGTGGGCGCGTTCGTGGACGACACGCGGATCGTGATCGGCGGCGCCGTGACCGAGGCCGACGGGTTCGAGGGAGCAACCAGCACGTGGACCGTCAGCCCCCAGCCGGCGGGCAGCCCGCCGAACTCGGGCAACTGGCAGATCGCCGAACGGCTGCTCAACTTCTACGCCGGCACGTCGACGGAGGACACGCTGCTCCTGGGCTTCGGCCTCGAGCACCTGTCCACCGACGCGGAGCGCGCGGACCTCGTCCGCCGGGCGCTCGGCGGCCTGCTCGAGTAGGAGGAAGGCCGGGCTGCGGCGGCGCCTCGCGCGCCGCCGCAGCGCTCGGCTGCCGTTCGCGGCCCGGAACTAGACTCGCCGCGTGCCAGACCTCCTCCTGGGATCCACCACCGGTGCGGGCGGCAAGCCGCTCACCGTCGAAGCCGGGGACCTCACCACCCACGGCGTGATCGTCGGTATGACCGGCTCCGGCAAGACGGGGCTCGGCATCGTGCTGCTGGAGGAGGCCCTGCTCGCGGGCGTTCCGGCGCTGATCCTCGACCCGAAGGGGGACATGGGCAACCTGCTGCTCGCGTTCCCCGAGCTCGCGCCGGCCGACTTCCGCCCGTGGGTGAGCGAGGACGACGCCCGGGCCGCGGGCATCTCGGTTGACGAGCTCGCGGCGAAGACGGCGGCGGACTGGAAGGCCGGACTCGAGTCGCAGGGCATCGGCGCCGACCGGATCCGGGCGCTGCGCGAGGCGGCCGTGTGGGTAGCACAACAGCCATGAAATTCAGAAACCGGGTCAAGCTCGACCCGTCGCAGGTCCGGGACCGCCGGGGCATGGGCCGCGTGCCGGGCGGCGGCCGGGCCGTCGGCGGCGGCGCAGGGCTGCTGATCGTGGTC
>DASTIC010000326.1:0-32273 GCA_035717845.1 Solirubrobacteraceae bacterium
TTGCGCTCGGCGGTCTGCTCGGGCGACTCGTCGTGGCCGACGAAGCCGCCCGGCAGCGCGAACATGCCTCGCTGGGGCTCCTCGAGGCGGCGGGCCAGCAGGACGCTCAGCCGGCCGTCGTCGGTCAGCGTGAAGACGACCGGGTCGGCGGTCAGGCCGATCGGCGCGTCGTAGCCGGCCGTGTTGCGCGCGTCGATTCGCTGCACTCCCCCACTATGTCTCGACGAGCGCTCCCGTGTCGGCGTCGACGACCTCGATCGCCATCGCGGGGCAGGCGCGGGCGGCCTCGAGGATGAGCTCGTCGGGGCCGTCGCCGATCACGACGGCGACCTCGTCGACCCGGAACACGCCCGGGGCGATGGCGGCGCAGTCGCCGTGTCCGCAGCAGGAGAACTCGTCGACGCGGGGCAGGAGGGTCATGCGGCGATCCTTTCGGGTTCCATTTCCGCCGCCAGTCGGCGGCGCCAGGTGGGCAGCTCTCGCGGGCGGCCGACGAGCAGGGCGCCGACCAGCGCCCCGCGGCGACGCAGGACCGCGGTGAAGTCGCGGGAGTCGAGGTCGCCGTCGACCTCGATGGCGTCGGCGCCGGCGGCCTCGCCGACGAGGTGGATGCGGACGCCGTACTGGTCGCTCCAGAAGCTCTCCGGCGGCGCGGCGGCGGCCGGGAGGCCGAGGATCGAGCGCGCGGCGGCGGCGCCCATGCGCGCGGCCGGCTCCCAGTGCTCGCAGCGGCCGCGGCCGACCGGCCGCGCGACGTCCCCCGCCGCGTAGACGCGCGGGACGACGGTGCGAGCCCCGTCGTCGACCGGAACCCCGTCGCCGGCCAGCGGCGAGCCGGCGAGCCAGCGGGTCTCCGGCGTCACCCCGACGCCGACCACCACGACGTCGACCTCGATCACGCGGCCGTCGGCGAGCACCAGCGCCTCGACGGGCCGGAGTCCCGCGGCCGAGACCGACGGGACTCCGGGCGCCACCGCGCTGGGGGGTCTAGTCTCAGCAACGGCGGCGCCCAGCTCTACGCGCACTCCCTCCTCGCGATGCAGCGAGGCGAACCAGGTGCCCAGGCGTTCCCCGAGCACGTGGGCGAGCGGGACGGGCGCGGCTTCGATCAGGGTCACGTCGACCCCGAGGCGGCGCGCCGTCGCGGCGACCTCCTGGCCGACGAAGCCGGCGCCCACGATGGCCAGCCGGGCGCCCGGGAGGAGCGCGGCCCGCAGGGCGCGGGCGTCGGCCAGCGTGCGCAGCACGTGCACGTTCGGGCGTCCGGCCAAGCTCGGCAGGCGGCGAGGGCGGCTGCCGGTGGCGACGATCAGGTCGTCGTAGCCGAGCTCGTCACCGTCGTCGAGCCGCACGCGCCGGCGCGCCACGTCGAGCCCCGCGGCGCGGCGCCCGAGCAGCAGCTCGACGCCCTGCGACGCGTACCAGGACTCGGGCCGGAACGAGGGATCGCCGTCGCCCGAGGCGAGCAGCTCTTTGGAGAGGGGCGGGCGGTCGTAGGGCGCGACCGGCTCCGCGCACACGACCCGCAGGGGGCCGTGGTGGCCACGGGCGCGCAGTGTCTCGGCCGCGCGCTGGGCGGCGAGGCCGCCGCCGACGATGAGGACGCTCTGATGCACGGAGGGCATGGTCGGCACGCCCCGGGAAAGCGCCGGCAAAGGCCGGTGGAAAGTTCGGCAACCCACGACTTGGCGCGCCGGAGCCGTTAGCCTCCGCCAGCCTCGGGTAGTCCGCGTCCGTGGCCACCAACCAACGCTTCATGCTCGCCCCACCGCAAGCAGTCTGGGACGCCCTGGCCGACGCCGGCGGCTACGGCTACTGGGTGGTCGGCTCGAAGACGATCCGCGACGCCGACCCCGAGTGGCCCGCCCCCGGGTCGAAGTTCCATCACCGGATCGGCGTCGGCCCGCTCACCGTCGAAGACCACACCGAGTCGCTCGAGGCGCGGCCGCCTGAGCTGCTGCGCCTGCGCGCCAAGGGCCGCCCGGTCGGCACCGCGACGGTGACGCTCGAGCTGCGTCCCCGCGACGGCGGGACGGTGGTGCGCATCACCGAGAACCCCGACGGCGCCTACCGCGCGCTCGCCCTGAATCCGCTCACCCACGCGATCACCAAGGCGCGCAACGCCGAGTCGCTGATGCGCCTCGAGGAGCTCGCCCTCCGCCGCCGATGACCTCCGTCTGGCTCGCCACGCGGCCGGAGCCGCGCTCCTTCCCGGCCCTCGACGAGGACGTCCGCGCCGACGTCGTCGTGATCGGCGGCGGGATCGTCGGCCTCACGACGGCCCTGCTGCTCCAAGAGGCCGGCATCAGCGTCGTGCTGCTCGAGGCCGCCCGCCTGGCCCACGGGGTGAGCGGCCACACAACGGCCAAGGTGACCTCCCAGCACGGGCTGATCTACGCCCGCCTGCGAGCTCGCTTCGGCGCCGACGGCGCGCGCGCCTACGGGGAGGCCAACCAGGCGGCGCTCGAGTGGATCGCCGCCCGCGTCGCGTCCGACGCCATCGAATGCGACTTCCGCCGCCGCCCGGCCTACGCGTACGTGACCGCGGAGCGCGCTCGCGGGAAGGTGGAGGACGAAGCCCGCGCCGCGCAGGAGGCGGGACTGCCCGCGCGGCTGGCGGAGAGCGTCCCGCTGCCGTTCGGCGTCGAGGCCGCGGTGCGCTTCGATGACCAGGCCGAGTTCCACATCGGCCGCTACCTGGCCGCCCTCGCCGAGCGCGTCGCGACCGCCGGCGGGCGCATCTTCGAGGGCTCGCGCGCGGTCGAAGTGATCGCCGACGGCGACCGCGTGGCGAGGACGCCCGGCGGCTCCGTGATGGCCGACCACGTCGTCGTCGCCACCCACTTCCCGTTCCTCGACCGCTCGCTGGCCTTCGCACGCATGACCCCGCAGCGCTCCTACGCGATCCTCTGCCGGATCGCGGGAGCTCCGCCCGAGGGCATGTTCATCAGCGGCGACTCGCCGTCGCGCTCGGTGCGCGCCGTGCCGCTCGACGGCGAGGAGCTGTTGCTCGTGGGCGGCGAGGGCCACAAGACGGGCACCGGCGGCGACACCCGCGTGCGGTACGCCCGGCTCGAGACCTTCGCGCGCGAGCACTGGGACGTCGAGTCGGTCGACTACCGCTGGTCGGCGCAGGACAACGTCACGCACGACGGCGTGCCCTACGTCGGCCCGC
The DNA here is from genome assembly GCA_035717845.1 of Solirubrobacteraceae bacterium. GTDB lineage: Bacteria > Actinomycetota > Thermoleophilia > Solirubrobacterales > Solirubrobacteraceae > DASSUW01. The sequence goes on from DASTIC010000326.1 coordinate 3,176, forward strand.
TCACCCCCTGGGACGACCGCGTGCTGATGGCCACCGGCTTCGCGAAGTGGGGCATGACGGGCGGCACGGCGGCGGCGATGATCCTCGCCGACCGCGTCCAGCAGAAGGCGAACGCCTGGGCGAGCCTGTTCGACCCCACCCGCCTCAAGCTGCGCGCCGCCGCGCCGCGTTTCGTCAAGGAGAACGCCGAGGTCGGGCTGCGATTCCTCGGCGACCGGATAACCAGGCCCGGCCGCCGCTCGCTCGCCGACCTGCGCCCGGGCGAGGGCGACATCGTGCGCCACGAGGGCGAGAAGATCGCGGCCTTCCGCGACGACGACGGCACGGTCACCGCGGTGTCCCCCGTCTGCACGCACCTCGGCTGCCAGGTCAGCTTCAACGACGCCGAGTGCAGCTGGGACTGCCCGTGCCACGGCTCGCGCTTCGCGGTCGACGGCTCCGTGCTCCAGGGCCCGGCCGTCCACCGCCTCGAGCGCAAGCCGCTCAGTGGGACATGACCGCGATCACCGACAGCCCGGCGAGGACGGCGAGGCCGGCCGCTGACGGCGTCCGCGCCCGCGGCGGGGCGAGGCGCGCGAACACGACCGCGCCCGCGAGGTAGCCGGCGAGCAGCGTCGCGAGCTGGGCGACGAGCAGCCCGGTCGTCCCCAGCGGCGCCGGGTCGAGGCGCGGGGTTCCGAGAAGGTCCCAGCCCTCCCCGAACGGGTCTCCCAAGACGCCGGGCAGGAGCTGGACGCTCGTGAACAGGCGGTTGCGGTCCATGGCGACGGCCACGATCACGCCCGCGACCGCGGGGAGGGCGGCCGAGATGACGGCCGCGCGACCCGCGGTCGAGGTCGCCATCAACGCCAGCAGCCCCGACGCCACGACGCACGACCCCAGGACCCCGAGCGCCGCGACGAGGTCGGCGTGCTGCACGGTGTTGAGGCTGCCCCACAGCTCGGACCGCCGGACCGCCCCGAACAGCACCCCGCCGGCCAGCACCCCGAGCAGCACGGCGGCGCCCGGCGGCGGGTCCCAGCCCCCCAGCCGCCGGCGGGGGAGCAGCGCCATCCACGACAGCACGATCCCGAGCGGCTCCGCCGTCCCCAGCCAGCGCGCGCGGCCCAGCGCCAGGCATCCGCCCACGGTCACCACGCTGTAGAGCGCCAGCACGGCACCGACCGCCCGCGGGTCGAGCGGGTCGGAATACGCGCTCAGGTACCAGACCCAGACCAGCGCGAACGGGACGGCCGGCCAGACCGCCCGCGGCCCGGGCGGGGCGTCGGCAGGCGCGAGCGCGCGGGCGATGCCGTCCCAGGGATCGAGCCACCGCCACACGCTCCCCACCAAGAGGCTCGCCAGGACCAGCAGCGGCCAGCCGGCCCCGACGACGAGCGCGGGCGCGAGGTTCTCGAGCTGGTCGTCGGCCCCGAGCCGTCCGGCCGCGATCGCCAGCCCCAGCAGCGTCATCGCGACCGTGCGCGTCACGACCTGCGCCGTGGTCAGCGACCCCGCCCACGAGGTGACCGGCCCGTCCGACGGCCGGCGCGGGCGCCCGGGGACCGCGAACGCCAGCAGGAAGACCAGCGCGGCGGCCGCGTTCGCCGCGAGCAGCGGGGGCACCGGAAGCTGGTACGACTCGGTGAGGGGGTGCGCGAAGAGGACTCCGGCGGGCGTGACGGGCACCGGCCGTCGATCATAAACCTGGGGTTTCGCGGGCGCGGCGGGCGGGGACCCACTCGCGCAGGGGTCAGATCAGGAGGAGCGTCATGCGCAGTCTCGTCTTGTCGTCACTCGCGGCAGCTTCGGCTGTGCTCGTGCTCGCCAGTCCGGCGGTCGCCGACCACACGCACCCGCGCACGCCGCTCGCTCCCACGACCGGCACGACGGAGTCGGGCATCGCGCGCGGCGAGGGCACCTGGCGTCACATCGCCAACTTCCACGGCGGCGCGAACAACGCCCTGACCGGCGGCGGGACCGACCTCGAGTTCTTCACGCCCGCGGGGACGAGCGACATCTACGGCGCGTTCGGGACGCTCGGCCAGGATGACGTCCTCAGCGTCGGGCAGCGCATCGTCCAGCTCACCCGCAACGGCGCGGTGGCGCCGCGCTGGGTCGCCGACCACGGCTCGGCGCACTGCACCGTCCAGAACACGTCGGTCACCGGCCTCCAGCACGACTCCCAGGTCGCGGCGATGGGCAAGGTCCGGCTGCTCACCGACACCACGGACGCGAGCGGCCGCTGCCACGACCCGGGCGGCGGCGGCATCGAGATCATCGACACCACCGGCATCGCCAACCCGGCGTTCGAGCCGCGCGAGGTCCATCTCGTCCGCTTCGCCGGCTTCAGCCACACGCACACGGTCGACGGCCAGCGGCCGTGGATCGTCTACAACAGCAGCTCCGACTTCGAAGGCCGCAACTGGATCGACGTGATGGACATGCGGTCGTGCTTCGGGACCACGTCGTGGTCGCTCGCCACGCGCCGCGCGCAGTGCCGGCCGGTTGTCCACCGGATCGCGTTCCAGCCCGAGTGGACGCAGCAGCGCGACCAGAACACCGGCCAGCTCGAGCCCGGCTCGGCCGCCTGCCACGACATCACGTACGACCGCGGCCGGCTCTACTGCGCGGCCGTGAACGCGACCCTGATCCTCGACGTCTCGCGTCTGGTCGACTCCGGCGGCCGCGTCACCGGAACGCCGCTGCCGTGCACGACCACGGCCGGCACGCGCACGACCGCGATGGTGACCGACTGCGGCACGATGGGTCCCGAGCGCACGGAACGCGCCACCGGATGGACGTTCCTCGGCACCTTCAACCACCCGGGCCGCGACTGCGGGCCGCCCGGCACGGACGTCCGGACCTGCAACTCGAACAACCAGGTGCGCTCCGACGACGGCGTGTCGGTCTCGCACGAGGCCGACCCGACCCCGGATCGCCGCGTGATGTTCGTCACCGATGAGCGCGGCGGCGGCGTGGTGCCGCCCGGCTCCACCTGCGCGCCTGGGATCGACAACCCGTACGGCAACGGCGGCGCCCACGCGTTCGACATCAGCAACCCGGCGAACATCCGCTACGCCACGACGTCGACGGGCAAGAAGGCGGTCTACATCAGCGACGCGGTCGTTCCCGCGGAGACGTTCTGCGACATCCACGTGATCGAGCAGGTCCCCGGCGAGCAGCGGTTCATCGCCGCGTACTACACGCAGGGCATCAAGATCGTGGACTACTCGATCGCTACCGACGGGACCGTCGACTACCGCGAGGTGGCCTCCTTCACACTCCCGAACGCCAACACCTGGGCGGCGGAGGACTTCAAGATCGTCGACAACAAGGACGGCACGCGGACGTACTTCATGGCGGCCGACGACATCCACCGCGGCATCGACGTCGTGAGCTGGACGGGGCGGCCGCACCGCAGCGGCCCGGTCGCCGCCACGTCGTCCTCCGGCATCGCGACCGGCAACCTCGGGCTGCTGGCGATCGCGCTGCTCGTCCTGCCCGCGGCGGCGGTCCTCGGGCGCCGGCGGCGGAGGCTCAGCCCGGCTCGATAGGGATCAGCACGTCGGCGCGCCCGCGCGTGGCGGCCACCAGCTCCGCGTTGCGCTGGTCGGTCGAAAGCGACCACGCGCGAGCGAGGTCCGGCGGCTTGCCGAACTCGACGTGGCGCGCGATCAGCCACGCGATCCGAGTCTCCTCGTCAGGCGCCACGTACCACGCCTCGTCGAGTAGGCCGCGGATCGCGGCCCACGGCTCCTCCGGCACCAGGAGGTAGTTGCCCTCGGTGACGACGAGCGGGATCTCCGGCGCCACCGGGATCGCGCACGCGATCGGCTCCTCGATCTCGCGCCGGAACACGGGCGCGTAGACGGTCTCGCCCGCGGGCGCGCGCAGCCGGCGCAGCAGCGCGACATAGCCGTGGGCGTCGAACGTGTCGATCGCGCCCTTGCGGTCGCGGCGCCCGAGCCGCTCGAGCTCGGCGTTGGCAAGGTGGAAGCCGTCCATCGGCACCAGCGCGGCGGCGTCGCCCAGCGCCTCCGCGACGCGCGCGGCGACGGTCGACTTGCCCGCCCCCGGCGCCCCCGTGATCCCGAGCAGCCGCCGGCCGCCCGCGCCTGCCAGCGCCCGCGCGCGGGCGATCAGCGCGTCGATGTCGCCCTCGACGATCGTCACCGGCCGGTTGGCTATCACAGCCTCAGCAACCGCGTCGCCGAGGCCTTCCAGGTCGCGACCGCGACGGCGCCCGGAACGATCCCCAGCTCGCTCACCGACGCGTCGCTCAACTCGGCCACCAGCGGCTGCGGTGCCGCGAGCCCCGCGCGCACGCGCGTGCCGACCGCGGTCACCGACACGACGCGGACCGGGAGGTGGTTCTGGGCCGAGCCGCTGCGCTCGCTGCCCGCCGGGGCGAGCGCGATCTCCCACGGGTAGACGCTGACGGCGACGGGACCCGCTCCCGGCTCGGTGCTGAACACCGTGCCGCCGCCGTCGAGGTCCACGCGCGTGAGGCCGTCCACCGCGCGGGCGGTGCCGGTCAGCACGACGGCGCCGGTGAAGTCGGCCACGAAGGCCGACGCGGGGGTCGCGGCCAGCTCGGCTGCGGTGCCCTGCTGGATGACGCGCCCGCCGTCGATCACGCCGACGCGGTCACCCAGCAGCGCCGCCTCCGTGAAGTCGTGCGTCACGAGCAGCGCCGGCACGCCGGCGTCGGCCAGCACGGCGGCGAGCTCGCGCCCGGCGTGGGCGCGCAGCCGCGGGTCGAGCGCCGAGAGCGGCTCGTCGAGCAGGAGTGCGGCGGGCCGGCGGGCGAGCGCGCGAGCCACCGCGACGCGCTGGCGCTCGCCGCCCGACAGCCCGCGCGGGCGCCGGTCCGCCAGCTCGGCGATCCCGAAGCGCTCGAGCAGCTCGTGCGCGCGCCGGCGGCGGGCCGCCCGGTCGAGGCCGCGCAGCGGATACGCGACGTTCTGCCACACGCGCAGGTGGGCGAACAGCGCGTACTCCTGGAACACGTAGCCGCAGCGCCGCCGCTCGGGGACGACGTCGATCCCGCGGGCGGTGTCGAGCCACACCTCCTCGCCGCAGCGCACCACGCCGCGGTCGGGCCGCACCAGCCCCGCGACGATCCGCAGCAGCGACGTCTTGCCCGCACCGGACGGCCCGGCCAGCGCCAGGCATGAGCCGGCCGGGACCTCGAGCGCGGCGTCGAGCTCGAAGGCCCCGAGCCGCGTGGCGGCCTCAACGCGCAGCACCGCCGAGCCACGCCGAGCCGCTGAGCAGCTTGACCGACAGGAGCAGGGCCCCGGACACCGCCACGAGCACGGCCGACAGCGCGAGCGCGCTCGTGAAGTCGGTCGAGAAGCGCTCGTAGATGGCCAGCGGCACGGTCTGCGTGATGCCGCGGAACGAGCCGGCGAACATCAGCGTCGCGCCGAACTCCCCCAGCGCCCGCCCCCAGGCGAGCGCCAGGCCCGAGACCAGCCCCGGTCCGGCGGCGGGGATCGCGACCCGCAGGAACGTGCGCGCCTCGCCGGCGCCCAGCGTGCGCGAGGCGTCCAGCCACGTGCGGTCGACGGCCTCGAAGCCGGCCTGCGCCTGGCGGATGTAGAACGGCGCGGCCACGAACGTGAGCGCGAGCACGACGCCGGCGGTGGTCAGCACGATCTGCACGCCCGCGTCCTCGATCAGGCCCCCGAGCACGCCGTTCGGGCCGAGCGCCGCCAGCAGGCCGATCCCCGCCACCGCGGGCGGGAGCACGAGCGGCAGCTCGACGAGCGTGACGATCGCGGCGCGGCCGCGGAAGCGGCGGGTGGCCAGCAGGTAGGCGGCCGGCGTGCCGACGGCGACGATGATGGCGATCGCGACGGCGCTGCACAGGAGGCTGAGGCGCAGCGCCTCGAGCGCCCCCTCCTCCCCCAGGCTCGCGACGAGGTCCTGCGGCTGGGTGTCGACGAAGATCGCGACGATCGGGAGGATGAGGAACAGCAGCACGACGGTGAGCGCCGCCACGAGCAGCGCTCCGAACCAGCCGCTCACTGGGCGGGCGGCGGCTCGAAGCCGGCCCGCTCGAGCGCCCGCGCGCCCTCGCCGTCGAGCAGCCCGGCGATGAACGCGCGCGCCTCCTCGGGCCGCCGCGCGCCCTTGACGACCGCGACCCCGTAGGCGACGTCGGGCTGGAGCGCGTCCGGCAGCTCGATCGCCTCGAGGGCGCCGTCGGTCGCGCGCACGTCCGAGACGTAGAGGAAGCCGGCGTCGACGGCGCCCTGGATGAGCTTGCCGGTGATGCCGGCGACGTCGGGCTCCTCGGTGCGCACGTTGGCGAGGATCGCGCCGCGCTGGCCGGCCGGGAGCCTGTCGAGCACCGTCCGCGTGTAGGCACCGACCGGCACGTCCGCGGCGCCGACGGCGAGGGTGACGCCCTTGGCGGCGAGGTCCCCGAGCCCGCGGATGCCGCTCCCGGCCGGCACGGCGAGGACGAGCCGGTTGCCGGCGAACGCGGTCGGCTGCTCCACGAGGCCCTTCTCGTAGAGCTGCTGCGGCAGCTTGGTGTTGGCGGCCGCGTAGACGTCGGGCTTGACGCCCTGCTCGATCTGGGCGGCGAGCTCGTCCGAGCCGGCGAACGAGAAGCGCGCCCGGGCGGCGGAGAACTCGCGGCCGTACTGCGTGAAGGCCTGCTTGAGCGACGCTGCCGCCGACACCGTCAGCTCGGGCGGGTCGTCACCGCCGCCGCCACACCCGGCGAGCACGAGCACGACGACGAGCAGGGCTCCGGCGAGGCGCCTCACCGGTCGCTCCGTTCGATCATCACCGACGTCGCCTTCACCGCCGCGGTCGCGCGCGCGCCTTCGACCAGGCCCAGCTCCTCGACCGCGTCGCGCGTGATCGCCGCCGTGATCCGGTGGGGCCCGGCCTCGATCTCCACCAGCGCCATCACCCCGTCGACCTCGACCGACGAGACCACGCCCGGGAAGCGGTTGCGGGCCGACAGGCGGTCGCCCGCGGCGTGCCGCGCCGGCCGGCTCGTCAGCCGCTCGACCTCGCTGCGCGGGACCCGCCGCCGGTTGCGGTCGTCACGGACCGTCGCGAGCTTCCCAGCACGGTCCCAGCGGCGCAGCGTGTCCACGCTGACGCCGATCGTCCGCGCCGCGTCACCGAGGCTCAGATCCGGCATCTGCATAAGCATTGCATATGCAAGGTTTGGGGGACGACTTCAGCCAGGTAGCACCAGGCATGGCAGATCTCACCCCACTCGACGAGAAGGTCGGCGAGGTCCTCGGACTCGCCCAGGCGGCTCAGGCAGCCACGGACGAGGTCCGCGCGATGGAGGGCGCCGAGGACTTCGCGAGCGACCTGCGACGCATGCACGAGCAGGCCGCGGAGACCGAGCAGCGCACCGGCGCGCTGGTCGACGGCCTCGAGGGCAAGAAGACCGCGATCCGGGAGAAGGCGCGCGAGACCAAGAGCGAGGCCACCCAGATGATGGAGACCTACCTGGGCGGCGAGCAGGAGGCGCTCGACGGCTTCGAGTTCCTCAGCATGGCCGAGGCCGGCGAGCTGTGCCACTGGGAGATCGTGGAGACGATGTCCGAGGCCATCGACGCCGGCGACGTCAACGAGCTCGCCAGCTGGGCGGTCGGCATCCAGCGCGAGCATGTAGAGACGGTCCGTCGCGACTCGCTCACGCTCGCCGCGGAGGAGATCCGGGAGAGCGCGCAGGCCTGACGCCCTCCCCCGTCTCGTCCATCGGGGCGGCCGGATTCGAACCGGCGGACCTCCGCGTCCCAAACGCGGCGCTCTACCAGACTGAGCTACGCCCCGGCGCCGCGAGTATGGCAGCCAGAATGGCCGGTCCATGCACCGCGCCGACCGCCGTCCTCGCCTCGGGTACCTTCTCGCCGCCGTCGCGGCGGCGATGTTCGCCCTCAACGGCTCGCTCGCGCGCTTCCTGCTCGACGACGGCATCTCGGCCGCCCACCTCAGCCAGCTGCGGGTGACGCTGGCCTTCCTGCTCCTGGCCGGGACGCTCGCGGTGGTCGACCGGCGGCGGCTGCGGATCGCGCCGCGCGACGTCCCGCGGATGGCGTGGCTCGGGATCGTGGGCGTCGCCGTCGTGCAGTTCACCTACTTCGCCGCCATCGAGCGGCTGCCGATCAGCGTCGCGCTCGTGATCCAGTTCACCGGCCCGCTGCTCGTGCTCCTGTGGCTGCGGATCGTGCACGGGCGGCACCTGCGGGCGTCGCTGTACGGCGCGGTGGTGCTGTCGGTGGTCGGCTCGGCGCTGGTCGTCAGGGTCTACGACGCGGGCGGGCTCGACGGGATCGGCGTGCTGTTCGCGGTGATCGCCGCGGTGAGCTTCGCCGTCTACCTCGTCGGGTTCGAGCGCGCCGGCCGCTCGTACGACGCGTTCACCACGCTCGCGTGGGGCCTCGGCTTCGCGACGTTCGCCTGGCTCGTGGCCAGTCCGCCGTGGACGCTGCCGCTGGGCGAGCTCGCGAACCTGCGCAGCGTGAGCCTCGTCCTGGCCGTCGTGCTGGTCGGCACGCTGGGCGCGTTCCTGCTCAACCTCAGCGCCCTGCGCCATCTGCCGGCGACGCGCGTCGGCGTGGTGGCGACGCTCGAGCCGCCGCTGGCGACGGTGATGGCCTGGCTGATCCACGGCGAGGCGCTGGCGGCGGTCCAGATCACCGGCGGCCTGCTCGTGGTGGCGGCCGTCGCGTGGACGCAGCTACACCCGCCGGCGCCCGAGGTCGAGGCCGTGCCCGGCTGGGCGAGATCTGCTCAAGAGGGGGCCGCGTCGGGCCGATGACGATGGGGCCTTGTCGTTCCGGGCCGCCCGCATCCTCACCGTCCTCACCCTCGTGGCCGTGCCCGCGCTTGCGACCTCGGTCGCCGACGCCAGGCATCCCTCGACCCTCCGCGCGGTTGCCACGCAGCAGTGCGCCGACGCGAACCTCCACCCCACCGCGGGCAACCTCAAGCGCATCCGGCGCGCGATCCTCTGCCTGCACAACAAGGTGCGCGCCCAGAACGACCTCTCTCCCCTGCGCGAGAACCGCCGGCTGCGGCGCGCGGCGCGCGCCCACTCGCGCGACATGACCGCGGCCGGCTACTTCGAGCACACCGCGCCGGACGGCACGACGATGGTGCAGCGCATCCTGCGGGCCGACTATGCGCGCGACGACCAGGGCTGGATGCTCGGCGAGAACCTCGCCTGGGGGACCGGCTCGCTCGGGACCCCGCGCGGCGCCATGAAGGCCTGGATGGCCTCCCCCGGCCACCGCGCCAACATCCTCAAGGCCGGCTTCCGGGAGCTCGGGGTCGGCGTGGTCGCCCGCGTGCCGTCCTCCGACGCCGCGGGCGCGACCTACACGGTCGACTTCGGCGTCCGGCGTTAACTCAGGCAACGTCAACGGCGGCTGGGTAGGGCGGCGGGGGAGCCGGCCGCTGCGGGGGGGAATTACTCGCATCTCGACGGTGGCGGGCGAGGCGAGATGCGAGTTTCCCCTAGACAAGGAAAACTCGCATCTCGTGCCCTGCCAACGCGTCGAGATGCGAGTAACGCTGGTTCCCAGTCTCCCTACCCAGCGACGTTGACGTTCGTCGAAGCGGGCGCCGCTAGCCTGCGACGCGCATGGCCGACGTCCAGCCCTTCCGCGCGCTCCACTACGACCGAGACCGTGTCGGCGGCCTCGAGGCCGTCGTCGCTCCGCCGTACGACGTGATCGACGCCGAGCAGCGCGCGGCGCTGGTCGACCGCTCGCCGTACAACGTCGTGGAGATCGACCTCCCGCAGGCCGACGGCGACCCGTACGCGCATGCGGCGAGCGTGTTCGAGCGCTGGCAGGAGGAGGGGGTCCTGGTGCGCGACGACGCGGACGCGCTGTGGGCGCTCGAGCAGGAGTACACCGGCCCCGACGGGCAGGCCCGGACGCGCCGCGGCTTCCTCGCGCGGGTCGGGATCGAGGACTACGGCCCGGGGCGCATCCGCCCCCACGAGCGCACGCACCCCGGCCCGAAGGAGGACCGGCTGCGGCTCACGCGCGCCACCAACGCGAACCTCTCCCCGATCTTCTCGCTCTACGACGACCCCGCCGGCGCGGCGTACGCGGCGCTCGACGCCGCCAAGGGCGAGCCGTGGGCCGAGGTGACCGACGAGGACGGCACCGTTCACCGCCTGTGGCGGGTCGCCGACCCGGAGGCCGCCCGCACGGTGCGCGAGGCGCTGCGCGACAAGGAGCTGCTGATCGCCGACGGCCACCACCGCTACGAGACGGCGCGCGTGCACCACGCCGAGGGCGGCGCCGGCCACGTGCTCATGTGCCTCGTCGCGCTGCAGGACCCCGGGCTCACCGTCTTCCCCACCCACCGCCTGCTCACGCAGCTCGACGACGACCGTCGCGCCGCCCTCAGAGCGGCCGTCCAGCGCGACTTCGAGCTCACGCCGGTCGACGAGGACGAGCTCGAGCCCACAGCCATCGACGGGCAGGTGCGGATCGGCTACCTCGACGCCCATCACCGGCGCCCGGCGATGCTCACCCTGCGCGACCCGGAGATCGCCCGCGCGGCGCTGCCGGACAAGCCGGAGCCCTACCGCGGGCTCGACACCGCGGTGCTCGAAGCGCTGATCCTCAAGCAGGCGCTGGGCATGAGCGAGGACGACATCTCGCACCTGCACGGGCTCGACTACGCGCGCGACACCGCCCAGGCGCGGCAGCGCGTCGAGGCCGGCGAGGCGGCGGCGGCGTTCTTCATGGGCGCCACGCCGGTCGACCGCGTCCGCGACGTGGCGGCGGCCGGCGAGAGCATGCCCCCCAAGAGCACGTACTTCTTTCCGAAGGTCTTAACCGGCATGGTGTTCAATCTCTTGGACTGATGGCTCTCCTGAATCGAACCTCCAGCGACACCCGCCGGGCGATGCGCGCCAGCGCCCGCCAGCGCGAGAACCTCGTCCACGACGTCAAGGCCGGCGACCACCAGCTCACGGTCGACGAGCCCGTCGCTTCGGGCGGCGACGACCAGGGCCCCAGCCCACAAGAGCTGCTCGCCGCCGCGCTCGCCTCCTGCACGGCGGTCACGATGGAGATGTACGCCAAGCGCAAGGGCTGGAATGCCAGCGGCCTGCGCGTCGACGTCCGCTACACCCCGGCCGAGCGCGGCTGCCCGACCCGCTTCGACCTCGTGTTCAAGATGCCGCCGCAGCTCGACGAGGACCAGGTCGAGAAGCTGCGCGTGATCGCCGCGAAGTGCCCGGTGCACCGGACGCTCGAGGGCGAGGTCGCCTTCGACGAGCGGGTCGAGCAAGGCTGAGCACCGCCGACGACCTGGCGACCGCGCTGCTGGCGCCCGAGGAGGCGCTGGCCATGGACGTGCACGGCGGCAAGGACGCCGCCGTCCTCGTGCCGGTCTTCGAGGACGCGGCCGGCGCGCTGCATGCCGTCTTCACCCGCCGCCGGCACGACCTGCGCCGCCACGCCGGCGAGATCTCGTTCCCGGGCGGCCGCCAGGACGAGGGCGAGACGCTGCTCGAGACCGCGCTGCGGGAGGCGCACGAGGAGGTCGGCCTCCCGCCCGACGCCGTACGGGTGCTCGGGGCGCTGCCGCCCACGCCCACGTTCGTGACCAACTACGCGATCTATCCGTTCGTGGGGCTGATCGAGCCCGGCTTCGCCTGGGTGGCACAGCACACCGAAGTCGACGAGGTGCTCGAGCTGCCGCTGCGCGACCTGCGGGAGGGCTACGGCGAGCGGCGGCTGATCCGCCGCGGCATCGCGTTCCGCACGCCGACGTACGAGACGGGCGGCCACCTCATCTGGGGGGCGACCGCCCGGATCCTCGGAGAACTACTGTTTCGCCTCACCGCCACCACCAAGTGACGGGCCCGGCGTTCGTGGTGGCGGTTATGCGACGTTACGGTCGCTCGATAGGCACGTCGACCAGGTTGCCCCACTCGGTCCACGAGCCGTCGTAGTTCTTCACGTCGTCCTTGCCGAGCAGCTCGTGGAGCACGAACCAGGTGTGCGCCGAGCGCTCGCCGATCCGGCAGTAGGCGATGATCGGCTCGCCGTTGGTGACGCCCTTCGAGCTGTAGAGCTCGCTCAGCTCGTCGGCCGACTTGAAGGTGCCGTCCTCCTGCACGGCCTGCGCCCACGGCACGGACGCGGCGCCGGGGATGTGGCCGCCGCGCTGGGCGCCCTCCTGCTCGTAGCCGGGCATCGCGATGACCTCGCCGGCGTACTCCTGCGGCGAGCGGACGTCGACGAGGCGGGTCGAGGAGTCGAGCGCCGCGAGCACCTCGTCGCGGCGGGCGCGGATCGCGTCGTCGCCGGGCTGCGCCGTGAAGGTCGCCGGCTCGTGGCTCGGGGCGTCGGTGCTCGTCGGCCGCCCCTCGGACAGCCACTTCTCGCGCGGGCCGTTGACGAGCTTCACGTCGTCGTGGCCGTAGTACTTGAGGTACCAGTAGGTGTACGCGGCGAACCAGTTGTTGCGGTCGCCGTAGAGCACGATCGTGTGGTCGTTGGAGATCCCGCGCGAGCCGAACAGCTCGCCGAACTCCTGCGGCCCCAGGAAGTCGCGCTTGACCTGGTCCTGGAGGTCCTTCTGCCAGTCGAACCCGATCGCGCCCGGGATGTGGGCCTCCGCGTAGAGCGCGGGGTTCTCGTCGACCTCGACGATGCGCACGTTGGGATCCTCGAGATGGTCCTCGACCCACTGGGTGTCGACGAGGACGTCGTTGGCGTACTCTGCCACGCTGCACCTCCTAATTCCTACTGGCTTTGAAGGGATTAGGGCTCATCATAGCCCCAGGAGCCGGTGCACCGCCGCCCGCGCGTCGCCCCCGGGCGCGATCACCTCAAGCGGGATCTGCCAACGCACGGCGGCGTCGCGGGCGATCGCCTCCCCTGCCGCCGAGCCGCGTTCGTACACCACGCCGCGCACCGGCGTGTCGACCAGCTTCTCGAACAGCATCCGCAGCCGGCCGTCGTGCAGGTCCGGCGCGGGGACGCTCCCGAGGAGCCAGCAGACCACCGTCACCCCCGCCAGCGCTCCCATCAGCGTGCCGATCCGGTCGGGGTCGCCGATGTAGGGCTCGGCGCCCGACTCGCCGATCGCCGCCGTCCGCGCCGGGTCGCGCGTCGTCCCCCGCACGGCGTGCCCGTCCGCCACCAGCGCGCGGGTCAGCGAGCGCCCGCGGCAGCCGCAGCCGACGATCAGGACTCGCGCCACCGCCGCTTCTCCGCCTCGTCCTCGCGCACGCGCTGCTCGATCTCCTCCTCGCTGATCTCGGGCGCTCCGCGGCGGCGCTTGAGCTCGTTCTGCGCCTCGATCATCTGCGCGACGTCGTCGAGCTCGTTCTGGGCCTCCGCCTCCGGCGAGCGGGTCGGCTTCCAGTCCAGGTAGTCGCGCGGCGAGCGGTCGGAGAAGAGGCCGAGCAGCACGACGGCGACGACGAAGAACGCCAGCGTCCCGCCGAAGACGACCGTGAACGCGTCCACCCGGCGGCATCGTAGTAGCGTCGTCGCGCATGGACTTCGACCTGACCGACGAGCAGGAGCTCATCCGTGACACCGCGCGGTCGTTCGCCGACCGCGAGCTCGCCGACCGCGCCCGGGAGAACGACCGCAACCACCACTTCGACACCGAGCTCGTGGCGAAGATCGCCGACCAGGGCTACCTCGGCGCCATCGTGCCGCAGGAGTACGGCGGTGCCGGCCTCGACTACATCACGTACGCGGTCGTGGTCGAGGAGATCGGCCGCCACGACTCGGCGATGCGCACCGTCATCTCCGTCCAGACCTCGCTTGTCTGCTCGTCGATCCTGCGCTGGGGCAGCGAGGAGCAGAAGCAGCGCTACCTCCCGAAGCTGTGCTCCGGCGAGTGGCTCGGCTGCTTCGGGCTCACCGAGCCCGACACCGGGTCGGACGCCGCCAACCAGAAGACTCGCGCGCGCAAGACCGACGGCGGCTGGGTGCTCAACGGCAACAAGATGTGGATCTCGCTCGGCAACCACGCCAAGGTGGCGATGGTCTTCGCCCAGACCGACCCCGAGAAGCAGCACCGGGGCCTGGCCTGCTTCCTCGTCCCCACCGACACGCCGGGTTTCTCGACCCAGGAGATCCACGGGAAGATGGGCCTGCACGGGTCGGACACCGCGTCGCTGGCGCTCGACGACGTCGAGGTCCCCGACGACGCGCTGATGGGCGAGGTCGGCGAGGGCTTCAAGGTCGCCATGAGCGCGCTCGACTCCGGCCGCTACTCGGTGGCCGCCGGCTGCGTGGGCGTTTGCCAGGGGTCGCTCGACCACTCCGTCGCCTACGCCAAGGAGCGCCACCAGTTCGGGCGCCCGATCGGCTCCTTCCAGCTCGTGCAGGCGATGATCGCCGACATGCGCGTGCAGACCGACGCGGCGCGGCTGCTGGTCTTCCGGGCCGGCGCGCTGAAGGACGCCGGCAAGCCGAGCACCACCGAGACCTCGATCGCCAAGCTGTACGCGACCGAGGCCGCGCAGAACTGCTCGCACCTGGCGATCCAGGTGCACGGTGGGTCAGGCTATGTCGACGACCACCCGGTCGAGCGCTACTTCCGCGACGTGCGGGTCACAACCCTCTACGAGGGAACGTCGCAGATCCAGAAGCTGATCATCGGGCGCGCCGAGACCGGGCTCAACGCCCTCGCGTAGGCTCGGGCACCGGCGCCCACTGCTCCTCGGCGAGGTCGCCGGTGCCCTCGAGCGCGGCCGGCGTCGGCACCGCGGGGTTGTCCCGCAGGTACCACTCCGAGTCGAGCGCGGCCATACAGCCGGAGCCCGCGGCGGTGACGGCCTGGCGGTACGTATGGTCGACGAGGTCGCCGGCGGCGAACATCCCCGGCACGTTGGTCCGGGTCGACTTGCCGTCGGTCAGCACGTAGCCGTTGGCGTCGGTCTCCACGATGCCCTCGACCAGCTCGGACTGCGGCTCGTGGCCGATCGCGATGAACGCGCCGTGCATCGGCAGCTCGCGATGCTCGCCCGTCTCCACGTGGCGCAGCCGCGCGCGGTCGAGCACGCGAGTGTCGGAGGCCACGAACTCCTCCACCACGTACGGGGTCAGGAAGTCGATGTTCGGCATCGAGCGCGCCCGCTCGAGCATGATCTTGGAGGCGCGGAACTCGTCGCGCCGGTTGACGATCGTCACGTTCGAGGAGAACTTGGCGAGGAAGATCGCCTCCTCCATCGCGGAGTCGCCGCCGCCGACGATGATCGTCTCGCGGTCCTTGTAGAACGCCGCGTCGCAGGTCGCGCAGTAGGAGACGCCGCGGCCGCCGAGCTCATCCTCGCCGGGCACGCCCAGCTTCTTGTGCTCGGCGCCCATCGCCAGGATCACCGAGCGGGCCTCGTGGAGGTCGTCGTCGACCCACACGCGGAACGGCTCGCCGGGAGCCGCTGCGGGCTCCACGCGGGTGGCGTTGTCGGTCACGAAGCGCGCGCCGAAGCGCTCGGCCTGGTCGCGCAGGTCCTGCATCATCTGCGGGCCCATGACGCCCTGGGGGTAGCCGGGGAAGTTCTCGACGTCGGTCGTCTGCTGGAGCAGCCCGCCCCACAGCCAGCCCTCGATGACGAGCGGCTCGAGGTTGGCGCGGGCGGTGTACAGCGCGGCGGTGTAGCCGGCCGGCCCGCTCCCGATGATGATGACGTTTTCCATGGTTTTTCGTAGTCCCCGTTCGGGCCCGATTCCTTACTTCACTTTGTATAGCTTAGCGCCCACTGCTCGACCGTACGTCGCAGCTGGAAGTACGCGATCACGCCGGGGATCAGCGGCAGCCAGAACGTGAACGCACGGTAGACGAGCACCGCGACGACGGCCAGCCCGCCGTCGACCCCGAAGGCCACGAACGAGGCGATCATGCCGCCCTCGACGCCGCCGACCCCGCCCGGCATCGGCAGCAGGTTGCCGAGCATGCCGACGAAGAACGCCTGCACGAGCACGGCGGGCGGCGGCGAGGCGCCGAACGCGCGGAAGGCCGCCCACAGCACGAGGATCTGCGCCCCCCAGAAGACGATCGCGCCGAGCAGCGCGGGGTCGCGCGAGCGCGCATGGGCAAGCGCGTCGCGCATGCCCGCCGAGGCCGCGGCGGGCAGGTTCGCCGCCGTCTGGGCGAAGCGGGCGACGCGCCCATGGCTGCTCGCCCAGCCGCCCAGGCGGCGCTGGAGGTCGGTCGGCACGAGCGCGATCGCGAGCGCGATGGCCAGCGCGATGACCGCCAGGATGGCGGGCACGACCGTGAGCCCGAACGGCGCCTCGCCCTCGACGAGCCCCAGCCGCAGCGCGAGCCCGCAGACGAACAGGGCGAGCACGTACGGCAAGTACGTGAGGATCAGGAACGAGAGCGTGCGGTCGGCCACGTCCCGCTTGCGCAGCCCTGCGCGGCGAAGCGCCCAGGCGGTGAGCACCAGCCCGCCCGCCCCGCCGGCCGCGAAGATGCGTGACGCGGCGAGCCCCGCCATCGTGATCTGGTAGGCCTCGCGCCAGCCGATTCGCTCGCTGCCGGGCAGGCGCGCGAACACGCCCCGGAACATCATCACGTAGCCGGCGAACATCCCGAACGTGAATGCGAAGGCGAGCGACAGCCAGTACGGGCTGCCGTCCTCGATCCGGCTCCACGTGTCGTCGAGCCCGGCGAGCTGGGGCAGCAGGTAGTAGAGCGCGGCGATCGAGGCGACGAGGAACCCGCCGAGGAAGAGCATGTTGCGGGCGGTGAACTGGAGCCGTGGCGGGGTGCCGCCCTCGTCCTCCTCCCCGTCCTCGTTCGCCGTCGTGACGGGGGCGGTCGTGTCGCTCATGATCGGGCGGCCCGCTCCAGCGCCTGCACGGCCCCGGAGAGCCGGCGCGCCGGCCCCGCCAGCGCGGGAGCCCCGACCCGCACGCCCTCGGCGAGCGCCAGCCCGGCCGCGAGGTCGACCACGTAGTGCTCGCCGAGGTAGACGAGCGCCACGCCGAGCAGGATCGCGTACGTCCAGCCGAGGCGGCCGGCCATGCTCCCCGTCTCCGAGAGCACGTGAGCGGCCGAGACGGATGTCGCGAAGTGCAGGGACGGCATGGCGGCCAGCGGGTTGCCTCCCAGGACACCGTACAGCGGGGCCCAGCCGGACCGCCAGAAGTGCTCGCCGTACTCGACCATCATCCGCCGGAGCTCCGGCGTGCGGCCGTCCTCCATCAGGCCCTCGGCCGAGGCATACCACGGCGGGGCGGTCGGCACCGCCCAGTAGCCGATCAGCCCGAGGTCGAAGGTCGCGTAGATCCGAGCGGCGCCGTTCGGGAGGCGCTCCGGGTGGCGCAGCAGGAGGAAGACGACCGTGCCGTGGGGGAACGCGAACCACAGCCAGTGCGACCAGATCAGCAGCTTCTCCCAGGCTCGGAAGGCTCCCGGGGTGCCGAGCGAGCGCTGGAGCCGCAGGGTCGGCGTCGTGCCGCCGCCCAGCAAGCGGTCGGCGCGCACGGGGTACGCGATCCGCACGCGGCGGCCCAGCGCCTCGGGATCGTCGTAGGGCATCTTGTACGCGGCCACATAGGCCCACATCTGGAGCAGGCCCGTCCCTACATCACGCGCGCGCGTGCGCGGGAGCAGCACGCAGAAGGCCACGGGCGCCGCCGCGGAGGCCGCGATAACCATCGGCGGGCGCAGCTTGAGGCGCCGCCGCACGAGCGGAGCCGCCACCCCGGCGGCCAGCACCGTGAGCGCCGCGGCGCGGACGATCGAGCTGCGCACCTGGCGAGCCTAGTGGGCACGGGGGACGGGAGTGATACGGGCAGCCGTACGCGCCTGATAGGAAGCGCCTATGGAGACCGTGAACCTCGAGCGGCGCGGCGGTGAGCTGCGGATCACCCTGGACCGGCCGGACGCGCTGAACGCATGGGACAAGCAGTTCGGCTTCGACCTGCTCGCCGCGGTGCGGGAGGGGGAAGCCGAGGACGTGCGCGTCGTGGTGATCACCGGCGCCGGGCGCGCGTTCTCGTCCGGCGCGGACCTGAAGGCGGGCTTCGACCCGACGCCCGAGGGCCACCCCGACGTGCTGACGACGCTGACCGAGCGCTACCACCCGATCATCGCCGGGCTCCGCACGCTGCCCAAGCCGGTGATCGCGGCCGTCAACGGCCCGGCCGTGGGGATCGGCTGCTCGCTCGCGCTGGCCTGTGACCTGATCGTCGCCCGCGAGTCCGCCTACTTCCTGCTCGCGTTCGTGAACATCGGCCTCGTGCCCGACGGCGGCTCGTCGCTGCTGCTACCCGAGCGCGCCGGCCTCGCACGCGCCACCGAGATGGCGATGCTCGGGGAGCGGGTCCCCGCGCGCCAGGCGCTCGAGTGGGGCCTCATCAACCGGGTGACGCCCGACGACGGCCTCGACGCCGCGGTCGACGAGCTGGCGGCGCAGCTGGCGGCGGGCCCCACGCGGGCGTACGCCGGCATCAAGCGGCAGCTCAACGCGTGGCTGTTCGAGCGCATGGGCGCCCAGTTGGAGCTCGAAGCGGAGATCCAGCAGCAATCCGCGGCGTCGGGCGACTTCCAGGAGGGCGTGCTGGCGTTCCTCGAGAAGCGACCTGCCCTCTTCGAGGGGCGGTGAGGGCCCGCTCCCGGGCCTTCCGTCCATATACTGCCGACGCCGTGGCTCCCAAGTCCCGACGTCGTCTGCGCGCCCTCGCCGCAGCGGTCCCTGCCGTGCTGCTGGGAGCGCTCGTCCTGGCTCCCGCCGCGTCCGCCGGCTGGTTCTTGCCGGAGTCGGCCGGGTCGCCGAACGCCGACGCGATCCGCACGCTCTACATCCTGATCGCGCTGATCGGGCTCGTGATCTTCATCGGCGTCGAGGGCCTGATGATCTACTCGCTCTTCAGGTTCCGTGCCCGTAAGGGCCGGGTCGCCGCCCAGATCCACGGCAACACGCAGCTCGAGATCGGCTGGACCGTCGGCGCCGCCGCGATCCTGATCTTCCTGACCGTCTTCACGTTCGTGCTGCTCGACGACATCAAGAACCCCGCGGCCTCGCAGATCGACGCCGACGGCAACCCGGTGGCGGCCAGCGCGACGTTCGCGGCGCTCGACCAGCCGGCCCCGCCGGAGGGCAGCGAGGCGATGACGATCAAGGTCGTCGGCGAGCAGTACGCCTGGAGCTACTTCTACCCCACGGAGGAGGGGCAGGACCGGGTCTTCGCCTACAACGACATGTACGTCCCGATCGGGATGACCGTCATCCTCGACGTGCAGGCCAAGGACGTCGCCCACTCGTGGTGGATCCCGCCCCTCGGCGGCAAGGCCGACGCCATCCCGGGCTACACGAACAAGACGTGGTTCCAGATCCCGCTCGACGCGCTCGAGGAGGGCCAGGACCGGGTGGTCTACGAGGGCCAGTGCGCCGAGCTGTGCGGGCGCAACCACGCCGACATGGTCGCCAGGGTGATCGGCCTCCCGTACGACGACTGGGTCGCGTGGCGCGACCAGAAGGCGCAGGAGATCAAGGAGGCGCAGGAGGAAGCCGCCGCCCGGCGCGAGGAGATCCAAGCTTCAGAGGGAGGCGAGTAGGTGGAAGCCGCGACCGCCAGGCCGCAGATCACCGTCCGCGAGGTCGACCGGCCTCGGCGCGGTTGGGTGACCTGGCTGACCACCACCGATCACAAGAAGATCGGGATCCTCTACCTGCTCACCGTCCTCGTCTTCTTCATCATCGGCGGCGTCGAGGCGCTGCTCATGCGGATCCAGCTCGGGGTGCCGGACAACACGTTCCTGACGCCGGAGAAGTACAACGAGATCTTCACGCTGCACGGGACGACGATGGTCTTCCTCGTCGTCGTGCCGGTGTGGGCGGGCTTCGCGAACTACTTCGTGCCGCTCATGATCGGCGCCCGCGACGTGGCGTTCCCGCGGCTCAACGCGTGGTCGTACTGGATGTTCCTGTTCGGCGGCCTCGCGCTCTACGGCTCGCTGTTCTTCACCCCGCCCGAGGCGGGCTGGTTCTCGTACGTGCCGCTGTCGCTGAAGGAGTACACGCCGTCCAACGGCCAGGAGGCGTGGATCTACATGGTCCACCTCACCGGCCTGGCCTCGGTCCTGGGCGCCATCAACTTCATCGCCACGATCCACAACATGCGGGCGCCGGGCATGGGCTGGGGCCGCATGCCGCTGTTCGTGTGGACGATGCTGATCTACTCGTACCTGGTCGTCCTCGCGCTCACGTCGCTGGCCGCCACGGTCACGATGCTGCTGCTCGACCGCAACTTCGGGACGAACTTCTTCGACCCGGCGGAGGGCGGCTCGGCGCTGCTGTGGCAGCACCTGTTCTGGTTCTTCGGCCACCCCGAGGTCTACATCCTCGTGCTGCCGGCGTTCGGGATCTTCTCGGAGGTCCTGCCGGTCTTCGCGCGCAAGCCGATCTTCGGCTACAAGGCGATCGCGGCGGCCACGGCCGGCATCGCCTTCCTCGGCATGCTCGTGTGGGCGCACCACATGTTCGCCACGCCGATGAGCACCGTCGTGCTCGCGTTCTTCATGCTCTCGAGCTTCCTGATCGCGGTGCCCACGGGGGTGAAGATCTTCAACTGGGTGGCGACGCTGTGGCGGGGCACGATCGAGTTCCGCGTGGCACTGCTGTTCTGCGTCGGCGGCATCGGGACGTTCCTGATGGGCGGCATCACCGGCATCTTCCTCGCCGTCTTCCCGGTCGACTGGCAGCTGACCGACACGTACTTCGTGGTCGCCCACTTCCACTACACGGCGTTCGGCGCCTCCGCCTTCGCGATGGTCGCGGCGCTCTACTACTGGTTCCCGAAGATGACTGGTCGGCTCATGAACGAGGGCCTGGGCAAGATCTCGTTCTGGCTCTTCCTGATCGGCTTCCATCTCACCTTCCTGATCCAGCACTCGGCCGGCCTCGACGGCATGCCGCGGCGGATCTACGAGTACGCCGAGAGCGCCGGCTGGAGCGAGATGAACCTGATCTCCACGATCGGCGCGTTCGTGCTCGCGCTGTCCGTGCTGATCACGATCATCAACATGGTGCGCTCGCTCAAGCGCGGGCCGATCGCCGGCCCCGATCCCTGGAAGGGCAACACGCTCGAGTGGTTCACCCCGTCGCCGCCGCCGGAGAACAACTTCGACGCCGTCCCGCGCGTGCGCTCGGTCGAGCCGATGAAGGACATCCGCCGTCAGATCGAGCGCCAGACCGGCGTTCCGCAGCGGTTCGAGTCCGGCAAGCCGATGGTCAACGCGTAGCGGCATGGAGGCGTCCCGCGCGGTAGCGGTTGAGGTCGGCGGCGTCCGCCAGCTGGTGGCGGACTACGTCACGCTCACCAAGCCGCGCGTCCAGCTCCTGCTGCTGCTCACGACGGTGACCACGATGTACGTGGCGGGGGACCCGTCGCTGTCGCTGGTCGCGCTGACCGTGCTCGGCGGCTACCTGTCGGCGGGCGGGGCGGGCGCCGTCAACCACTACTGGGACCGCGACATCGACGCCCGCATGGCCCGCACGGCCACGCGGCCGATCCCGTCCGGCCGGGTGTCGCCGCGCGCGGCGCTGATCTACGGCCTCGCGCTCGCGGCGCTGTCGTTCCTGCTGCTGGCGACGACGGTCAACCTGCTGTCGGCCTTCCTGGCGCTGGCCGGCTTCCTCGGCTACGTGCTCGTGTACACGATGTGGCTCAAGCGCTCGACGCCGCAGAACATCGTGATCGGCGGGGCGGCCGGAGCGGTGCCGCCGCTCGTGGGCTGGAGCGCCGTGACCGGCGGGCTCGACCCGGCGGCGCTCTACCTGTTCGCGATCATCTTCTACTGGACGCCGCCGCACTTCTGGGCGCTCTCGCTGCTGATGAAGGACGAGTACGCGCGCGTGGGCGTGCCGATGATGCCGGTCGTGCACGGCGAGGCCGAGACGCGGCGCCAGATCGTGCTCTACACGACCCTCCTCGTCGTGCTGACGCTGCTCCCGGTCGTCTTCGGCTTCTTCGGGGCGCTCTACGCGCTCGCGGCCCTCGGCCTCGGCGGCGCCTTCCTGGTGCTGGCCGTGCGCCTCCAGCGCCGCGCCGACCGCCCGAGCGCCCTGCGCACCTACCTCTACTCGCTCGCCTACCTCGCGCTGCTCTTCGGCGCGATGGTGCTCGACGCCCGCCTACTCGCCTAGGAAGCGGACGACCGCGACGAGGGCGTCGTCGGTGCCCTTGCCGTAGCGCTCGATCACGCGGTCGGCGATCTGCTGGGCTCCGGCCCCCGGGTCGATCGCCTCCGAGAAGTCGGCCGCCACGCCGTCGGTGGCGAGGACGACGGTGTCGCCGGGCTGGAGCGCGACGGTCGTGAGCCGGACCTTCGGGAGGTTCATGCCGAGCACGCCGCCGAGCACCACCGGCGAGTCCGGGCGCGCGCCCGCGCGGACGAGACGGGCCTCGACGTTGCCGACCCCAGTCCACTCGAGCACCGGGGCGCCGAGGTCGAACCACGCGAGGGTCATGACCGCGCCGCGGGTGCTCCGAAGCTCGCGATGGCATGCCTCCAGGAGGTCGTGCGGGGCGTCCTCCACCCGTTCCCGGACGACCGCGGCGGCGGCCTCCGCCGCGTCGGCCGCGAAGCCGCCGTGGCCGAGGCCGTCGATCACCGCCACGAGCGCGCCGCGCCGGCAGGGCGCGAACACCGCCACATCGCCCGTGCGGCCCTCCCCCTCGTGCATCAGCTCGGCGACGCCGCGCTCGAGGACCGGCGGCCAGCCGTCGCTCATGCGGCGCGCGCGTTCTCGCGCTCCCACATCACGAGCGTCACGGTCGTGCCCTGCCCGGGCGCGGTCTCGATGTGGAACTCGTGGACGAGCCGCCGCGCGCCCGGCAGCCCGAGCCCCAGCCCGCCGCCGCTCGTGTAGCCGTCCTGGAGGGCCAGCTCGACGTTCTCGATCCCCGGCCCGTCGTCGCGCGCAATCACGCGGATGCCGCGCCGCCCGCCGTCGTCGTGCACCACTTTGAGCAACACCTCTCCGCGCGTGGCGTAGGTGGTGATGTTGCGCGCCACCTCCGAGATGGCGGTGGCCAGCAGCGTCTGGTCGGTGCTCGTGAGCTCGAGCTGGCCCGCCATGGCGCGCGCCTGCTGGCGCGCGGTCACGACGTCGGCGTCCGACTCGATCGGGATCACGGACTCGCCGTCATCCGCCACCGTCGCCGGCCTCCTTCCGCGGCCGGAGTAGAAGGGCGAGCCCCTCCTCGAGGTCGAGCGCGGTGAGCACGTCCTCGAACGCCATCCCGAGCTGGACCATCGCGAACGCGACCTCGGGCTGGATCCCCACGATCACCGTGGTGGCGCCCCGCAGCCGCGTCATCCGCGCGATCCCCTGGAGCGAGCGCGACACGAACGAGTCCATCACGTCGAGCGCCGTGACGTCGACGATGATCCCCCGCGAGCGGTGCCGCGTGACCTGCATCATGACGTCGTCCTGGAGCTGGAGCACGTCCGTGTCCGTGAGCGCCGCCTGGATGGTGGCGATCAGGAACGGCCCCTGCTTGAGGATCGGGACGGCCACTACACGGTGACGGCGTCGAGCGCCGGCGTCTCCAACGAGACCTGGTAGCCGAGCAGCCGCTCGGCCTCCTCGATGCCGCCCTGGAGGTCACCCACGGCGTTGACCTTGCCGAGCTCGACGCCGAGCGTGACCAGAGTCTGCGCGATCTCGGGCGAGAGGCCGGTGATGATCACGTTCGCGCCCATCAGGCGCGACGCGTCGACCGTCTGTACGAGGTGGTTGGCGACGGTGGAGTCGATCGTCGGCACGCCGGTGATGTCGATCACGACCACGCGCGCGCGGTTGGAGCGGATGCCGCGCAGGAGCTGCTCGGTGAGCTGGCGCGCGCGCTGGCCGTCGAGCACGCCGATGATCGGCAGGATGAGAAGCCGCTCGCGCACCTGGAGGACCGGGGTCGAGAGCTCGCGGATCGCCTCCTGCTGCTGGCGGATGACGCGCTCGCGCTCCTGCACGAAGTTGATCGCCACCGTGTTGGCGATCCGGTTGGCGGCCGGCTCGTACGCGTCCAGCACGCGGTTGAAGTCGTCCTGGTACTTCTCGAACAGCGAGCGGGCGAGCACGTCGCGCAGGAGCAGCACGATGCCGAGGACCTCCTCGGTCTCGACGCCGCGGGGGATGATCCGCTCGGACAGGTTGCGAGCGTAGTCCTGCAGCGCCTCGACCGAGCCGGTCTCGAGCACCTCGACGTAGTTGTCGTAGACCGACGTGGCCTCGGAGAAGATCTCCTCCTGCGTGAGGGCGGTCAGCAGCCGCGCCTCGCCGATCCGCCGGGCCCATTCCTGCCGGAGCTGCGTCCGGTTGTTCCGCAGGTGGGCGACGAGCTCGGTGAGCAGGTCGGCGTTGGACTCGCGGTTTCCGTCCGCGGTCGTATCCGTCGGGTCTTCTGCCATCAGGTTCCTCCGTCGATGGGGCGGCCGGGAAGGATAGGCCCATCGGCGCCCGGAGTGGGCCCGAGGGCGAGGATCGCCATGTCGTCGCGCAGGCGGCCCTCCGAGGCCGCGAGCACCGCCGCCTCGATGCGGTCGGCCACCGCGTCGGGCGGGAGGCCGCCGCAGCTGCGCAGCAGCGAGGTGAGCTCGGCGTGCCCGAACACCTCGCGCCGGCGGCGGCGGACCTCGGTGACGCCGTCCGTGTAGAGGACGAGCACGTCGCCCTCCTCGAGCTCGATCGCCACGTCGTAGAGCTGCGGCTCGATGTCCGTCCCCAGCAGCGTGCCGAGCCGCCCGACGGGCTCCACGGCGCCGTCGGCGTGCAGCACGAGCGGCAGCGGGTGGCCGCCGCACGCGAGCTCCACCCGGATGCGGCCGGGCGTGATCTCCAGGTACGCATGGGCGACCGTGCAGAAGCGCCCGTCGCTGCGCTGCTCGCGCAACGCCTTGTGCAGGAGGGCGAGCACACCGCTGGGCCGGGCCTCGTAGGCCGAGCCGGCGCGCAGGGTGTGGCGGGCCAGCGCGGTGACCGCCGCCGCGTCGGGGCCCTTGCCCTGGACGTCGCCGATCAGCGCCGCCCAGGTTCCCTCGCGCGCCTCGTAGAGGTCGTAGAAGTCGCCGCCGAGCTCGATGTTCTCGCCCGCGGGCCGGAACCGCACGGCGGCCGAGACGCCCGGGACGTCCGGCAGGGCACCCGGCCGCAGCGAGCGCTGGAGCGTCTGGGCGATCGTGCGCGCGCGCTCGTAGAGCTGGGCGTTCGAGATCGCCACCGAGGCGAGCTGCGCGAGCTGGGTGAGGATCGTCTCGTCGCGCTCGGAGAAGTCGCGCGTGCGCTGGTCGACCACGTCGAGCCGCCCCAGCTCGCGGCCGCGGTACGTGAGCCCGGCGCTGAGGCGGGCCGCGTCGGCCCGGCCGTTGGAGAGCAGCGGCGGCGACGTGGCGGTGAGCTGCGTCTGCCGCGGGTCGGGGGCGAGGATGGCGACCGTGGCGCGCCTGCCGCCGATCAGGGAGCGCGCGGCGTCGACCGTGGTCTGGAGGATCTCCTCGACCGTCAGCGTCGAGTTGAGCGCCACCGAGGCGTCGGCCAGCGCGCGCAGCTGCTCCACGTGCTGGTGCTCGATCCGCGCGACCTCCTGCACCTCGTGGTAGCCGCGGTGGACGCTCTCGAAGATCGACAGGCTCTCGCGCAGGAAGTCGGCGGCCGCCTGGAGCGTCGCGTCGGCCTCGCGCGTGCCCGACTCCAGCGCCGTCCGCACCGCCGCGTGGTGGGCCTCCGCGAGGTCGAGGACGCTCAGGTGCTCGGCCACCGCCTGGCGGCCGAGGTCGTAGGCCGCGCCCAGCTCGCGCTCGACGGGGTCGGCCAGGTAGGCCGCGAAGGCGCTCGCGTAGCGCGCCGCCAGCCCCGGCGCGACGTTGGCCGGACCCTCCGTCACACCGGAAACCCTACGCGCGCCCCACTAGTGATGCGAGTGCTCGAGCGGAAGCTCGGCGATGTCGCGCCGTACGTCGCGCACCCAGCGGATCGTGGTGGCGAGGAAGACGATCATCGCGGCGCCGACGATCCACCACGACAGCGTTATGGCCACGATGGCGATGGCGAGCGAGGCCGCGTTGATCAGCGGCAGGACGCTCGGCGCCGGCATGTGGACCTCCTCGCCGACCGGGGGCGCCCCCGTGTGCTCGGCGTCGCTCATGCCACGTAGAGGAGGGCGGCGACGAAGGTGAGCGCGAACATCAGCAACCCGATCACGGACGTGATGAGCGCCGTCCGGAGGTTGCGGCGCGCGAGCCGGCGGTCCATGGGCCGGAGTCTAGACAACCACCTCCCGGCGCGGTGTGATCCGCTGCGGGCCCGTCGTACGTAGGAACCGTGTGCCGACGCAACGACCCTCAACCATCCGCCTCCGAGCCAGCCTGCTCGAGGACGCGAACGCGATCGTGGAGCGCGACTTCGCGTCCGACCTCTCGCTCGACGACATCGCGCGGCGCGTGGCGTCGTCGCGCCGCCAGCTCCAGCGCGCCTACGCCGAGATCGGCGGCACCACGTTCCGCGACCATCTCACCCAGGTCCGGATGCAGCG
The DNA here is from genome assembly GCA_035717845.1 of Solirubrobacteraceae bacterium. Taxonomy (GTDB): domain Bacteria; phylum Actinomycetota; class Thermoleophilia; order Solirubrobacterales; family Solirubrobacteraceae; genus DASSUW01. The sequence goes on from DASTIC010000326.1 coordinate 29,683, forward strand.
GGCGGCCGAGCTGCTCGAGACGCGGCGGCTGACCGTCCGCGAGGTCGCCCACCGCGTCGGATACCGCCAGCCGGCGCAATTCGCCAAGGCGTTCCGCCGCCATCGGGGCGTCGCGCCCTCGGATTACCGCGCCTCGAACGGCGCGCTGCGGTCCCACGCCGCATAGCGCAGCGTCCGCGGCGGTTGCATAGGATGCGCCGTCCATGGGCGTGGAGAGGAGCCGATGAGCGAGCAGGCGCCGGTTGCGTCGCAGGAGAGCCGTGCGCAGCTCCGGCAGATGCTGCTGATCGGGGCGGTCGCCTCGGTCTTCGGCATCGCGCTCGCGCTGGTCATCGACTGGTTCCCGGTCCCCGCCTCCGAGCAGGCCGGGCCGATCGACACGCTGTGGGACGTCCTGCTCATCGCCTCGGTGCCGGTCTTCGTGCTGGTCGAGACGATCGTCCTCTACTCCGCGATCAAGTTCCGCATGCGCCCCGGCGAGGAGCTCAAGGACGGGCCGCCGATCCACGGCAACACGAAGCTCGAGATCATCTGGACGGCGATCCCGGCGATCCTCCTCGTCGGCCTCTGCACCTACGCCTACGTGGTCCTGACCGACATCGAGGAGGAGGCGGCGGCCAGCGAGACGCTCAACGTCCGCGTCGTCGGCGAGCAGTTCACCTGGACCTTCTTCTACGAGGGTGAGGGCGGCGACGAGGTCGCCTCGCCGCAGCTCTATCTGCCGCCGAACACGCCGGTCGACTTCACGGTCCAGTCCAAGGACGTGATCCACGACTTCTGGGTCCCCGCCTTCCGGATGAAGATCGACGCGGTGCCGGGGATCGACACCCATCTGCGGGTGACGACGACCGACCGCCTCGGCGAGTTCCCAGTCGTGTGCGCGGAGCTGTGCGGCCTCGGGCACTCGGCTATGCGCCAGAGCGCCCATGTCGTCCCGCGTGACGATTACGACGCGAAGCTCGCGGAGCTGGCCCGCGGTGCCCAAGGGGGCGGCGGCGGTGGCGAGGCAGGCGGAGGAGGCGGCGGCGAGACGGACGGCAAGACGCTGTTCAGCGAGGCCGCCCAGCCGACGGCCTGCAAGTCCTGCCACACGCTGGCCGACGCCGGCGCCACCGGCACCACCGGGCCGAACCTCGACGAGGTGGTCCCCGACCTGAGCGACGCGTTCATCAAGGAGTCGATCGAGAACCCCGACGCGAACATCACCGAGGGGTTCCAACCCGGCATCATGCCGCGCTACGGTGACAGCCTGTCCCCCGAGCAGGTGGACGCGCTGGTGAAGTATCTCAAGGAGGTGGCCGGCCAATGAGCGCGATGCGAGCCCCGGGCCTGAAGCGGGGCGGTCTGTACTTCGTGATCGGGGTGCTGTTCTCGGCCGCGCTCGTGCTCGTCATCCGCGCGGCGTACGGCTACCCGAGCTTCGACGGGGGGCTGACCGGCAACGCGCAGAACGCGATCCTGCTCGTCTCGCTGTTCGCCGGGTCGCTGTTCTTCCTCGTCGGGATCGGCGCCTTCGACTACTGGTTCTATTACATGTCGGGCCGCCCGACCCGTCCCGAGGACCACTCGAGCCACGGCGCCCACTCGTGGCGCGACTACTTCCGCGTCAACACCGATCACAAGGTGATCGGCATCCAGTACGTCGTCACCTCGTTCTTCTTCATGCTCGTCGGCGGGCTGCTGGCGATGATCGTGCGCGCCGAGCTGGCGGCGCCGGGCCAGCAGTTCGTGGACGCCAACGCCTACAACGGGCTGTTCAGCGTCCACGCCTCGCTGATGATCTTCCTGTTCATCATCCCGGTCTTCGCGGGGCTGGCGAACTACGTGCTGCCGCTGATGATCGGGGCGCCGGACATGGCGTTCCCGCGGCTCAACGCGCTGTCGTACTGGATGCTGCCGGTCGCCGGCATCATGATGACCGCGTCGTTCTTCGCCCCCGGCGGGTCGTTCGCGACCGGATGGACGGCGTACGCGCCGCTCTCCACGAACGTCCCGATCGGCCAGATGTTCTTCACGATCGGCGTGCAGTTCGCGGGCGCGTCGTCGATCGCGACGGCGCTCAACTTCCTGGTCACGATCGTGACCATGCGCGCGCCCGGCATGTCGTTCTGGCGCATGCCGCTGCTCGTGTGGGCGAACTTCTCGACGTCGCTGCTCGTCGTCATCGCCACCCCGTTCATCGCCGCGTCGCAGTTCTTCGTGCTGTTCGACTACGCGCTCGGCTTCAACTTCTTCCGCCCGGGCCGCGACGGCGACGTGCTGATGTACCAGCACGTCTTCTGGTTCTACTCGCACCCGGCGGTCTACATCATGATGCTGCCGGGCTTCGGGATCATCTCGGAGGTCATCGCCGTCAAGTCCCGCAAGCCGATCTTCGGCTACCGGATGATGGCCTTCTCGCTGCTGGCCATCGTGCTGCTCGGGTTCACGGTCTGGGCCCACCACATGTTCGTCTCCGGCATGCAGTCGTGGATCCGGATCCCGATGATGGTCACCACCGCGATCATCGCCGTGCCGACCGGGATCAAGATCTTCTCCTGGCTGGCCACGCTGTGGCGCGGCGTGCTGCGGCTCGACACGCCGATGCTATT
>DASTIC010000327.1:0-5859 GCA_035717845.1 Solirubrobacteraceae bacterium
AGGCCTCGGCCGCCGCGGCCAGGGCCGCCGCCGGCGCCCGCTCCGAGATCGACGCCGCGGTCGCCGCCGGCGAGCGCCACGCCGAGCGCCTCACGGAGCTCGACGACAAGGCGAAGACGCTGCGCACCGAGATGACGGCCGGCCGCGAGCGCCTGGAGGCGATCGGCGCCCGGGTCGAGCGGCTCGGCAAGGATGTCGTGGACTCCGGCCAGGCCCAGGCCGCGGCGCTCGAGACCCAGCGCGCCGAGCTCCAGCATGAGCTGACCGCCGTGCGCCGGGTCGCCGAGGAGGCCCGAGACGGCCTCGAGGCGCTGCGCTCGGACATCGGCACCGTGCGCGACGAGTCGCACGCCGTGCGCGAGGACGCCGCGGCGGCCCGCTCGGCCGCCGAGGCCGGCGACCGGCGCGTCGAGGCCATGCAGGCCGAGCTGACCTACGCGCTGAAGACGCTCGAGGACGTCAAGGCCGGGCTCACGTCAGCCGGCCAGGCCGCCGTGATCGCGCGCCGCGAGGCCGAGCAGGCCAAGCGCGCCGCCGCCCAGACCGCCGCCGAGGGCGGCTCGGGCGTCCACGAGGTGCTCCAGCAGCTGCTGGCCGCCGCCCGCGGCGACAACGGGAGCGCCTCGCAGGCCGCCTCGGCCCTCCGCCGCCCGCAGACCCCCGCGCAGGACCTCCGGCGCAAGAGCGAGATCACGCCCCGCCAGCCCCGGCACGGGTTCGACGACTCCTCGAAGCCGCTCGCGATCCTCGACCTCGACGGCCGTTTCCGCGAGCTCAACCCCCCGTTTGCAAGACTGGTGGGCTATCAGGAGCACTCGTTCGCGAAGGCCGCCTGGCCGTCGCCGCACGACCGTGCCGCGTACCACCAGCAGCAGGAGCAGCTGCGCCAGCTCGCCACGGGGGAGATCGATTCGGTGTCGATTCAGAGCACGTACATGCACGGCCAGGGCCTGATGGTCCCGGTGGTCGGCACCCTCAAGGTCGTTCCCGGTGAGGACGGGCGGCCGCTCCACCTTCTGCTGGAGGGTGAGGATCGCAACAGCGGGTAATGGCGTCCGATATGCCAGACCGGACGCCGGAGGACCGGGCGCGGGCCGCCGCCGAGCGGGCTGCCCGCCGGACCGGCTCATACGATGAGACGGTGACTGCCGTGGACGACCGGCCGATGCCGCCCCGCCGCGTGCCGCCTCCCCGGCGGCCGCCCCGCCGCCCGCCGCCGCGCCGCTCCCGGCCGAGCGGCGGCTACTGGGGCCGCCGGCTGCTCGCCATCGTCGCGCTGCTGTTCATCGCGGCGGCGCTGTACCTCATCAACGCCACCTTCCAGCCGTTCCACGGAGGCGGCACGGGCAGCGTGCGCGTCGCGGTGCCCGAGGGCGCCGACGCGGGCGCGATCGGCGACCTCCTCGCCACCAAGGGCGTCGTGGCCAGCGGCACGTTCTTCGAGCTCAACGCGACGCTGACCGGCCGCCGCGGCGGTCTGCGCCCCGGCAACTACACGCTGCGGCAGGACATGAGCTACGGCGACGCCATCGACGCGCTGACCAAGGGCCCGAAGGTGCGCGTCGTGCCGACCGTGAACGTCACCGTGCCCGAGGGGCCGTCGATCCGCGAGGCGGCGCCGATCGTCGACAAGGGCCCGCTCAAGGGCAGCTACCTCAAGGCGGCGTCCGAGCGGCGGGTCCTGCGCCGCGTCCGCCGGCTGGGCGCCCCGCGCGGCGCCGGTACGGCCGAGGGCTTCCTCTTCCCGGCCACGTACACGCTCGTCGACGGCAGCCCGGCGCGCGACCTCGTGTCCAAGCAGCTCGCCGCCTTCAAGGCCAACTTCTCCAAGCTCGACATGTCGTTCGCGCGCAGCAAGAACCTGTCGCGCTACGACGTGCTGATCATCGCCTCGCTGGTCGAGCGCGAGGCGCAGCTGGCGCGCGAGCGCCCCCTGATCGCCTCCGTGATCTACAACCGGCTGCGCGACGGCATCCCCCTGGGGATCGACGCCACGATCCGGTACGAGATCCAGAACTGGTCGCGGCCCCTGCGGGTCTCCGAGCTCGAGGCCGACACGCCGTACAACACCCGCCTGCGCCGCGACCTCCCGCCGACGCCGATCGGCAACCCCGGCCTCGCCTCGCTGAAGGCGGCGGCCAAGCCGGCGCGCAGCGACTACCTGTTCTTCGTGCGCAAGCCCGGTGACTCGGGCGAGCACGCGTTCTCGGCGACCAACGCGGAGTTCGAGCGCGACGTGGCGCGCTACCAGGCGTCGCGCGGCGGTCCTTGATCTATCTGGGCGTCTGCGGCTGGCCGGTCGCGCACTCGCGCTCGCCGCAGATGCAGAACGCCGCGCTCGCCGCGCTCGGGCTCGGCGACTGGCGTTATCTGCGTCTGCCGCTACCACCGGAGATGTTCGATGAGGCGATTCGCGCGCTGCCCGCGGCGGGCTTCCGCGGCGTGAACGTGACGATCCCGCACAAGGAGGCCGCCCTGGCCGTCGCCGACCACGCGTCGGAGGCGGCGCGGGAGATCGGCGCGGCCAACACGCTGACCTTCGAGGACGGCGCCATCCACGCCGAGAACACCGACGCGCCCGGCCTGCTGGCGGCCCTCGGCGAGGACCCGGCGGGGCGCTCAGCGCTCGTGCTCGGCGCCGGCGGGGCCGGCCGCGCCGCCGCCTGGGCGCTGCGCGGCGCGGGCGCGCACGTCACCGTCTGGAACCGCACTTCCGAGCGCGCGGAGGCGCTCGCGGCCGACCTCGGCGTGCGCGCCACCGACGCTCCGGAGACGGCCGACATCGTCGTCAACTGCACGTCGGTGGGCCTCGGAGACCCCGAGGCCACGTTCAAGGCGCTCCCGATCAAGGCCGATGATCTACGTGCCGGGAGCCTGATCGTCGACATGGTCTACCGGGACGGCGTCACTCGCCTCCTCGAAGCGGCAGCAACTCGAGGGGCGCGCGTGGTCGACGGCCTGGAAGTTCTGGTCGCGCAGGGAGCAGCGTCGCTCGAGCGCTGGACCGGCCTGGAGGCTCCCCGCGAGGCGATGAGGGAGGCCGCCAAGACCATCGCCATTACATGAATCCGCCAGCACAGACGGGGGCGCCCCCGAAGAAGAAGAAGGGCAACGGGGTCACCACGCCGTCACGGCGCGGAGGGTCCGGCCGCGTGCTGAGCGACGTCATCGTCGAGCTCGGGTTCGTCGACCAGGGGACGATGGACCTCGCGCTCGCCAAGGCCGAGGACCAGGGCACGCTGGCGGAGCGGATCCTGGTCAAGGACGGCACGCTGGCGGAGGAGCAGCTCGCGCGCGCCGTGGCCGAGCGCTTCGGGCTCGACCACGTGGACCTCGGGCTCTACCGCGTCGATCCCGACGCCGCCAAGCTCGTGACCCCTGCCGCGGCCCAGCGCTACCAGGCGGTGCCGATCTCCTTCGCCGGCGAGCGCACGCTGCTCGTCGCCATGTCCGATCCCGCGAACGTGCTGGCTCAGGACGACATCGCGGTCATGACCGGCTACGAGGTGCGCCCGGCGGTGGCCTCGCCGCCCGACATCGAGCGGCTGCTCGAGCGTCTCGAGGACCCGGACTTCGGCCACGGCGCGACGGCGCCGCTCGACGACGACGACGCGGAGGCGGGCGATCAGACCTCCGCGCCCGCCCCGGCCGGCCCGCTCTACGACCTGCGCGAGCAGGCGCCGATCAACTTCGGCGCCTCGGGCGAGGACGCCTCGGTCATCCAGCTCGTGCACCGGGTCATCAAGGAGGCCGTCGAGCGGGGCTCGTCCGACATCCACTTCGAGCCCGGCGACGAGGACATGCGCGTCCGCTACCGGATCGACGGCGTGCTCCAGGAGGCGGCGCTCATCCCCGGCAGCGCGGTCCCCGCCGTCGTCTCGCGCGTGAAGATCCTCTCCGACCTCGACATCGCCGAGCGGAGGGTGCCGCAGGACGGGCGCATCTCGCTCGAGGTGTCCGGCAAGCCGATCGACCTCCGCGTCGCCACGCTCCCGTGCGCGTACGGCGAGAACGTCGTCATGCGCATCCTCGACCAGAGTAGGGTCATGATCGAGCTCGAGCAGCTCGGGATGCTCCCGCAGGCGCTCGAGCGCTTCACCAAGGCGTTCTCGCAGGCCCACGGCGCCGTGCTGGTGACCGGCCCGACCGGGTCGGGCAAGTCGACGTCGCTGTACGGCGCCCTGAACCAGCTCAACACGATCGAGAAGAACATCATCACGATCGAGGACCCCGTCGAGTACCAGCTCGACGGCATCACCCAGGTCCAGGTCAACCCCAAGGCGGGCCTGACGTTCGCGGGCGGCCTGCGCTCGATGATGCGCGCCGACCCCGACATCATCATGGTCGGCGAGATCCGTGACCGCGAGACGGCACAGATCGCGGTCGAGGCGGCGCTCACCGGCCACCTCGTGCTCTCCACGCTGCACACGAACGACGCCCCGGGCGCGGTGACGCGCCTGATCGAGATGGGCATCGAGCCGTTCCTGGTCGGCTCGGCGGTCGACTGCGTCGTCGCACAGCGGCTCGCCCGGCTGCTGTGCGAGGAGTGCAAGCGCCGGACGACGATCAAGTCCGAGGTCATGCGCGCGAACGGCTTCAACGTAGGCCTCGACCTCGAGGCCTACGAGCCCGTCGGCTGCGCGCGCTGCGGCGGCTCCGGCTACAAGGGCCGGATCGGGCTCTACGAGGTCATGTGGGTCTCCGACACGATCCGCGCGCTCGCCGTGGCCCGGGAGCCGTCCGAGACGATCGCCCACGCGGCCGTGCACGAGGGCATGATGCGCCTGCGCGAGGACGGGCTCGAGAAGGTCCGCCGCGGCCTCACGTCGATCGCCGAGATCGCGCGCGTCGCCGGCACCCGCTAGGGGCCGGACCCCACTTCAGTCCGCGGCCTCCCGTGCCGATGAATCGCTCGTGAGCCTGGACTTCTCCGAACTTCTCCTCGCGGTCGTCAAGAACAAGGCGTCCGACCTTCACATCACGGCCGGCTCGCCGCCCATGCTGCGCGTGCGCGGCTCGCTGGTCCCGATCGACGGCCAGCCGTCGCTGACGCCGACCGACACGCGCGAGTTCATCTACGCGATCCTCAACTCGTCGCAGCGGCAGCGCCTCGAGACCGACTGGCAGCTCGACTTCGCCTACTCGGTGCCCGGCGTCGGCCGCTACCGCGTCAACGCGTACTTCCAGCGCGGCACCATCGGCGCCGCGTTCCGCCTCATCCCGACGGAGACGGTGCCGATCGAGACGCTCGGCCTGCCGCCCGTCATCCGCTCGTTCGCCAAGAAGCCGCGCGGGATCGTGCTCGTCACGGGCCCGACCGGCTCGGGCAAGTCGACGACGCTCGCCTCGCTGATCAACGAGATCAACGAGACGCGCGACGAGCACATCATGACGATCGAGGACCCGATCGAGTTCCTGCACTCGCACAAGCGCTGCATCGTCAACCAGCGCGAGCTGGGGTCCGACGCGCCGTCGTTCGCGCTGGCGCTCAAGGCCGCACTGCGCCAGGACCCCGACGTGATCCTCGTCGGCGAGATGCGCGACATGGAGACGATCGGGACCGCCCTGACCGCGGCGGAGACCGGCCACCTCGTCTTCGCGACGCTCCACACGCAGGACGCACCGCAGACGATCGACCGCATCATCGACGTCTTCCCGCCCGCCCAGCAGGGCCAGATCCGCGCGCAGCTCGCGATCGGCCTCCAGGGCGTCGTCACTCAGACGCTGATCCCGACCGCCGACGGCGCCGGGCGCTGCGTGGCGGCCGAGGTGCTCGTGCCGACCCCGGGCGTGCGCAACCTCATCCGCGAGGGCAAGACGCACCAGATCTACTCGCTCATCCAGACCGGCGGCGCGCAC
>DASTIC010000328.1:0-7955 GCA_035717845.1 Solirubrobacteraceae bacterium
GGACCCAGTCGGCCAGGTCGCTGATCTGCATCGCGCAGACGTCGGCGATGTTCTTGCCGTCGATCCTCGACGACCGGGCCTCCGGGCTGAGCCGGGTGCCGTCGCACTCGGGACAGACGGAGAAGGTGACCACCCGCTCCACGAAAGCGCGGATGTGCGGCTGGAGCGCGTCGACGTCCTTGGACAGGAACGACTTCTGGATCTGCGGGATCAGCCCCGCGTACGTCAGGTTGATCCCGTCGACCTTGATCTTGGTCGGCTCCTTGTAGAGCAGGTCGTGGCGCTCCCGCTTGTTGAAGTTGCGGATCGGCTTGTCCGGGTCGAAGAAGCCGCAGCCGCGGAAGATGCGGCCGTACCAGCCCTCCATGCTGTAGCCCGGGATCGTGAGCGCGCCCTCGTTGAGCGACTTGCTGTCGTCGTAGAGCTGCGTCAGGTCGAAGTCGGTGACCGAGCCGCGGCCCTCGCAGCGATTGCACATGCCGCCGAGGCGGTTGTAGGTCGCCACCTCGGTCTTGGTCTTGTTGCCGCGCTCGATCGTGATCCCACCGCTCGCCCGGACCGAGGGGACGTTGAACGCGAACGCGCTGGGCGAGCCGATGTGGGGCTGCCCGAGCCGGCTGAAGAGGATGCGCAGCATCGCGTTGGCGTCGGTCGCGGTGCCGACCGTGGAGCGGGCGTCGCCACCCATCCGCTCCTGGTCGACGAGGATCGCGGTCGTCAGCCCGTCGAGGAGGTCGACCTCGGGCCGCGCCAGCGTCGGCATGTAGCCCTGCACGAAGGCGCTGTAGGTCTCGTTGATCAGCCGCTGCGACTCCGCCGCGATCGTGCCGAACACCAGCGAGCTCTTGCCCGAGCCGGAGATGCCGGTGAACACCGTCAGCCGGCGCTTCGGGAGCTCGACGCTGACGTCCTTGAGGTTGTTCACGCGCGCGCCGTGCACGCGGATGAGATCGTGGGTGTCGGCAGCGTGCGGCGTGTGCGGCCGCGTGTCAGTCCTCGTGGCAGTCATCGAGCCGGTCATGCCTTTCACGCTAGCTGGCGCCGCCGTTGACGCTCGTCAGAGGAACACGACGGTGCGGTTGCCGTGCAGCAGCACGCGGTCCTCGAGGTGCCAGCGCACGGCGCGCAGCAGCACGATCCGCTCGAGGTCGGCCCCCGTGCGCACCAGCGCCTCGACGCCCTCGCGGTGCGTCACGCGCGCGACGTCCTGCTCGATGATCGGACCGGCGTCGAGCTCCTCGGTCACGTAGTGCGCCGTGGCGCCGATGATCTTCACCCCGCGCTCGTGCGCCCGGGCGTACGGGTCGGCTCCCGCGAAGGCGGGCAGGAACGAGTGGTGGATGTTGATGATCGGCACCCGCGCCGCCTCCAGGAACGACGGGCTGAGGATCTGCATGTAGCGCGCGAGGACCACGAGGTCGACGGCCCCGCCCAGCAGCTCGAGCAGCGCCGCCTCGGCCGCCGGCTTGGCGCCGCGCTCCACCGGCACGTGCTCGAACGGCACGCCGAACCGCTCGGCCTCGGACGCGAGGTCCGGATGGTTGGAGACCACGAGGGGGATGTCGGCGTACAGCTCGCCGCGGCGCCACCGCCAGAGCAGCTCGGCCAGGCAGTGGTCGTAGCGGGAGACGAGGATCGCGACGCGCTTGCGGCGCGAGGCGTAGTGCATCCGCCAGTCCATCCCGAACGGCTCGGCGACCTCCTCGGTGAACGCGCGCTCGAAGTCGTCCGCGCCCGCCTCGAGCCCGTCGAGCCGGAACTCCGTCCGCATGAAGAACGCGCCGCCCTCGGGATCGGTCGTGTGCTGGTCGGACTGGACGATGTTCGCCCCCCGATCGCGCACGAACTGCGAGATTGCGGCGACGATCCCGGGCCGGTCGGTGCACGACACGAGCAGGCGCCCGACGCCGTCCAGTGCTGAGTGGTCGGACGTCAACGAAACTGATATACCAGATCGCGCCATGACCGCGCTCGACCCCGCGGAGCTGAGCGGGCAGGTCCTCGAGCGGCTCGCCGAGGGCGGCGCCGCGGAGGCGAGGGACGCGATCGCGGACATCGCCCGCGAGACCCCGCTGCTCACCTCGCGCAGCCTCAGCGAGGCGTGCGGCGGCCATCTGCTGCTGAAGGCCGAGAACCTCCAGCGCACCGGCTCGTTCAAGCTGCGCGGCGCGCTGCACAAGATCGCCCGCCTGGGCGACGGCGCCGTCCACGGCGTGGTGGCAGGGAGCGCCGGCAACCACGCCCAGTCGCTGGCCTACGCGGCCCGCGCCCGCGGCCTGCCGTGCGAGGTGTTCATGCCCGAGGAGGCGGCGGTGGCCAAGGTGGCGGCCGTCGAGGGCTTCGGCGGCACGGTCCGGCTGGGCGGCGACTCGGTCGACGACTGCGTGGCGGCCGCGCGCGAGCGGGCGGCCGAGACCGGCGCCGCGTTCGTCCACCCCTTCGACGACCCGGACGTGATCCTCGGCCAGGCGACGCTCGGCCTCGAACTGCTCGACTCCGTCCCCGACCTCGCCAAGGTCATCGTGCCGATCGGCGGGGGCGGACTCGTCAGCGGCGTGGCCGGCGCCATCAAGGCGGTACGGCCGGACGTCGAGATCACGGGCGTGCAGGCCACCGTGTGCTCGCCGTACGCCCGCCCGGACGCGGCCGTCAGCACCGCCACGATCGCCGACGGCATCGCCATCAAGCGGCCGGGAGTGCTGACGCGCCCGCTCGTCGAGCGGCTCGTGGACGAGCTGTGCGTGGTCGGCGACGAGGAGGTCGCCGAGGCGATCGTGCGGCTGCTCGAGCGCGCGAAGCTCGTCGTCGAGGGCGCCGGCGCCGTCGGCGTCGCGGCGCTCCTCGAGGGGGTCGTCGCGCCCGCGCGCAAGGGCGCGACCGTCGTCGTCCTCTCCGGCGGCAACATCGACGCCGGGCTGCTGGCGGCCGTCGCCCGCCGGCACGAGACGGCGGCGGGGCGGCGCATGCGGGTCTTCACGCGAATCTCCGACCGCCCCGGCGGCCTCGCCGCCCTGCTCGCCGAGGTCGCGGCCACCGGCGGCAACCTCGTCTCCGTCGACCACGTGCGCGACGCCGTCCAGCTCAGCGTCCGCGAGACCGGCGTGGAGCTGACGATGGAGACCCGCGGCGCCCGCCACGCGGAGGCGATCCTGGCCGGCCTCAAGGCCGCCGGCTACGGCGTCGAGAGCCTCGACGTTAACCCTTGAGCCGCTGGAGCATGTGCTGGCGCCAGCGCTCGGTGCGCTCGAGCTCGTTGAACGTGTAGAAGTGGAAGCCGCCCATCGCCGCCTCCGGGTCGCCGTACAGCGGGGCGAGGCCGCGCACGAGCGGGTCGGGCGTGAACGTCCGCATCGCGAGTCGCCGGAGCCACCCGTGGTGGGCGCGCAGGAACCGCGCCGACTCGCCGAGGCCGATCTTCATCGAGATGCGCACGAGCTTGGCGTTGTCGACGATCCCGGGCATCCCGATCCAGATCGGCAGGCCGGTCCCGCGCCCGCGCACGCGTGCGAACCAGACGCGGATCGTCTCGGGGTCGAAGCAGAGCTGGCTGACGATGTAGGTGGCCATCGGCGCCTTCTCGAACATCGCCCGGATCGTCGTGTCGTCGTCGATCAGGTGGTGGCTCTCCGGGTATCCCGTGATGCCGATCTCGGCCAGGCCGTGGTCGCCCATCGCCGCGAGCAGCTCCGCCGCCCCGGAGAAGGCGCCGGGCTCCGGCGAGTCGCCGGCGGGCACGAACACCTCGCGCACGCCGTCGCGCCGCAGGCGCGCGAGGATCGCGTCGAGGTGTGCCTCGTCGCGCACGAGCCGCGCGGAGAGGTGCGGCACCGCGGCGTACCCGCGCTCGACCAGCGCGGCGGCCACGTCGAGCGTGGCGTCGAGCCCGCGGGCCGGCGAGGCCGTGATCGTCACCTTGACCTCGCGCGGCACGTAGGCGACGACCTTGTCCTCGATCCCCTCGAACGGCAGCACCTCGTACCGGGGCGAGGAGAGGTGGGCGAGCAGCGCCCGGCGCTGCCGGCCGTCGAGAGCGCCGGGTCGGAGCATCAAGGCGACAAAGTCACCGTCTGGAGCTCGGTGAAGGCGTCCATGACGTGGCTGCCGCCGACGCGCCCGATCCCGCTGTCGGTCCCCGCCCGGCCGCCGAACGGCAGGTGGGACTCCCAGTAGTTCGAGGACTCGTTGACGTTGACCCAGCCCGAGCGGACCTCGTCGGCGAAGCGCAGGCCGGCCGCGAGGTCGCGCGTGAAGATCGCGGCCAGCAGCCCGTAGGGCGACGCGTTGGTGAGCTTGATCGCCTCGTCGAGGGAGCCGATCGACACGACGGGCGCGACCGGGCCGAACGTCTCCTCGGTGGCGACCCGCGAGTCGGCCGGCACGTCGACGAGGACCGTCGCGTTCCAGTAGAGGTCGGTCGGGAAGCCGCCGGCCCGTGAGCCGCCCGCGACCACCTCGGCCCCCCGGTCCACCGCGTCGCCGACGTGCTCGTCCATCTTGACCGCCACGCCCTCGTTGTTGACCGGGCCCATCGTCGTCTCACCCGCGAACGGGTCGCCGAGCAGGACCTCCTGCGTGACGCGCCGCGCGAGGCGATCGACGAAGTCGTCGCGCACCGCACGGTGGACGAGCAGCCGCTCGCCCGCCGTGCAGCTCTGGCCGGCGCACAGGAAGCAGGCGGTGACCGTGGCCTCGACCGCGCGGTCGAGGTCGGCGTCGTCCATGACCACGACCGGGCCGTTCCCGCCCATCTCGATGACCACCGCCTTCCCGGCGGCCGCCGAGGCGACCTTGCGGCCGGTGACGGTGGAGCCGATGAAGGCGACGGCGCGCGTGCCCGGGTTGCGGGCGATCTCGTCCCCCACCTCCGGGCCCGGGCCGGTCACGAGGTTGACGACACCGGGCGGCAGGTCGGCCTCGGCCATGCACTCGGCCAGCGCCACCGCGCACACGGAGGTCGAGGGCGCGGGCGTCCAGACGACGGTGTTGCCGCACGCGAGCGCGGGAGCGAGCAGCTCGGCCGGCATCGTGTACGGCCAGTTCCAGGGCGTGATGACGCCCACCACGCCGCGGGCGCGGCGCACCAGCAGCACGCGCTTGCCGGGTGAGAAGGAGTTTGGCAGCTCGCCGCCGAGCCGCTTGGCGTCCTCGGCCGCCATGCGCCAGTAGTCGACGAGCTCGTCGACCTCGTCGTAGGCCTCCGCCGCCAGCGGCTTGCCCTGGTCGAGCGTCAGCGTGCGCGCCAGCTCGTCGCGGCGCCGCTCGATCACGTCGCCGACGGCGTGCATCTTCGCGGCCCGCTCGAAGGCGGTCAGCCGCGACCAGCCCTCGAACTCGCGGTCGGCGGCGGCGATCGCGCGCTGCGCGTCCGAGCGGTCGCCCTGCGGGACGGCGCCGATCACCTCGCCGGTGGCGGGGCTGACGGCCTCGGCGGTGGCGCCCGACGCCGCGGGCTCCCACTCGCCGTCGACGAACATCGAGAGAGTGCGGGCCTGGGTCGAGGTCACGAACCGGGCGTATCACGCGGCGGCGGCCCGTGTCAAGCCTGATATATCTCACCGGCGCGACGCCGGTCCTGGCACCGCTCCACCCCGATCGGGGGTTGCCACCACCTTTCCGGCTGGAGTAGGATCGCCTCGGATGGGGCTGATATATCTGCCTGGGCCCGGACCATGACGACGGACGCAACCGGAGCCGTCGGCGCCGCCCCGACGCCGTCGCCGCCAGGGGAACGCAACGGACAGCCGCTGCTCGAAGCGCGTGGCGTGTGGAAGGTGTTCGGCCCGCGGGCCGACCGCGTCGTCGGCTCGGAGGACGCGGAGCTGTCGCGCTCGGAGCTCCGTAACAAGACCGGGTGCACGGTGGCCGTGCGAGACGTCTCGTTCGAGATCTACCCCGGCGAGGTCTTCGTCGTCATGGGGCTGTCGGGATCCGGGAAGTCGACGCTCGTGCGTACGCTGATCAGGCTGATCGAGCCGACCGCCGGTCACATCCGGATCCTCGACCACGACGTCACGAGCGCCGACACGGCGGCGCTGCGGGACCTGCGCCGCCACACCGTCTCGATGGTGTTCCAGCACTTCGGCCTGCTCGCGCATCGCACGGTGATCGACAACGTCGCCTTCGGGCTCGAGATCCAGGGCGTGCCCAAGAGCGAGCGGCTGTCCCGCGCCGGCGAGGTCCTCAAGCTCGTCGGCCTCGACGATGTCGAGCACTCGTTCCCGGACCAGCTCTCGGGCGGCATGCAGCAGCGCGTCGGCCTCGCCCGCGCCTTCGCCGTCGAGCCGAAGCTGATGCTCTACGACGAGCCATTCAGCGCGCTCGACCCGCTCATCCGCCGCGACATGCAGGACGAGGTCTGCCGGCTCCAGGACGAGACCGGCAAGACGATGCTCTTCATCACGCACGACCTGCCGGAGGCACTGCGGCTCGGTGACCGCATCGCGATCATGCGCGACGGCGCGATCGTCCAGCTCGGCACGCCGGAGGAGCTGGTCGGGTCGCCCGCCGACGACTACGTCGAGAACTTCGTCCGCGACATCCCGCGGACGAACGTGCTCACGCTGCGCTGGATCATGCGCGAGCCACGGCCTGACGAGCTCAGCGACGGGCCGACGCTCGACGTCGGCACGAAGGTCAAGGACGCGGTCGCGGTGGTCGCCGCCAGCGAGGGGCCGGTCCGTGCCGTCGAGGGCGACCGGGTCGTGGGAATCGTCGACCGCGCGTCGGTGCTGCACGCCATCGCCGGCGGCCGCGAGGACGCCGGTGGCGGTCGCTAGCGGCCGGCTGCCCGCGCCGGCGCTGCCGGCGGCATCGTCGAGATGGCGCGGACGGCCCGTGCAGGTCGCGATCGTCGTCCTCGTCATGGTCGTCGCCTTCGCGCTGTGGCGCGACGAGTACCCGTGGCCGGCCTCGCTGACGTGGACCCAGCTGCCCGACCACCTGGACGACTTCCAGAGCTGGTTGATCGACGAGCGCACCGCCGAGGACCGCAGCATCGTGTTCGCCGCCTTCGACGCGTTCCGGGTGGTCTCCGACTGGCTCGTGACCGCGACCACCGACCTGTTCGAGTGGCTGACGTGGATCGGGATGCTCGCGGCGTCCGTGCTGATCGTCCTGCGCTTCGGCGGCTGGCGCGCCGCGCTCGTCGTGCTGCTCGCGTTCGCGTCGTTCGCGCTGATGGGCCTCTGGGAGCCGGCCATCCAGACGCTGGCGCTGATGTTCGCGGCGGTGCTGCTGTCGCTGCTGATCGGCGGTCCCATCGGAGTGTTCGCCGGTCGCTCGCAGCGCTTCTACCGCGGGATCACACCGGTGCTCGACGCGATGCAGATCGTGCCGGCGTTCGCGTACCTGATGCCGGTGGTGATCCTCTTCTCGGTCGGGCCCGCGGCGGCGGTGATCTGCACGATGATCTACGCGATCCCGCCGGCGATCCGCATCACCGCGCTCGGGATCCGCGGCGTGACGGCGGACACGGTGGAGGCCTCGCGCGCGCTCGGCGCCACCAAGGCGCAGACGCTGTTCAAGGTCCAGCTCCCCCTGGCGCGCCGCGAGCTCCTGCTCGCCCTCAATCAGACGATCATGTTCGCGCTCTCGCTGGTGGTGATCGCGGGCCTGATCGGCGGGCGCGGGCTGGGTGACGTCGTGACCAGCGGGCTGTACTCCAACGCCTCGCTCGCGCTGCTCGCGGGCGTGGCGATCGTGATCATGGCGATCGCGCTCGACCGCGCCACGGCGGCGATCGCGCTGCGGACCGACCCCGCCCACCGGCACCTCACCGACGACCGGCGCCGCCGCGGCCACATCATCACGGCGGCCACGCTCGCCGCCATCGCCGCGATCGTGCTGCTCTGCCGCGCGCTCGGCGTCGACCCCTCCTACCCGGACGAGTTCGAGACGGCCAGCTACGTCTACGAGGCCACGATCCAGGACAGCCTGCTGAGCGGCATCCAGTCGGT
>DASTIC010000329.1:0-7722 GCA_035717845.1 Solirubrobacteraceae bacterium
TGCGGCGTGATCGCGCGTCCGCCCCTGCCTGCCGGCCCCTTCCTCGTCGTCGGGCTCGCGCGTTCCGGCGTGGCCGCGGCGCTCGCGCTGCGGGCGCGCGGGGCGGAGGTGGTGGGCTGTGATGCCGGCGACGTGACCGCGGAAGTGCGGACGGCGCTCGAGCGAACCGGCGTCGCCGTGCACGCGCCGAGCGACGGGCTCGGGCTGCTCCCCCGGGCCTCGACGGTCGTGAAGAGCCCCGGCGTGCCGCAGGAGGCGCCGGTGGTCGCGGCCGCCCGGCGGGCCGGGACGCGCGTCGTCGGTGAGCTGGAGATCGGCTGGCGGCTCCTGCCGAACCCGTTCGTCGCCGTGACGGGCTCGAACGGCAAGACGACCACAGTCGAGCTCCTGGGCCACATCCACCGCGAGGCGGGCGTGCCGGTCGCGGTGGCCGGGAACGTCGGCACGCCGGTGACCGCGCTCGCGGGCGCGATCGGCGCCGAGACGGTCGTGGTCTGCGAGGCGTCGTCGTTCCAGCTCGAGGACACGGAGGCATTTGCCCCGGATGGCGCGGCGCTGCTCAACCTCGCCGAGGACCACCTCGATCGCCACGGGAGCTTCGACGCCTACCGCGAGGCCAAGCTCGAGGCGTTCACGCGCCAGCCGGAGGGCGCGCTCGCCGTCGCCCCCGGCGACCTCGCCGGAGACCTCCCCGGGCGGGCCGAGCGGGTCACGTTCGGGCCGGGCGGCGACGTCGAGGAGCGCGACGGCCGGCTGTGGTGGCGCGGGGAGCCGCTGATCGACACCGCGGAGATCCGCCTTCGCGGCGCCCACAACCGTGAGAACGCGATGGCGGCCGCCGCCGTCTGCCTCGCCCGCGGGCTGCCCGTCGCGGCCGTTCGCGCCGGGCTCGCCGGCTTCGGCGGCGTCGCGCACCGGATGGAGGAGGTCGCCCGCCGCGACGGCGTCCTCTACGTCAACGACTCGAAGGCGACCAATGTCGCCTCCGCCGTCGTCGCCCTCGCCTCCTTCCCGCCCGGGACCGTCCACGCGATCCTCGGCGGGCGCGGGAAGGGAGGCGACTACCGGCCGCTCGCGCGTGCCGTCAAGCAGAGCGCCCGCGCCGCGTACCTGATCGGCGAGGCCGCGGACGCGATCCATGCCGCGCTCGGCGACGGCGTCCCGATCGTCGAGGCCGGCGACCTGGCTGCGGCGGTCGAGGCCGCCCGCGCCGCCGCCCGGCCCGGCGACGTCGTCCTCCTCTCACCCGCCTGCACCTCCTACGACCAGTACAGGTCGTTCGAGGAGCGAGGCGACCACTTCCGCGCGCTCGTAGCGCCGGGGTGACGCGATCGCAGGGGTCCGGCGCGCGGCGTCGAACGCAGGTCTGATGTCCAGTCGTCAGCGCCGGCAGCAGCCACTCGAGCACCGGCTCCTGCTGACCGCGACGTTCTGCCTGCTCGCCGGGGGCGCCGTGATGGTCTACTCGGCCTCCTCGGCGCGCACGCTGCTCGAGGGCAACGGCGACGGGACGACGTACCTGGTCAAGTACCTGGTCTACGGGGCCGTCGGGCTGCTGGCGATGCATCTCATCAGCCGCCACGGCCTCCTCCCGGCCCGCCGCTATACCCGCCTGATCCTCGCCGGCGCCTTCGTGCTGCTCGTGCTGGTGCTCGTGCCCGGCCTCGGCCTTGAGATCAACGGCGCCCGCCGCTGGCTGGGCGCCGGGCCGCTCGCGTTCCAGCCGTCCGAGATCATGAAGCTGGCGCTCGTGCTGCACGTGGCGGCGGTGCTCGGCGCTCAGCCGCGGCTCGCCCACAACCTGCGCGGCGTGCTCGGGCCCGTGCTCGGCGTCGGGGGCGGCGCGGTGCTGCTGATCCTCGCCCAGCCCGACCTCGGCACCGCGCTCGTCGTCTGCTTCACGCTCGCGGCCATGCTCGTGGCCGCCGGGCTGCCGCTGCGACAGCTCGGCCTGGTCGCCGGCGGGGGCGCCTTCCTCGTGTTCCTCTTCGCGCTCATGGATGCCGAGCGCACGGAGCGGCTGACGACCTTCATGAACCCGTGGGCGGACGCGGCGGGCGCCGGGTTCCAGTCCGTCCAGGGGCAGATCGCGGTCGGCTCGGGCGGGCTGTTCGGCCTCGGTCCCGGGCAGTCGGTGCAGAAGATCTTCTACCTTCCCGAGGCCCACACCGACTTCATCCTCGCCGTGATCGGGGAGGAGCTCGGCGTCGTGGGGATCTGCGTGCTCCTGTGCCTGTACGGCATGATCGGGTACGCGGGGCTGCGAACCGCCCGCAACGCCAAGGGCGCCTACGCGAAGCTGCTCGCGGGCGGCCTGACGAGCCTGATCCTGTGCCAAGCCCTGCTCAACGTCTACGCCGTCCTCGGGCTCGCGCCGCTCACCGGCGTGCCGCTCCCGTTCATCTCCTCGGGCTCGACGTCGCTGATCGTCCTGCTCTGCTCGATGGGCCTGCTGCTCAACATCGCCGGGGGCGGCT
The DNA here is from genome assembly GCA_035717845.1 of Solirubrobacteraceae bacterium. Lineage (GTDB taxonomy): Bacteria > Actinomycetota > Thermoleophilia > Solirubrobacterales > Solirubrobacteraceae > DASSUW01. Next base: position 2,478 of record DASTIC010000329.1, read on the forward strand.
CCGCCCACCTGCGTGCCGTCGAGGGCGGGCATGAGCGGCCCGCGCGTCGTGATCGCGGCGGGCGGGACGGCCGGCCACGTGGTTCCGGCGATCGCGGTCGCCGACGCGCTGCGGGCTGAGGGCGCCGACGTCCGCTTCGCCGGCGGCGAGCGCGCCGAGGCCGAGCTGGTCCCGAGGGCCGGCTACCCGCTGGAGCTGCTGCGGGTCGAGGGGATCTCGCGCACCAACCCGCTGAAGGCCGCGCGCGCGATCGGCAAGGCGGCGGTCGCGCTCGGCACCGCGCGCCGGATCTTGCTGGGCGCCGACGTCGTGCTCGGCGGCGGGGGCTACGCGGCCGGCCCGGTCGGGCTCGCGGCGGTCGCGAGCCGCATCCCGCTCGTTCTCAGCGAGGCCGACTCGCACCGCGGCCTCACCAACCGCCTGCTCGCGGGCCGCGCCCGCCGCGTCTGCCTGGCCTTCCCGATCGAGGGCCGGGACGGTGACCGCTACCTCATCACGGGCCGCCCCGTGCCTCCCACCGTCACCGACCGCGAGGGGGCCCGCGAGCGCTTCGGGATCGCCCCCGGAGAGACCGCGGTGCTGGTGTTCGGCGGCTCGCTCGGGGCGCGCTCGATCAACGAGGCCGCCGTCCGCGCCTTCGCCGACGCGCCCTACCGCGTGCTCCACGTCGCGGGGCGGCGCGACTTCGCCGCGCTGACCGCGCCGGGGCCGCACTACATCCTGCGCGACTACGTCGAGCCGTTCGGCGCCGCCCTCGCCGCCGCCGATCTCGCCGTCGCCCGCGCCGGCGGCTCGGTGTTCGAGCTCGCCCAGTACGGGCTCCCGTCGGTCCTGATCCCGTATCCCCACGCGTCCGGCAACCACCAGGCCGCCAACGCGCGCTGGATGGAGCAGGCGGGCGCCGCCACGGTGCTGCCCGACGAGCAGCTCACGCCGGAGCGCCTGCGAGCCGAGGTCGACGCGCTCGTGGACGACGAGCCGCGCCGCACGGCCATCGCCGCCGCCTCCCGCGCCCTCGCGCGCCCCGACGCCGCCCACGTGATCGCCCGCGAGGTGCTGCGGGCGGCCGGCGAGCGCTGATCAGGCCGGCTCGAGCAGCCCGCGCTCGCGGATGACCTCGAGCGCGAGCGTCTTGTAGCCCACCTCGTCGAAGAGCACGACGACCGAGCCGTCGTCGTAGCGCTGGATCACGCCCTCACCCCAGTCGCCGTGCGCGACCCGGGCGCCGACCGCGAACGGCGCGTCGACCGGTGCCGCACCGCCACGGCCCGCCTCGCAGTTGTCGCAGTTCCCGCACGGCGGCGTGAACGGCTCGCCGAAGTAGGTGAGCAGGAACTCGCGTCGGCACCCGTCGGCCTCCGCGTAGCCGCGCATCATGTCGACCCGCGAGCGGTCGAACGAGCGCCGCCGCTCCTCCGCCTCGGCCGCCGCGCGCACGGCGTCGGCCGGCTCGGCGTCCGACGCCTCGACCGCCCCCTCGGGCAGCACCGTGAGCGCGCCCGCCTCCTCGAGCCGTGCGATCGCCGTGGCGAGCTTGGTCTGCAAGAGGCCAGGCTGGAGGTCGGCCGGATCGACCGGCCCCGGCGCGGCGCGCACGGCGGCGAGCACCTGGGCGATCTCGTCGACGGCGACGTGCCCGCCGCCCGCGAAGAACCGCCGCAGCCCGAGGTCCTCGCTGCGGTAGAAGAGCGTGGCATGCGCGGGCTCGCCGTCGCGCCCGGAGCGGCCGAGCTCCTGGTAGTAGGCGTCGAGCGACTCGGAGACCTCGCTGTGGAAGACCCACCGCACGTCGGCCTTGTCGATCCCCATGCCGAACGCGGTCGTGGCCACGACGACCTCGAGCCCGCCGTCCATGAAGCGCTCCTGGACGGTGTCGCGCTCGGCGGACCTCATCCCGGCGTGGTAGGACGCGGCAGTCACGGAGCGCTCGCACAGCGCCTCGGCGACCTCCTCCGCCTGGCGCCGGGTGGCGACGTAGACGATCCCCGGCTTCGGGGCCGCCTCGACCCCGTCCAGCAGCGCCCGCAGCTTGCGCTCCGCGGACTGCTCGCCGTGGAAGCGCTCGACCGCCAGCCGGATGTTCGGCCGGTCGAAGCCGCGGACCAGCACCTGGGGGTCGCGCATCCCGAGCCGCTCGACGATCTCGTCGCGCACCGGCGGCGCCGCCGTGGCCGTGAGCGCGAGGATGGTCGGGCGCCCGAGTGCCTCGGCGACCGCGGCCAGCCGCAGGTACTCGGGGCGGAAGTCGTGGCCCCACTCCGAGATGCAGTGCGCCTCGTCGACGACCAGCAGCGACGGCCGCGCGACCGCCAGCTCGGCCAGCACCTCGTCCTTGGCGAGCTGCTCGGGAGCGAGGAAGAGGAACTCGAGCGCGTCCTCGGCGAGCTCCGCGAGCGCGCGCTCGCGCTCGGCGGTGGGCAGGCTCGAGTTGAGCTGCGCGGCCCCACCCGAGGACGGCGCGTCGAGGTCCTCGACCTGGTCGCGCTGGAGCGCGATCAGCGGCGAGACCACCACGGTCGCGCCTTCGATCAGCAGGCCGGCGATCTGGTAGACGGCGGACTTGCCCGAGCCCGTCGACATGACGACGAGCGTGTCCCGCCCGGCGAGCACCGACTCGATGGCCTCTCGCTGGCCGGGGCGCAGCGACGCGAAGCCGAACGCCTCGCGCGCCACGCGGTCGATCCGCTCGTCCACGCCCGACGCTTGCCCGGCCGCGGGAGCGGCGAAACGCCGCCGGCCTCAGGCCGGCGGCGCGTAGCGGTGGTGGAACATGAGCGCGTTGCCGTCGGGGTCGGCGAAGTGGGCCATGTGGCAGACGCCGCTGTCGATGATGTCTCCCCGGAACGCGATCCCCTGGTCCTCGAGCTCGGCGCGCGCTGCGGCGACGTCGTCGACGTGGAGGGCGATCGGGTGCGTGTGCGGCTTGAACTCGATGCCGAACGCGTCGGACTGCATGACGGCCAGCGTGAGGGTGCCCGTCTCGAACTCCCCGGCAGGCATGTTTCCCCAGCGCTTCGAGAGCGGCAGGCCGAGCGCGTCGCCGTAGAACGCGCTCGCCTCCTCGTAGTCGCGCGTGGGGACGCAGATGAAGTCGACGCCAGTGACGTTCATCGCGCCGCCAGCTGCTCGGCGAGGCGGTCGAAGCCGCTCGTGATGCCCACCTCGGCGATGCCGATCATCTCCTGGCTGGTGTGGATGGTCGCGCGGAAGCGCATCTCGGTCCGCCCGTCCTCGAGCTCGATCAGCGTCACCTCGCTCTCGGCGCCGTCGTGCCAGGAGTCCTCCGCCGCCTCGTCGAGCACCAGGCGCTCGGGCTCGACGAGCTCCCGGAACGTGCCGATCGTGACCATCTCGTCGCCGTGCTCGTCCGAGATCGAGCTCACCCGGAAGGTTCCGCCGGGCCGGAGGTCGATCGTGATCGACTCGACCGGGGTCGAGCGCCCGCGAGGACCCCACCAGCGCGCGAGGTGCTCGGGGTCGGTCCAGGCCTTCCAGACGAGCTCGCGCGGCGCGTCGAACGTGCGCGTGATCGTGAGCTCCTGGGCGGTGGCCGCTTCAGTCATGACGGGGTCCTCTCTGGATGTCGCGCAGGTGGTCGTCGAGCCGGTCGAAGCGGTCGTCCCAGAACTCGCGGTACTCCGCGAGCCAGTCGGCCGCCTGCTTGAGCCCGGTGCCCTGGAGGCGGGACGGGCGCATCTGCGCGCTGCGCCCGCGGGCGATCAGCCCTGCGCGCTCGAGCACCTTGACGTGCTTCGAGACGGCCTGGAGCGTGATCGGGAACGGCTCGGCCAGCTCGTTCACGGTCGCCTCTCCCTGCGCGAGCCGCGCCAGGATCGCCCGCCGGGTCGGGTCGGCGAGCGCGGCGAAGGTCGTGGTGAGCTGGTCGGTTGTCATCACCTGCGTGGTTGATAAACGGTACGGTTGAATACTGGCGGCTCGGTTGACGAAAGTCAACTGCGGCTGGGTAGGGAGGCGGGGAGCCGGGCCGCGGTGAGGGTGCATGACGTCGACTTCACGAGCCAGGGAGCCGTCAGGTCGACGAAATGCACCCCCGCCGGCGCCACTAGCCTCTCGGGCCGTGCCAACCACGCAGCAGCCATGGGCCGGCCGCCGGCTGCACTTCGTCGGCATCGGCGGCGCCGGGATGAGCGGGCTGGCGCTCGTGGCTCGGGCGCTCGGTGCCGAGGTGACGGGCTCGGACCGCGCTCCCGACTCCCCGTATCTTCGCGACGCCGGCATCGAGGTCAGGGATCACGACGCCGCCAACGTCCCGCCGGGCGCCGAGGTCGTGCTCTCGAGCGCGATCCCGCCCGACAATCCCGAGCGCGGCACGGGCGCGCGGGAGCTGCACCGGGCCGAGCTGCTCGGCGAGATCACCCGGCTGCGGCTCGCGATCGCGATCACCGGCACCCATGGCAAGACGACGACCTCGAGCATGGTCGTGCACGCGTTGCGCGGGTGCGGCATGGACCCCGGCTACCTCGTCGGCGGGGAGGTGCGCTCGACCGGGTCCAACGCGGGGTGGGGGAGCGGGGACTGGCTCGTGGTCGAGGCCGACGAGTCGGACCGCTCGCTGCTCGGGCTCTCGCCCCGGATCGCGGTGCTGACGAACGCCGAGCTCGACCACCACGCCACGTACGCCTCTCAGCGCGACGTCGACGACACCTTCCGCGCCTTCCTCGACCTCGCCGACGAGGTCGTGCTGGGCGACGAGCCGGGCCTGACGCGTTTCCGCGGGAACGTCGCCCGCCCGGAGGACGTCGAGCTCGAGCCAGGCGGCGTGCGCTTCACCCTCGACGGCGTGCCCGTCGCGCTGCCCGTGCCCGGCGTCCACAACGCGCGCAACGCGGCGGCGGCGCTGGCCGCCTGCCGCCTGGCGGGCGCCGACCTCGGGCAGGCCGCCGCCGCGCTGGCCGACTTCAGCGGCGCCGGACGGCGCTTCGAGCAGCTGGGGACGAGCCGGCACGGCGCCCGGGTGGTCGACGACTACGCGCACCACCCGACCGAGGTCCGGGCCACGATCGCCGCCGCCCGCACCCTCGACCCCGGCCGTGTCGTCGCGGTCTTCCAGCCGCACCTGTTCTCGCGCACTAAACATCAGCAACGCGAGTTCGGCGCCGCCCTCGCGCTCGCCGACCTCGTGGTCGTCCTCGACATCTACCCCGCCCGCGAGCGGGCCGAGGACTTCCCCGGCGTCACCGGGCGGCTCGTGGCCGCCGCCGCCGCCGACGCGGCGGGCGGGCGC
>DASTIC010000330.1:0-7653 GCA_035717845.1 Solirubrobacteraceae bacterium
GCCACGACCTCGACGCCCTCGCGGCCGTGCACGCGGTCGAGGATGGCCTGGAGGTTGGTCCCGGCGCCGGAGGCCAGCACGCCGACCTTCACGCCACCTCCAGCTTGGGGTACCGGCCTCCGGTCGACCGCAACGTCCCCGCCGCGAGCAGGGCATCGACGCGCTCGAGCACCGAGTCGGCGCGCAGGTGCGACCAGGCGCCGTAGTGCGGCAGGCCGTCGTAGGAGTACTTGGCGACGACCTTCGAGCGGCCGCCGCGCAGGATCTCCACCGCGCGCGTGCGGCCGACCTCGGGCTGGGCGGAGGCCACGACGTCGAGGATCGCCTCGTCGAGCTCGCCGGCCTCGCCGTGGGCGGTAGGCCGGTGGGCGAGCTGGGCCGGGCGCGGCGCGGTGGACCGCTGCTGCGGCGGCGGCGGCGCCGGCCGGAGCTCGGGGTCGCACACGTCGCAGCACGGCCCGTCCGGCGCCGGGCGCGATCGATCCCCGAAGTGGCGCAGGATGCCCTCCCGCCGGCACGCCGATCCCTCGACCCACGCCCACACGGACCGGTACTGGCGCCAGCGCACCCGCGTGCCCTCCTTGGCGGACGCGCGGCAGAGGGTGAGCGCCCGGCCGTCCCACTCGCCGACGACGCGACCCGCGACGCGGTCGGGTGCCGAGGGCGACGGCTGGACGACGCCGGCGCGCGCGAGGTGACCCACGATCGCCCGCACCACCTCCTCCTCGCCCGTGAGACGGAGGAGATCCGCGACCGGCACGTCGAACCGCGGGGCGGCGGCAGGCGAGCCGTCGGGGGTGGGCGAGCCGTTGGCGGCGGCGGCGGAGACGAGGCGGCGCGCGACGCCCTTCAGCGCGTCGTCGTCGACGGTCGAGCGCTCGATGAAGAAGACGTGGAGCCCTTTGTCCTTCCCCGCGGCGAAGAGCAGGCAGCGCGCCGGGCGGCCATCGCGGCCCGCGCGGCCGGCCTCCTGGTAGTAGGCCTCGATCGAGCTGGGGACGCTCTCGTGGCACACCGTCCGCACGTCCGCCTTGTCGACGCCCATCCCGAACGCGTTGGTGGCGACCACGACCGGTGCCTCCCCGGCCATGAAGCGGCGCTGGGCCTCGGCGCGGGCGTCGCGGGCGAGGCCTGCGTGGTAGGCGATGACCTCGACGCCGAGCTCGCTCCCGAGCCGGCCGGCGAGGCGCTCGCAGTCCGCCCGCGTGCCCGCGTACACGATCCCGGGGAGCGCGCCCGGCTCCGCCAGCGCGGCGGCGATGCCGCGGTGGGCCGCCTGCTTGCTCGCGCACGGGACGACGGCGAAGGAGAGGTTCGGGCGGTCGAAGCCGGTCGCGACGCGCACCGGGTCGCGCAGGCCGAGGCGGGCGACGATGTCGGTCGCCACCTGCGGCGTGGCCGTGGCCGTCGACGCCAGGATCGCCTCGGCACCCAGCCAGCGCGCGGCGTCGGCCAGGCGGAAGTAGTCCGGGCGGAAGTCGTGCCCCCACTGGGACACGCAGTGCGCCTCGTCGACCACGAAGAGACCGATCCGCGTGCGCCGGATCCGCTCGAGGAAGCCCGGCGACGAGAAGCGCTCCGGAGCCACGTAGAGCAGCCGCAGCTCGCCGGCCGCGGCGCGCTCGATCACGCGCCGGTTGGCCGACGCGTCCTGCTGCGCGTTGACCAGCCCGACCCGGCCGGGCGCCACCCGCTCGAGCGCCTGCACCTGGTCCTGCATGAGCGACACCAGCGGCGAGACGACGACCGTGAGATCGGCCCGCATGAGCGCCGGCAGCTGGTAGCAGAGCGACTTGCCCGAGCCCGTCGGCATCACCACGAGGACGTCGCGACCGGCGACGGCGGCCGCGACCGCCTCGCGCTGCCCCGGCCGGAAGCCGGGGAAGCCGAACAGCTCGGTCAGCGCGCCCTCGGGATCCCGCGCGCGGGCGACCGGCTCGGGCGGCGGCGGTCCGAGGCCCGGCAGGGCGACGTTCTCGAGCGTGAGCGACATGCGGACGGGCGACCATACCGCCGGGATCGGAGGGCAAAGTCAACGGCGGCTGGGTAGGGAAGCGAGGGAGCGAGCCGCGGTGAGGGTGCATAACGTCGACCTCGATGCGCCCCGCTCGGTGAGGTCGACGAAATGCACACAACCTCACGACCCCTCGCTCTCCCTACCCAGCGCCGTTGACGTTCGACGCTACGCGCGGGCGAGCGGGAGCGCGTTCTCGAACGCGTCCTTGCGCTGCCCGGCGCCGGAGCGCTCGAGCGGGTACTCGCCCGAGAAGCAGGCGTCACAGTGCGTCGACCGTGACCCCTGGATCGCCTCGTAGACACCCTCCAGCGACAGGTACGCCAGCGAGTCGGCGCCCAGCTCGGCGGCCACCTCGGCCTCGGTCCGCCCGTGGGCGATCATCTCCTCGCGGGTCGACATGTCGATCCCGTAGTGGCAGGGGTGGCGGATCGGCGGCGCCGAGATCCGCATGTGGACCTCCGAGGCCCCCGCGTCCCGCAGCATCTGCACGATCTGGCGGGTCGTGTTCCCGCGGACGATCGAGTCGTCGACGACCACCAGCCGCCGGCCCGCCACCACCTCGGGCAGCGGGTTGAACTTCAGCCGCAGGCCGTGCCGCCGCAGCTCCTGGCCGGGCTGGATGAACGTCCGCGCCACGTAGCGGTTCTTGACGAAGCCGTCGTCCTGCGGCAGGCCCGACGCCCGCGCGTATCCGCGTGCGGCCGGGTTGCCCGAGTCCGGCACCGGGATCACCAGATCGGCGTCCGCCGGCGACTCGCGCGCGAGGATCTCCCCCATCCGCCCGCGCGCCACCTGGAGCACCTGGCCGCCGAGCCTCGAGTCGGGCCGCGCGAAGTAGATGTGCTCGAACACGCACAGCGCCGTCCGCTCGCCGACCCTGCCCATCCGAGTGCGAACGCCCTCAGGCGTCAGCGACACGATCTCCCCAGGCTGCACGTCGCGCAGGAACTCGGCCCCGATGATGTCGAACGCGCAGGACTCCGACGCCACGCAGTAGTGCTCGCCGATCATCCCCAGCGACAACGGCCGCAGCCCTGCGGGATCGCGGAACGCGACCACGCGATCCTTCGTCATCACCACCGTCGAGTACGCGCCCTCGACGCGCGCCATGACGTCCACCAGCGCGTCCTCGAGAGAGGCCGCCGGATGGGTGGACAACAGCGCGGCGATGACCTCCGAGTCCGACGTCGAGCGGAACGAGACCCCCCGCTCACGCAGCTCCCCGTGCAGCTCGACCGCGTTCACCAGGTTCCCGTTGTGGGCCAGCGCGAGCTCCCGCCGATCGGCCCGCCACACCGGCTGCGAGTTCTCCCACGAGCTCGCTCCGGTGGTCGAGTACCGGACGTGGCCGACCGCCATGTCGCCCTGGAGCGCGCGCAGGCGCTGCTCGTCGAACACCTGGTTGACCAGCCCCTGGTCGCGCATCGCCATGATGTGGCCGCGCTGCGCGGTGGCGATCCCCGCCGACTCCTGGCCGCGGTGCTGGAGCGCGTAGAGAGCGAAGTAGGCGAGCCGGGAGACCTCGCGCCCCGGGGCGCAGATCCCAAAGACGCCGCACTCATCGCGCGGCCCGTCTCGGTGGTCGGGGAGCAGTGAGGACACGGGGGACGACCGGGCTCGCAGCCTAGCAACGGCTCCGGCGCGAGCCGGACGGCCCAGATAACCTCCTCGCCCAAGCGTCATCAGGAGAGATACATGGCTGTCAACGTCCCCGTCCAGATCGATCGGGCGCGCATCCGCGAGCTCATCGAGCGCGAGGAGAGGGCGCTCAACGAGCGCACACGCAAGTCAGAGCAGATGTACAAGCGCGCCAAGGACGTGCTGACGGGCGGGGTCGCCTCGTCCTACCAGCTGCGCGATCCGTGGCCGATCTACCTCGAGCGCGGCAAGGGCCCGAAGGTGTGGGACGTCGACGGCAACGAGATGTACGACTTCCACAACGGGTTCGGCTCCATGGTCCAGGGCCACGCGCACCCGGCGATCGGCAAGGCGATCAGCGACCGCTACGGCCAGGGCACCCACTTCGCGGCGCCGACCGAGGACGCCGTCGTCGTCGGCGAGGAGCTCAAGCGTCGCTGGGGCCTGCCGCGCTGGCGCTACACGAACTCGGGCTCCGAGTCCACGATGGACGCCATCCGCATCGCCCGCGCCCGCACCGGGCGCGACACGGTGATGAAGATCTTCGGCTCCTACCACGGCCATCACGACACCGTGATGGTCTCGATCGGGGTCGAGTACGAGGCCATCGGGGACCGCGACAACCTCGCCTCGCTCCCCTACGGCGCCGGCATCCCGCAGGCCACGGTCGACATGACCGTCGCCGTGCCGTTCAACGACGCGCCCGCGATGGAGCGCCGGATCGAGCGCCTCACCGAGGAGGGCCGCAAGCCCGCCTGCGTGATCATGGAGGCGGCGATGATGAACCTGGGGGTCGTGCTCCCCCAGCCCGGCTACCTCGAGGCCGTGCGCGAGATCACCCGGCGCCACGGCATCGTGCTGATCTTCGACGAGGTCAAGACCGGCCTCGCGATCGCCGCCGGCGGCGCGACCGAGCGCTTCGGCGTCACCCCCGACATGGTGACCCTGGCCAAGGCCCTCGGCGGCGGCGTGCCCACCGGCGCGATCGGCGCCACGGAGGAGGTCATGGAGGTCGTGGAGGACGGCTCGGTGTTCCAGGTCGGCACCTACAACGGGAACCCGCTCGGCATGGCCGCCACGCGCGCGAACCTGCTCGAGGTCCTCACCCCGGACGGCTACACGCACCTCGACGCGCTCAACGAGCGCATCCTGGCCGGGTGCCAGGCGGTCATCGCCAAGCACAACCTCCCGGGCTACTCGGTCGGCGTCGGCTCCAAGGGCTGCGTGACCTTCTCGCCGGTCGAGATCGTCGACTACGAGACGTTCAAGGCCAACCAGGACGCCGAGATGGCGGAGCTGGCATGGCTGTTCAACATGAACCGCGGCATCTTCATGACGCCCGGGCGCGAGGAGGAGTGGACCCTCTCGGTCACGCACGACAACGCGTCGGTCGACACCTACGTGCAGGTGTTCGACGCAATGGCCGACGAGCTCGCGGCCTAGTTCGCAGCGGAGACGGCCGCCTCCTCGAGGCGGCCGTCCTCGTGAAGCAGGTGCGCTTCGTCGCCGACGCAGACGACGCGCCGTGCCTCCGAGCCGGTGGCGCGCGCGGCGATGAGGACGGCGGCGATGCGGTGCACGTCGCGCACGAGGCCGATCCGGAAGAGCGAGCGGGTCTCGTTGGCGACGCGCCCGTCGCCCGCCCGCAGGACGATGCGCAGATCCTCGTCGACCGAGCGCGCGGCCATCGCGATGGAGATGTTCACCAGGTCGTCGTCGGTCACCGCTGCAAGCGCGCAGGCGCGCTGGAGCGATAGCCGCTGGAGCATGGACGGGTCGGCGCCGCGGCCGACGACCACCGGGAACCCGAGCTCGCGGGCGAGGCCGACGTTCTCCCCGTCCTCGCGGTCGTCGACCGCAACGATGCCGATCCCGCAGCGGCGCAGGAGCAGGCACAGGCGCAACCCGACCTGGCCCATGCCCACGACCACGACGTGGTCGCGCCGCGGCACCGCCCGGCGCCCGAAGAGGCCGGTCAGCCGCTTGCTGACGAGCCGGTTCACGAGCCCAGCCGTGAAGGACGCCTCGAAGACGAGCGCGGCCAGCATGGACACGGTGAGGAACGCCTTCAGGCCCTTCGGCCCGTCGGCCACCTCGTCGTTGGGGTCGACGGTGACCAGCGTCTTGGCCGCGCCGTAGGAGGCGTCGATCAGCCCCTGGCCGAGCACCGCCATGCACGCGATCGTCTCGAGGACGAGGATGACGATGAGCCCGAGCGCACCCCATACGAGGAGAGCCGCGCTCTTGTCGTAGGGGGCGAAGATCGCGGAGAGGAGCGCGGCTATCCGGCGCTGGCCGGGCACCTCGATCGGCGTCTCCTGCACGCCGTCCTCGGTCTCGCGGATGCCGACCGGCGGGTCGGCGTCCTCGCGGATGGCGGTCAGCTCCTCCCCGAGGCAGGGGCCGGCCAGCGACGGAGCCACGATGTCGGCCATCGAGGTGACGTCGCAGTGCTCGAGGTCGCGGTCGACCTGGCGCGCCATGGTCGGGTCGAAGATCGTGACGAGCATCGGGACGGTCTCGTCGACGTCGCGCACCATCAGCGCGGTGCGCAGGACAACCGCGTCCTGGCGCGACACGACGACGACCCGGTCGATGCCGCCGTCCTCCAGGGCGTGCCGCACCTCGCGCTCCTCGGGCGCCTTCACCCGGTAGACGTCGGCACCGACGGCGTCGAGCGCCTGGCGCGTCTCCTCGGCGAGGTCCCCCTCGCCGATCAGCAGGACCATCGGCACGAGCGCACCCTACATTGCGGCGCACGCGCCGGATCGCCGTCCTCTCCCCTCGCCCTGCTGGCCGGCCGCGGCCGCAGCGGAGGCGCGCCATCGTCGGTCGTGCCGGCCGACGCGACGACCTATATGAGCGTGAGCGCGGTCGAGGCAGAGCGCCGCCTGGGTGGCCCCGCCGACCATGACGAACGGCGGCTCGCCGCCCGCGACAACGGACGCGGGACGCTGCGGATCGTTACTCGAGCAGGCGGCTGAGCCCGCCGCGGTGGGTGCGGGCGAGCTCCTCGACCGGGATGTCGAGCGCGGTGGGCGGGCCTCCTATTACGAGCGCGTCGCCCCCGACCTCGCCGAGCTCGACCGCGGCACCGCCGAAGCGCGCGAGCGCGCCGCGCGGCCCGGAGACGACGAAGGCTCCGGGACCCTCGGCGAACAGGTCGCCGTCGTAGGCGACGCGCGCGCCGACGCCGCCCGCGATGCAGCACTCCGCCAGCGCGACCGCCACGCCGCCCTCGGCGACGTCGTGCGCGGATCGCAGGGCGCCGGAGCGCACCCCCTGGCGCACGGCGGCGTGCAGCGCCTTGATCTCGCCCAGGTCGGCGGCCGGGAGCGCGCCTTCGAGCGGCTCGCCGCGCAGCTTGGCCAGCTCAGACCCGACCTCGGAGGGCTGCCACGACGCCCGCAGGAGCGCGACGACGTCCCCCTCGACCGAGAAGCCCAGCCGGCCGGAGCGCGCCGGGTCCGGCAGCTCGCCCACCATGCCGACGACGGGCGTCGGGTAGATCGGGCCCTCGCCGCCCTCGTTGTAGAGCGAGACGTTGCCGCCCACCACCGGGACCCCGAGCGCCCGGCAGGCGTCGCCGAGGCCGGCCACCGCGCGCGTGAGCTGCCAGGCGATGTGCGGCTTCTCCGGGTTGCCGAAGTTGAGGCAGTTGGTGAGCCCGAGCGGCTCGGCGCCGACGCACGCGAGGTTGGCCGAGCACTCGAGCACCGCCTCGACGGCGCCGCGGTAGGGGTCGACCGCCACACGGCGGCCGTTGCCGTCGATCGAGACCGCGAGTGCGCCGCCGGACTCGAGCATGAGGACCGCCGCGTCGGCCTGCTCGGGGCGGCGGACGGTGCGCGAGCCGACCACGCAGTCGTACTGCTCGAACGCCCAACGGCGGGAGGCGAGGTTGGCGCTCCCGAGAAGCGCCCGCAGCGTGCCCGCCGCGTCGAGCGAGCCGTTGAGCACCGGCGGCGGCGTGGGGTAGACCGGCACCGTCGCCTCGA
>DASTIC010000331.1:0-13655 GCA_035717845.1 Solirubrobacteraceae bacterium
GATGCACGAGGGCGCGGTGTCGGCGCGGCTGGGGCTGGCCGGGATCCCGTCCGTCTCGGAGTCGACGCTGATCGCCCGCGACGCGGCGCTGGCCGGCTACGAGGACGGGCGCATCCACATCCAGCACCTCAGCGCCCGCGAGTCGGTGGAGGCGGTCGCCGCCGCCAAGGCGCGCGGCGTGCGGATCACCGCCGAGGCCTCCCCCCACCACCTGACGCTCACCGACCGGGCGCTGCTCGACCAGCAGCTCGACACGCGGCTGAAGATGAACCCGCCGCTGCGCGCCGAGGAGGACCGACAGGCGCTCATCGCGGGGCTGCTCGACGGCACGATCGACTGCATCGCCACCGACCACGCGCCGCACGCGCGCGAGGAGAAGGAGGTGCCGTTCGAGGAGGCGCCGATGGGGACGACCGGCCTCGAGACCGCGTTCGCGGCGCTCTACACCGAGCTGGTGCTCCCGGGCACCATCCCGCTCGGCCTCATCGTCGACAAGCTGTCGAGCGGCGCCGCCGTGCTCGGGCTGCCGCTGCCGGCGATCGAGCGCGGCAGCCCGGCCGACCTCTGCCTCGTCGACCTCGACGCGGAATGGGTGGCCGGGGAGCACGGCTACGAGAGCCGGGCGGACAACTGCTGCTTCGACGGGCGCGCGCTGCGCGGTCGGGTCGTCACCACCGTGGCCGCGGGGACGATCGCCCACCGGGAGCGGGTCCCCGCGTGAGCGCGTACCTGCTGCTCGAGGACGGCGAGCGCTTCGACGGCGAGGCCGTCGGGGCGGAGGGGATCACGACCGGCGAGGTCGTGTTCACGACCGGCATGTCCGGCTACCAGGAGTCGATGACCGACCCGAGCTTCGCCCGCCAGCTGATCACGTTCACCACGGTGCACGTCGGCAACTACGGCGTGAGCGAGGCCGCCTGGGAGTCCGACCGTGTGCACGCCGCGGGGGCGATCATGCGCGAGGCCGTCAACACGACCGACGCGCCGGGCGCCGAGCAGGGCTGGCTCGACTGGCTGGCCGCCGAGGGCGTGCCGGGGATCGCGGGCGTCGACACCCGCTCGCTCGTGCGGCACATCCGCTCGGCCGGGGCGATGCGGGGCGGGATCTTCCCCGCCCGCCTGAACCCCGCCGATGCCATGGACCTCGTCCGGGCCGAGCCCTCGATGGTCGGCCGCGACCTCGCGCGCGAGGTCGGCGTCACCGAGCCCCGCGCCTACGGCCCCGAGGGCGGCCTGCGGATCGTCGCGCTCGACACGGGCATCAAGCGCTCGATCGTCCGCAACTTCGTCGAGCGCGGCGTGCGGCTGGAGCTGCACCCGTGCACGACCCCCGCTGGGGAGCTGCTGGCGGGTGACCCCGACGGGTTCTTCCTCGTCCCCGGCCCCGGCGACCCGGCGGCGCTCGACTACCTCGTCGACACGATCCGGGCGCTGCTCGTGCGCAAGCCGGTGTTTGGCATCTGCCTCGGCCACCAGCTGCTCTCGCGGGCGGCCGGCCTCGACACCTTCAAGCTCCCCTTCGGCCACCGGGGCGCCAACCACCCGGTGAAGGACCTCGCCACCGGCCGGATCGCGATCACATCGCAGAACCACGGGTTCGCAGTGTCCGGAACTCCGGGCTCCCGCATCGACTCCGACCTGGGGGCGGCGGAGCTCACGCACGTGAACCTCTACGACGGGACCGTCGAGGGCTTCCGGCTGCTCGACGTGCCCGCTGCCTGCGTCCAGTACCACCCCGAGGCGGGCCCAGGCCCGAACGACTCGCTCGGCCTCTTCGACACCTTCATCGGTGAGTTCGACCGTGCCGCGTAGGGACGACCTTCAGAAGATCCTCGTCCTCGGCTCCGGCCCGATCGTGATCGGGCAGGCGGCCGAGTTCGACTACTCGGGCGCCCAGGCGTGCAAGGTGCTGCTCGAGGAGGGCTACGAGGTCGTCCTCGTCAACTCGAACCCGGCGACGATCATGACCGACCCGGAGTTCGCGACCGCGACGTACGTCGAGCCGCTGCTCCCCGGCCCGGTCGCCCAGGTGATCGAGCGGGAGCGGCCGGACGCGCTGCTGCCCACGCTCGGCGGCCAGACCGCGCTCAACCTGGCCAAGACGCTGCACGAGGACGGCACGCTCGAGCGCTTCGGCGTCGAGCTGATCGGCGCGACCTACGACGCGATCTGCCGCGCCGAGGACCGCGAGCTGTTCGACGCGACGATGCGCGAGGCGGGCCTGCGCACCGCGCGCAACACGATCGCCACCGACCTCGGGCAGGCACGGGCGGCGCTCGACGCCTTCGGGCTGCCGCTGATCGTCCGCCCGGCGTTCACACTCGGCGGCCGCGGCGGCGGGATCGCCCGCTCGGAGGCCGACTTCGAGCGGATCGTGGCCGGCGGCCTCGCCGCGTCCCCGATCGGGCAGGTGCTGATCGACGAGTCGGTGCTCGGCTGGGGCGAGTTCGAGCTCGAGGTGATGCGCGACAGCGCCGACAACGTGGTCGTCGTCTGCTCGATCGAGAACGTCGACCCGATGGGCGTCCACACCGGCGACTCGGTGACCGTCGCTCCCCAGCAGACGCTGACCGACCGCCAGTACCAGGTGCTGCGCGACCACGCGATCGCGGTGATCCGCGCGGTCGGCGTCGAGACCGGCGGCTCCAACGTGCAGTTCGCGGTCAACCCGGCCACCGACGACGTCGTGGTCATCGAGATGAACCCGCGCGTCTCGCGCTCGAGCGCGCTGGCCTCGAAGGCGACCGGGTTCCCGATCGCCAAGATCGCCGCGCGGCTCGCGGTCGGCTACCGGCTCGACGAGATCGACAACGACATCACCAAGCGGACCCCGGCGAGCTTCGAGCCGGTCCTCGACTACGCGGTCGTCAAGTGGCCTCGGTTCGCCTTCGAGAAGTTCCCCGGCGTGGACAGTGGGCTGTCGACCCACATGAAGTCGGTCGGCGAGGTGATGGCCATCGGGCGCACGTTCCGGCAGGCGTTCGCCAAGGCGATGCGCTCGCGCGAGGTCGACGCTCCCGTCGACCTGTCGGGCGACCTGCTCGCCCGGCTCGAGCACCCGTCCGCCGACCGCTTCGACCTGATCCTCGAGCTGCTGGGACGCGGCGTCGCCGAGGAGGAGATCCGCGCCCGCACCGGGATCGATCTGTGGTTCCTGCGCCAGCTGCGGGAGCTCGACGACGCGTTCGCGGGGGAGCGGACCTACCGCGCGGTCGACACCTGCGCGGCCGAGTTCGAGGCCGAGACGCCGTACTTCTACTCGGCCTGGGAGCGCCCGCCGGTGCGCACCGAGATCGAGCGCGGCGACCGGCCGAGCGTGATGATCCTCGGCTCCGGCCCGAACCGGATCGGCCAGGGGATCGAGTTCGACTACTGCTGCGTGCACGCGGCGATGACCGTGCGCGAGTCGGGCCGCGACGCCGTGATGGTCAACTGCAACCCGGAGACGGTCTCGACCGACTACGACACCTCCGACCGCCTGTACTTCGAGCCGCTGACGCTCGAGGACGTGCTCGCCATCGTCGACGTCGAGCAGCCGGAGGGCGTCGTGGTGCAGTTCGGCGGCCAGACGCCGCTCAAGCTCGCCGCCGGGCTCGAGGCCGCCGGCGTGCCGCTGCTCGGCACCCAGCCCGAGGCGATCGACCTCGCCGAGGACCGCGGGCGGTTCTCGCGCCTGCTCGGCGAGCTGGGGCTGCGGGTGCCGCCCTACGCGACCGCCCACTCGGCCGAGGAGGCGCTGGCCGCCGCGCCCGGCATCGGCTGGCCGCTGCTCGTGCGCCCCAGCTACGTGCTCGGCGGGCGGGCGATGGAGATCGTCTACGACCCCGAGGGGCTGGCCGACTATCTGCGTCGAGTGAACGGCAGCGGACGGGAGATCTTCCTCGACCGCTTCCTCGAGAACGCGATCGAGGTCGACGTCGACGCGATCTGCGACGGCGAGGACGTGTGGATCGGCGGCGTCATGCAGCACGTCGAGGAGGCGGGCATCCACTCCGGCGATTCGGCATGCGTGCTCCCGCCGCATTCGCTCGGCTCCGAGATGCTCGGCGAGATCCGGGAGGCGACGCGCCGGATCGCGCTCGCGCTCGGGACCGTCGGGCTGATCAACGTCCAGTACGGCGTGCTCGGCGACGACCTCTACGTGATCGAGGCCAACCCGCGCGCATCGCGAACGGTGCCGTTCGTCTCGAAGGCGACCGGCGTGCCGCTGGCCAAGCTGGCCTGCCGCGTGATGCTCGGGGAGCGGCTCGCCTCGCTGAACCTGCCCGCGGATCCGTGCGGCGACCACGTCTCCGTCAAGGAGGCCGTGCTCCCGTTCGACCGCTTCGCCGGCGCGGACGCGCTGCTCGGCCCGGAGATGCGCTCGACAGGCGAGGTGATGGGCGTGGCCGCCGACTTCCCCGCCGCCTTCGCCAAGGCCCAGGCCGCCGCCGGCGCGCGGCTGCCGGGTTCGGGCGCCGTGTTCCTCACCGTCACCGACACGGACAAGTCGGCGGTGATGGGGATCGCCGCCCAGCTCTACGACCTCGGCTTCCGGATCGTCGCCACGCGCGGGACGGCCGCCGCGATCTCGCGCATGGGCATCCCCGTCGAGCCCCTGAACAAGATCGGCGAGGGGTCGCCCCACGTGCTCGACTGGATCGAGAGCGGCGACGTCACGCTGGTGATCAACACGCCCACCGGCACCGCCGCCCGCACCGACGGCTACGAGATCCGGCGCGCCGCGATCGCGCGTGGCATCCCCTGCATCACCACGATCGCCGGGGGGATGGCCGCGACCCGGGCGATCGCGGCCGGGCGCGTCGGAGAGCCCGCGGTCGTGTCACTCCAGGAGCTGCACGCGCGCGGCGTGGCCCACGCTTTCCCTGCAAACGCGGCATCCCAGGTGCAGGGCACGCAGCGGTAGCACAAATGCTGGCGAAAAGCCCTGCAAAAAACCCGGTTACCGTAAACTCCCCTGCACGCGACTTCACCTCAACTTGAGGTCGAGGCGAATTCGTGCCTCAGCGCTTGTCCAGGCGTGAAACGAATGTAGACTCGCCGCCCATGCCGCCCGCGACCAAGACTCCCGTGAAGCCCTTCGTGGCCGCCCCGGAACGCTCGCTCGTCCAGCGGATGGAGGCGCTCCAGCGGGCGAACGAGATCCGGACGCGGCGGGCGCAGCTCAAGCGGGATCTCAAAGGCGGGCGGGTCAGCATCCACGACCTGCTCCTCGAGCCGCCGGAGTACGTCGAGACGGCGAAGGTATTCGACATGCTGCTGGCGGTCCCGAAGTACGGCCGCGTGAAGGTCAACAAGGTCCTCCAGCAGTGCAGGATCTCGCCGTCGAAGACGATCGGCGGCCTGTCGCAGCGCCAGCGCACCGAGCTGGTCTCCATGCTGCGTCGTTAAGTGAGGCCGGAGGCCGAACAAGGTCATCCGGACGCGGGGCCGGATGCCCCGCGGAGCTACTTCCATCGCGTTTTTGTCATCACCGGTCCGTCTGGGGTCGGCAAGGGCACGCTGATCCGGACGCTGCTCGGGCGCATCCCCGAGCTCGAGCTCTCGGTCTCGGCCACCACCCGCCGCCCGCGCCTCGGCGAGACGCACGGCGTCGACTACCACTTCCTCGACGACGACGAGTTCGAGCGCCGGGTCCAGGCCGGCGACTTCCTCGAGCACGCGAACTACTCGGGCCGCCGCTACGGGACGCTGCGGTCCGACCTCGAGCAGCGGCTCGCGCAGGGCGCGCCCGTGGTGCTGGAGATCGAGGTCCAGGGCGCCCGTCAGGTCGCCGAGACGATGCCGGAGGCCGAGCGGATCTTCATCGCCCCGCCGTCCGAGCACGCGCTGCGGGAACGGCTCGTGGGGCGCGGCACCGACTCCGCCGAGGACGTCGAGAAGCGGCTCGCGACGGCCCGCGAAGAGCTGCGTGCGCAAGGAGAGTTCCCGCACGTGGTGCGAAACGACCGGCTCGAGGACGCGGCGGACGCGCTCGAGGAGCTCGTGCGCGCAGCGCTAGGATCTGGGGTCACGAAACCGACGAAGGGCCCCTCTTGATCTCACCCCGCGTGGACCGTCTGCTCGAAAACGTGGACTCCCCGTACGCCAGCGTCATCGTGGCCGCCAAGCGCGCCCGCCAGATCAACTCGTACTACCACAACCTCGGCGAGGGGATGTTCGAGGAGTTCCCGCCCCCGATGGTGGACACGGGCTCGAAGAACTACCTGACGATCGCCCTCGAAGAGGTCGCGGGCGGCAAGGTCAAGTACCGCTACCGCTGAGCCGCAAGTGGCCCGCCTCCTGCTCGGCGTCACCGGCGGGATCGCCGCATACAAGGCGCTGGAGCTGGCGCGCGCGGCCATCAAGGCCGGCCACGCCGTCCGGGTGGTCCAGACCGAGGCGTCGACCCGCTTCGTCGGGCCCGCCTCGTTCGCCGGCGTCACCGGGGCTCCCGTGCTCATCACCGAGTGGGAGCCCGACCCCTTGCGGGGCGCCTTCCCGGGCGACCCCGAGCCCGAGCACGCGCCGCTCTCCCACCTCGAGCTGGTCCAGCGGGCCGACGCGTTCCTGATCGCGCCGGCCTCCGCCAACACGCTGGCCAAGCTCGCCGGCGGGCACGCCGACAACCTGCTGACCGCCGCCGCCCTGGCGTGCCGGCGGCCGCTGATCGTCGCGCCCGCCATGAACGGCGCGATGTACGAGCACCCGGCGACCCAGGCCAACCTGGCCCGGCTGCGCGAGCGCGGGGTTCGCGTGCTGGAGCCGGGCACCGGCTCGCTCGGCTCGCTCGGCGAGTGGGGGATCGGCCGGCTCCCCGAGCCGCCCGAGCTGCTGGCCGCGTTCGAGGACGCGCTGCGCACCAGCCGGGATCTCGACGGGCTCAACGTGCTCGTGACGGCCGGCGGCACCCGCGAGCCGATCGACGCCGTCCGCTACGTCGGCAACCGCTCCTCCGGGCGCATGGGCTTCGCCCTCGCCGAGGAGGCCGCCCGCCGCGGCGCCGCCGTCACCGTCGTCGCCGCCAACGTCGCGCTCGAGCGCCGCGCGGACGTGACCTATGTCGACGTGAGGACCGCGGCCGAGCTGGCGGCGGCGTGCGAGGCGCGCTTCGACGCGGCCGACGTCCTGCTGATGGCGGCCGCTGTCGCCGACTACGCGCCGGCCGAGCCCCACGCGGGCAAGCTCAAGAAGGCGGAGGCCGGCCGGGAACTCGACCTGCGCCTCGTACGTACTACGGACGTGCTCGCCACCCTCGCGGATCGCCGCCGCCCCGGCCAGCTGCTCGTCGGGTTCGCCGCCGAGCACGGCGAGGGTGCGGTCGACCGCGCCCGTGAGAAGCTGGCGCGCAAGCAGCTGGACGCCCTGGTCGTCAACGACATCGGGGCGCCCGGAATCGGCTTCGACGCGCCGGAGAACGAGGTCACGATCGTGACGGACGGCGGCGAGCGGCACGTGCCGCGCGCGGCCAAGGCGGACGTCGCGGGTGCCATTCTGGATGTGGTCTTGAGCCGCCGTTCATCTCCCGACATGAAGGTGCCCCGCTGATGGAACCCCTGGAGCCCATGCCCGAGGCCGAGCGCACCGTCGCCCCTGAGCAGGTGGAGGCGGCGGTGTCGGTCGCCCGACGGATCGCCGACAACATCCGCCGGGCGGTGAAGGTCGACGACGCGGTGCTCGAGCACGTGATCGTCTCCCTGCTCGCCGAGGGCCACATCCTCGTGGAGGATTACCCGGGGGTCGGCAAGACGGCGCTCGCCCGTGCGCTGTCGCGGTCGATCGACTGCGCGTTCGCCCGCGTGCAGTGCACGGCCGACCTGCTGCCCGCCGACATCGTGGGGACCAACGTCTACAACCAGCGCGAGGCGCGCTTCGAGTTCCGGCCCGGCCCGATCTTCGCCAACGTGGTGATCGTCGACGAGATCAACCGCGCGTCGCCGAAGACGCAGTCCGGCCTGCTCGAGTGCATGCAGGAGCGCCAGGTGACCGTCGACGCCACGTCGCACGAGCTGGCCCGGCCGTTCCTCGTGTTCGCCACCCAGAACCCGGTCGAGTACGAGGGCACGTACCCGCTGCCGGAGGCGCAGGTCGACCGCTTCATGGTCCGCGTCTCGCTCGGCTACCCGAGCGCCGCCGACGAGGCCGGCATGCTGGCCGGGCACGAGGCGCGCGACCGCGTGCTCGACCTCGAGGCGGTCGCCGACCGCGCCGAGGTCGTCGACGCCGTCGACGCCGCGCACGGCGTGCACGCCTCGCGGGCACTGCGCGACTACGTCGTGGCCCTGATCCGGCACACCCGCGGCGACTCTCGCGTGGAGCTCGGCGCCTCGCCGCGCGCCGGCCTGATGCTGCTGCGGGCCGCCAAGGCGCGCGCGCTGGTGCAGGGGCGCGACCACGCGCTTCCCGACGACGTACAGGCCCTCGCCGAGACCGTCCTCGCGCACCGGCTGATGCTGGTGCCCGAGGCCGCCGGCGTCCAGCGGGGCACTGTGGTCGCCGACGCCATCGCGGCCACCCCGGCCCTCTAGGGGGAGTGGTCCCTCCCGCGAACCCAGACACCCTTGGATCGACCGCTGATCACCGCCTGGCTGTGTCCTCGACCACTTGAAATCCCAGCGGGATTCCTGCGGGTCTGCGTCCTTGCCAGGCGGCGCCAGCGGCCGCCCAAGAGCGCCGGGGCCCACGAGAGGAACCACTAGGCGTGCGGTCGGCGCTCGGATGCGCGGCCCTGGGGGTGCTGCTGCTGGTCGTAGCCGGCACGTTCGACGCCGAGCCGCTGTACGTGACGGGCTCCGCGCTGGCGCTGCTCGGCCTCGGCGCCGCGGGGTGGATCGGGGCCGGCTCGTGGGGCGCCGAGGTCCACCGTGAGCTGGGCGCGCGCAGCGTGCTCGAGGAGCAGCCGCTGGCGGTCCGCATCTCCGCAACCTCCGGTCGCCTGCCGTTGCCCCCGGGGTGGATCGACGAGCCGCTGCTGCCCGAGCCCGTCCGCTTCCAGGCCGGGCGGCGCCAGGCCCGCGTGCGGGTGGAGGTCACCTTCGGCCGCCGCGGCCGGCGCCGGCTCGCCCCGCCCGCGCTCGTGCTCCGCGATCCGTTCGGCCTGGCGCAGCGCGTGGTGAGCGGGACCGGCACCGACGAGGTGCTGGTGCTCCCGCGCTTGCTGCCGGTGAAGGCCACCGCGGGCGGGGGCGACGCCACGCCCGCGCACGCCCGAGCGGCGCTGATCGCGGCCGCCGAGACCGAGCTCGACGGCCTGCGCGAGCACCGCCCGGGCTCGCCCGCCTCGCGGATCCACTGGCCGGCCGTCGCCCGCGGGCACGGGCTGATGGAGCGCAAGCTGATCTCGGAGGCCGACTCGCGCCCGCTCGTGGTGCTCGACCCGCGCGCCCCGGCCTCGCAGGACGCGCTCGACGGCGCGGTCCGGGCGGCGGGCTCGCTGTGCGTGC
Organism: Solirubrobacteraceae bacterium; assembly: GCA_035717845.1. Classification (GTDB taxonomy): domain Bacteria; phylum Actinomycetota; class Thermoleophilia; order Solirubrobacterales; family Solirubrobacteraceae; genus DASSUW01. Next base: position 9,423 of record DASTIC010000331.1, read on the forward strand.
ACTTCGCCCGCCGCAGCGGCTGCTCGCTGCTGCTGCCCGGCGACCGCCGCGCCCACGTGATCGAGAAGGACCTGCTCGCCTGGCCCGCGGCGCACGTGCGGCTGGCGCTGCTCGACGAGTCGACCGGCCCGTCGCTGGTCGCCGCCCAGAACCGCCGCGGGCTCGTGGTGCTCGTGGCCGCCCGGGTGCTCGACCGCCCGCCGCGCGGCCTCGGCCGTACGCCCGGCGGCTGCATCCTCGTGATCCCCGGCGCGCTGCCGGGCCGCCGTGCCGTGCTCGAGGTCGCTGGCTGCCAGGGCTTCCTGACGACCCGCAGCGGCGCCTCCGCGGCGATGCAGGCGGTGTCTAGCGCAGCGGCGGTGAGCCCCACACGGAGCGCAACGTGACCGTTGATCCCAAGAGGGGCGAGACAGAATGAGCGCGACCCGCTCGCTGCCGTCCGAGCCGACCATGTCGCTCCCGGTGGCCCGCGGCCTGGCGTTCTTCGCGCTCGCCGGCTTCGGCGCGCTGCACTGGATGGTCCTGCTCGAGCCGTCGGCACCCGAGCGCGCGCTCTACGCCCTCACCGCGGCGGCGCTCGTGATCGGCGGGCTGCTCGCCGTCGCGCGCCTGCAACCCCGCGCCCGCCGCGTCGCCGCCGCCGGCGTCACGCTCGTCGCCCTCGCCCTCGCCATCCTCGGCGGCGGCATCGCCGACGAGCTCCTGCGCCCGGAGGAGTGGGGCACGCTGGCCTCGGGCATCGCCCGCGGGATCGAGTCGCTGCCGGGGATCCGGGTCCCGTACCGCGGCGTGGACGAGTGGACCCGGAGCACGATCGGCGTCGGCGGGACGGCGCTCACCGTGCTCGCCGCGGCGGTCGCGTTCTGGCCGCGCAGCGGCCGCACGGGGTACGTCATCCCGGCGCTGATCCTGCTCGTGGCGCTGTACGCGGTGCCCGCCGTGGCGCTCGACTTCGAGAACGAGTTCCTGCGCGGCGCCGCCCTGGCGCTGCTGGTGGTGGCGTTCCTGGCGCTCGAGCGCCTGCGGCTCGGCGACGCCGGCAACGCCGGGCTCGTGGCCACCGCCGCCGCGATCCTCGCGCTGCTGCTGGCTCCGGCGCTCGACGGCGACCAGCCGTGGTGGGACTACGAGACGTGGGCGCTCGGCGCTGCCTCCGCCCGCTCGGCGTCCTTCTCGTGGGACCACGACTACGGGCCACTCGACTGGCCGCGCGACGGCCGCGAGCTGCTGCGCGTGAAGGCCGAGCGCTGGCCGGCGTACTGGAAGGCGGCCAACCTCGACAGCTTCGACGGCATCCGCTGGCGCCAGGGCGGGATCGGTATCCGCGGCGTCGGGACGCCGGGAGAGGGGGAGGAGGGACCGCCCGAGGCCGGCCTCCAGGACGTGCGGGTGACGATTCGCAACCTGACGACCCGCTCCTACGTCACCGCCGGCTACGCGACCGACGTGGACTCCCCGACGGTGCGCGAGACCGATCGCGGCGACGGCACCTGGGTCGCCGGCCGGCCGCTGCGGCGCGGCGACGCGTACGAGGCCGAGGTCTACACGCCGCAGACCAACGAGGGCCTGCGCCGTGAAGCGGGGAACGAGTTCCCGCGGCCCGACCTCGCCAGCTTCCGGCGCCTCCTGCTGCCCGCGAGCGGCCGCATCGGCCAGAGCGGCGCGCCCCGCTACACGTTCGACTTCCCGGCGTTCGGCTTCGACGAGGGCGAGGAGGTCGACGTCCGCGCACCGGACCGCTCGCAGCCGGCCGACCCCGAGACGGCGCGCGCCGCGCTCGACGACGGGCCGTACGCGCGGACCTGGGCGCTCGCCCAGCGGCTGCGCGACGGCGCCGAGACGCAGGAGGACCTCGTCCAGTCCGTGCTCGAGTACCTGCGCCAGGACGACTTCGGCTACACCGAGCAGCCGCCGCGCGCGGCGTACACGCTCGACGGCTTCCTGTTCGACGCCAAGCTCGGCTACTGCCAGCAGTTCTCGGGCGCGATGGCGCTGCTGCTGCGGATGGCGGGCGTGCCGTCGCGCGTCGTCACCGGCTTCACCTCCGGCTCGCTGGACTCCAAGACGCGCGAGTACGTGGTCCGCGACCTCGACGCCCACTCGTGGGTCGAGGTCTGGTACGCGGGGATCGGCTGGGTGACGTTCGACCCGACGCCGGCGGCCGCGCCGCCGCGTGCCCAGCCCGACGAGGCGCGCAGCGGCGGCGCCGGCGGGCCGGCAGGCGCGCCGCCGAGCCTGGGCGGCGACGTGCCCTCCGACCCCGGCCGCCGCGGCCTGGCGGCGGAGGGCGGGACCCCGTGGGGCTGGATCGCGGCCGGGGTGGCCGGCGGCCTCGCGCTCGCCCTGGCGATCGCGCTCCTGTGGCGGGCCCGCCGCCGCGGCCCCACCACGCCCGCGGCATCGGCCCTGGCTGAGCTCGAGCGCGCGCTGCGCCGCACCCGCCAGCAGCCCGGCCCCTCGACCACGCTGCGGGCACTGGAGCACCGGTTCGCCCCGCGCAACCCCGCCGCCGCCGGCTACGTGCGGGCGCTCAGCCAGCTGCGCTACGGCGGCCGCCCGCTCGCGCCGACGCCCGCGCAGCGCCGTGGACTGCGCGCCGAGCTGGCCCGCGGGAACGGACTGGCGGGCCGCCTGCGCGCGTGGTGGGCGCTCCCTCCGCGAACGAGATAAGGCCCTACACTCGGAGGCTCATGGACGACGTCTACGACCTCTTCAAACGCGGCACCGCGCTGCTCGAGGCCGGCGACTTCAACTCCGCCACCGTGCCGCTCTCCAAGGCGGCCGAGCTCGAGCCCGAGAAGACGTCGATCCGGGAGGCGCTGGGCCGCGCGTACTTCCGCTCGAGCCAGTTCGAGGCCGCCCGCGTCGAGTTCGAGGCGGTCGTCGAGCGCGCCCCGACGAATGACTACGCGCTGTTCTGCCTCGGCCGCTCGCTGATGAAGCTCGGGCGCCTCGCGGAAGCACGCAAGCCGCTCGCCCTCGCGGCCCAGCTGCGGCCCGAGCGGCGCGACTACCGGATCTATCGCGAACGTGCGGCAAAAGCCGCCTGACCGTCTCGCCACCCGAAACCGCGCCGCGGCTTTTGCCGTGCTGCGAAGGCTGCCTGAACGCACTCTCGGTGCTATAACAACGGAACAGCTTTTTCGGCCCGAGGGGCCACGAAAAGCGGGCGCTCGCCCGCTTTTTTCATGATGATGGGGACAGTGATGAGTGGGATTCAGGCAGACATCGAAGCGCGGCTCGCAGACGTCGAGCCCGATGTCGAGGTGCTGCTTGCCGAGGTCGTCGGCGGTCGCCTGGTGCGGCTCTTCATCGACCACCCCGACGGCGTCACGCTCGCCCTCTGCGAGCGCGTGACCAACCGGCTCCCGGAGGTGCGCGAGCAGTACGCGCTCGAGGTGTCCTCGCCCGGCGTCGAGCGGCCGCTGACCAAGCCGGAGCACTTCCGCCGCTACGTCGGCCAGCGGGCGCGCGTGCGCACCAGTGGCGCGCACGAGGGCCGGCGATCGTTCACCGGCGAGCTGCTCGACGCGTCGGGCGACGGCGTGACCGTCGCCGCCGAGACGGGCGTGGTCTCGATCCCCTACGCCGATATCCATCGATCCAACCTCCTGGGGGACTAGGCATGTCGCAAGAGATCGTCGACGCCGTGCGCGTCCTCGGGCGAGAGAAGGGCATCTCTGAGGAGAAGCTGATGCTCGCCCTGGAGGACGCGCTCCTGTCGGCCTATAAGAAGCAGCCGGGCGCCGCCCGCTACGCGCGCGTCCGCATGGACCGCGACAGCGGCGACTTCCGCGTCGACGAGCTGATCCTGCCGCCCGATCTCGAGGAGCAACTGCTCGACGAGGCCGAGGAGGCCGCCACGCTCGAGGAGCGCCGGGTCGATCCCGAGACCGGCGAGGTGATCATCCCCGAGGCGCCGGACATCGACCCCGCGCGCCTGGCCGAGTTCGACGACCAGATCCAGGCGGTCGACGTCACGCCGCACGACTTCGGCCGCATCGCGGCGCAGACCGCCAAGCAGGTGATCCTCCAGCGGATCCGCGAGGCCGAGCGCGACATGATGTTCGAGGAGTACCGCGATCGCGTCGGCGAGCTGATCACCGGCATCGTCCAGCAGTCGGACTCCCGCTACACGCTCGTGCAGTTGCGCGAGCGGGTGGAGGCGCTGCTGCCCAAGTCCGAGCAGGTCGACGGTGAGCGCTACGACCACTCGCAGCGCATCAAGGCCGT
>DASTIC010000332.1:0-3552 GCA_035717845.1 Solirubrobacteraceae bacterium
AGCGGCACATCCGGGTGGCCGAGCTGCTGTCCGGGCGCTCGCTCCCGGACGCCGACGAGGACACGCTCCCGTCGCTGCTGCTCGGGTTGATGGGCGACCTCGGCGTGGCCACGTCGCTCGGCGAGCTCGGCTACGGGGACGGCGACATCGACGCGCTCGTCGAGGGGGCGTTGAAGCAGCAGCGATTGCTGGCCGTGGCGCCGTTGGAGGTTGGCGCGGACGACCTCGCGGCCGTGCTGCGGGCGTCGTTGTAGCTCGTGGCGAACGTCAACTGCCCTGGTGAGGGAGGTGGTCGGCTCCGGGGCGTACACAAAGGGACAATCGCGTCGCCTTTCGCGGAGGTTGTCCGGTTGTACACCGCCCGCGTCCAGGAAAGGGACACGCCGCTCGATTCAGGTCGCGGTTGTCCATTTTCTGCACACCCCGTACTCACCCTCAATGCGCAGTTGAAGTTCGTCAACCAGCAGCCAGCATCCGCCCCATGAGCTCGACGCACCCCGCCTTCGAGAGCATCTCGTTGAGGTTGCCGCACTTGGGCGACTGCACGCAGGACGGGCAGCCGCTCTCGCACGGGCACTCGGAGACGAGCCGGTGCGCGTCGTCGACCAGCGCCTCGAACGCGTGGTAGCCGCGGCGCGTGATGCCGATGCCGCCCGGGTGCCCGTCGTAGATGAAGATCGTCGGGCCGCCGGTCTGCACGTGCAGGTTGGTCGACAGGCCGCCGATGTCCCAGCGGTCGCACATGGCCAGCAGCGGGAGCACGGCGATCTGCGAGTGCTCGGCGGCGTGCAGCGAGCCCAGCAGCTCGTCGAGCGGCAGCGCGCCGCCGAGGACCTCGCCTGAGAACTCGTACCACAGCGCCTGGGTCGCGAACGACGTCTGCGGGAGGTCGAGCGCGACGAGGTCGATCGCCTCGTGGTCGGTGAGCCGCTTGCGCTGGTACGCGTGCACCTGGTGGGTCACGACGACCGTCCCGAAGGAGAGCGTCACGCCGAGTGCGGTGCGGCGCTCGATCAGGCTCTCGATGTACGTCTCGGTCTCGTACTTCGGCTGCGTGTACCAGTCGCCGTCGAAGGGGCGCACGAGCGCGCGGCGGCCGTCGAGGTCCAGGCCGTCGACCTCGTACGCCCGGCCGCCGTGCAGGTAGACCGCGCCGTCGTGCACGGTCGAGTGCGCCCGCTGCATGTCGACGGTGCCGAGCAGCTCGCCCGAGCGCGTGTCCACGATCACGACGCCGTCGCGGCTCGCCGACCGCAGGGAGACGGCGGCGGCCGGGAACTCCTCCGGGCGGCGCGGGACGTACGTCCCGCCGGGCCGCTCGCGCAGGTCTCCGGTCGACACGAGTGCGTCCGCGGCCTGCCGCCAGTCCGGCCCGAGGAACTCCGCGTCGGCGTCCTCGAGCGGCCCCTCGTGCGCCGCGCACAGCAGGTGCGCGGCGTGCAGCTGCTCGTTGAAGGGATCGAGGATCGCGGCCTCGACCGGCCGGTCGAGGAACTCGTCGGGATGGCGGCAGAAGAACTGGTCGAGCCCGTCCTCGCCCGCCACGTAGAGCGCCAGCCCGCGGCCGCGCCGCCCGGCCCGCCCCCACATCTGCCGCAGCGACGCGACGGTGCCCGGGAACGTCACGCAGACCGCGGCGTCGAGCGACCCGATGTCGATCCCCAGCTCGAGCGCGTTGGTGGAGACGACCCCGAGCAGCTCTCCCTCCAGCAGCCGCTGCTCCAGCTCGCGCCGCTGCTGGGGCGTGTAGCCGGCGCGGTAGGGAGCGATCCGCTCCACGAGGTCGGCCCGGCCGCGATCCTCGAGCGTGAGCTGCGCGAAGCGCGACATCAGCTCGACCGCCTTGCGCGACTTCATGAACACGATCGTGCGCGCGCCCTCGGTGACGAGGTCGGCGAGCAGGTCGGCCGCCTCGGCCAGCACCGACCGCCGGGTGGCGAGCTTCTCGTCGGTGATCGGCGGGTTCCACATCGCGATCGTCCGCTTGGCCGCCGGCGCGCCGTCGCGATCGATGACCGTGATGTCGTCGAGGCCGGTCAGCCAGCCGGCCATCTCGCCGGGGTTGGCGATGGTCGCCGACGCCAGCAGCACCCGCGGGGCCGTGCCATAGGCGTCGCACACCCGCCGCAGCCGCCGCAGCACGTTGGCGACGTGGGAGCCGAACACGCCGCGGTACACGTGGGCCTCGTCGACGACCACGACCGCCAGGTTGGAGAGGAAGTCGCCCCAGGCCGGGTGGTTGGGCAGGATCGCGAGGTGCAGCATGTCCGGGTTCGTCAGGACGATGTTGGCCCGGCGGCGGATCGCCGCCCGCTGCTCCCGCGGCGTGTCCCCGTCGTAGATCGCCGGCCGCGCCCGCGCGACCCCGAGCGCGTTCAGTGCCCGCGCCTGATCCTGCGCCAGCGCCTTCGTCGGGTACAGGTACAGCGCCCGAGCGCGCGCGTCGCGGCACAGGACGTCGAGCGTCGGCAGGTTGAAGCACAGCGACTTCCCGGACGCGGTGCCGGTGGTGACGATCGTCGGCCCGGCCCAGGCGGCGTGCAGCGCCTCGGCCTGGTGGGACCACAGGCGGTCGATCCCGCGCGCCTCGAGCGCGGCGGCGACGTCCGGGTGCAGCACTTCGGGGATCGCGACCTCGCGCGGCGGGCGCGGGTGCTGCGAAGCCTGCATGACGAGCCGCTCGTCCTCGCGCCCGGCCTGGAGCAGCGCGTCCCACGGCTCGATGTCACGGACGATGGCCAAGACGTCCCATACTAGGCGCGGTTTGCCGGCCCCTCTTCGCTGCGTCTACGTCGATCTCGACGGCACCCTGATGGGCGCCGGCGGGTCGTTCCTGCATGACGGTGACGGAGCGTTCACGCTGCTCGGCGCGCGGGCCCTCGAGGCGTGCGACCGGGCCGGCGCGGAGGTCGTCATCTACTCCGGCCGGCGACAGCTCACCTGCTATTACGACGCCCGCGTGCTCGGCCTGTCCTCGTACGCGTTCGAGGCCGGCGCGGGGGTGGTGCTCGACGGGGAGCTGCACTGGCTGACGGGCGACCTCGTGCCGCGCGACGGCCTCTCGATCTTCGACCAGATCGAGGCCTCCGGCGCCCCGGCTCTGCTGCTCGAGCGGTACGCCGGCCGGCTCGAGTACCACGACCCGTGGCACCGCGACCGCGAGGTCTCGCACCTGTTCCGCGGGGAGATCGACGCGTTCGAGGCCGACGCCCTGCTCGAGGCGTCGGGCTTCGGCCACCTGCGTCTGGTCGACAACGGCGGGATCCACCCGCCGATGCCGGGCGTGCGCGCGTACCACCTCGTCCCGAGGGTGGCGTCGAAGGTCGGCGCCGTCGCGTGGCACATGCGGGCTCGCGGGCTGCGCGCCGAGGAGTGCATCGCGATCGGAGACTCGCGCGAGGACCTGGGCGCCGCGGAGGTCGTCCAGACGTTCTGGCTCGTCGCCAACGGGCTCGAGCGCGACCCGACGCTCCGCGAGGCCCTGACCGCGAACACCCGCGTGGCCTCCGAGCGCAACGGCGCCGGCGTCTACGAGGCGGTCATGACCGAGCT
>DASTIC010000333.1:0-9962 GCA_035717845.1 Solirubrobacteraceae bacterium
CAGGAGCATCAGCTGCCCGATCGACGGGTTGGCGGCGGCGGCGCCGAAGAACGGGTTCTTGCCCTTGGCGCGGTAGATCGCGGTCGACTCGAGCAGCTTCCAGCCGTCGAGGATCGGCTTCGGGTCGATCCGCGGCGCGCCCCGGCCGGCCGGGCGGATCTCGAACAGCAGGTGGGGGACCGCCGTCTTGGTGCGCTCGGCCAGCCGGCCGAGCATCGTCCCGCCGATCACGCGGGCGCCCTTGCGGAACGCCTTGGGGCGGAAGTCTCGCGGGTCGAAGCCGAGCGGCGCGGCCTGCGTGACCTCCTCGCCGGCGGTGGCGAGCTGCATATCGCCGCCCGCGGCGCGTGCCGCCGGGCGGGTCGGGTGGGCGAACAGGCGCTCCTTGGCGGGCAGCGCCGGGGTGGCCGCCGGGGGCGCGGCGGCCGTGGCCGCCCGCCGCTTGCGAGCCTCGACCTTGGTGCGGGAGGCAGCGCGTGCCGGGGCGGCGTCGCGCGCCGGCTTGCGGGCCTTGCGGCGGCCGACCGAGCGGTCCTTGGGCGCCGGGTAGGTGCGGGCGACCTCGCCGAGATGGCCGTACGTGTACGTGTTCCCGTAGACGTCCTGGAGCTTCACGAACCGCCCCAGGCGCCGGCTGCGGCCGATCTTGACCACCCGGCCGTCGTTGACGGCGACGACGCCCGCCCGCGAGCGCGAGAAGACCTTGATGCCGCGCCGTGCGCCGTCGGACTCGACGACCATCGCCGCGTTGCCCTGGCTGACCTTGTTGCCGCGCTTGGTCAGCTGCTCGGCGTACGTCGCCTTGGCGTGGATCGGGAAGCGGCCCTGCGTGAGGCCGGTGAGCGAGCCGATCAGATCGCCCGGCAGGCCGCCGATGATCTGGGCCCGCATCAGCACCGAGTCGACGTACCAGTTGGCGTGGTTGTACGCGAACACGGCGCGGCGGATGTCCGTCTGCGCGCCGGCTGCGGCGAGGTAGCGGGCGGCGGCGAAGATCGCGTCGACGGGGTTGAACGGGTCCTTGTTGCCGTCGCGGTTGGCGTCGACGCCGTAGGCGGCCCACGTGGCGGGCATGAACTGCATCCAGCCGAGCGCGCCGGCCGACGAGATGTTCAGGTTGCGCCCGTAGTCGGTCTCGATCTCGTTGATCGCCGCGAGGATCTCCCAGCGGACGCCGTACTGCATGCCGGCCGCCTGGTAGAGCGGGAGGAGGAAGGGCGGGATCCGGAACTTGTCGATGAAGAAGTTCGGGACGCCGATGCGAGCCGGGCCCGGGGTGGCGAGCGAGTAGCCCGGGTTCGAGGGGGCGGGGGTCCCGTTCGGGTTGGTGAGGACCGGCGCTGGGGTCAGGCGACGCTGGTGCGTTTCGTCACTTGCGTGGTCGTCCGCCTTGCAGTCTCGATCTGAAGTTGAGGTTGAGTCACACTTCCGATCGACGATCTTGCCCTCGGCCGACTTCGTGTTGGGACGACGCTTGCGCTCCGAGCTCGTCCCGCCGGCAGGCGCCGTCGCGGTGGGCGTGGGCGCCGCGGGCGTCTCGGCGGCGGCCGGCTCCGTGGGCGCGGGCGTGGCGACCGTGGTCTCGACGGGCGAGGGGAACGGCGTCGGCGTGGCGGTCTCGACCGGCGTGGCGACGGGCGTGGCGGCCGCCACCGTAGGCGCGGGCGTGGTGATCGGCGTGGCGGCGGCCTCGACGGGCGTCGCCTCGGGCTCCGGCGCCTGGGCCGGCGCCGCGGAGCCGAGCACGGCCGCGTACATCGCGGCCACGGCCAGGGCGATGGCGAGGATGCGCCGCGTCACGAGTGGTGCGCGCGCTCGCGCGGGAAGGAGAGGAAGATGGCCGTCACGACGTGAGGAGAGCGAGGAGCTCGACGCTCAGAGAATCGACCGCGCGGCGCGGTCTCTTGAGCTTGCACGCTGGGTTCCAGACCCCACCTTCGATATCTCACCCTCAAGTGAAGACTGAGATAGCGACCCGAACGGCTACGATCGCCGACATCGACGTCCTCGCTCACACCATGCGCGAGGGGTTCGGGACGTACACCTCGTTCGCGCCCCCCGGATGGGCGCCGCCGCCCCTCTCCTTCGACCGCGCGCGGATCGCCGACCGGCTCCCGCGGCCCGACGCGTGGTGTCTTCTCGCCGAGGAGGCGGGCGTCCCGGCCGGGCACGTCGCGCTGCTCGACGACTCCGAGCCGGGCGTCGCCTATCTGTGGATGCTGTTCGTGCGCGAGCCGTGGTGGGGGACCGGCCTCGCCCACCGCCTGCACACGCTGGCGGTCAGCGAGGCCGTGGCCCGCGGATCGACCGCGATGCGGCTCTTCACCCCCGCCCGCCAGTCCCGCGCCCGGGCCTTCTACGAGCGCCAGGGCTGGCAGGTCGCCGGCGAGCCCACCTGGGAGCCGATGCTGGCGCTGGACCTCGTGGAGTACCGGCGGGGCCTCCCGTGACCCCCCGCCTGCGGGATCGCGAGGCCCGCCCCCTGGCCGACCGGGCGGGTCCGCTGATCGAGGACGCCGCAGAGCGCTCGCGGGTCTCCATGCGCACCCGCATGGACCGCCTGCGGGCGTCGTGGCGCTCGGTCCTCCAGGCGGGCGTGGCGGCCGGACTGGCGTGGACCGTCGCCACCGAGCTGTTCGGCCACGACCAGCCGTTCTTCGCCCCGGTGTCGGCGATCATCACGCTCGGCCTCACGATCTCCGAGCGCGGGCGCCGCGCGCTCGAGGTCGCGATCGGCGTGGCGCTCGGGATCGCGATCGGCGACCTGCTGGTGCTCGGCATCGGGGTGGGCGCCGCGCAGCTGGCGCTGGTGGTGATGCTCGCCACGTCGGTCGCCATCTTCCTCGGGAGCGGCCAGATGCTGGCCACGCAGGCGGCCGTCTCCGCGGCGCTCGTGGCCACGCTCCAGCCACCCACCGACGGCGTGACGTTCGCCCGTTTCCTCGACGCGCTGGCCGGCGGGACGATCGCCCTGATCGTCAACGCGGTCGTGCTGCCGGCCGATCCGGTCGCGATGCTGCGCTCGGCGGCGCGCCCGGTGCTCGAAGAGCTGGCCGGCACCATCGACGACATCGCGGTCGCCCTCCTCGAGCGCGATCGCGACCGCGCCGAGCGCGCGCTGCGCCGCGCCCGCGACATCGACGAGCTGAGCAGCCGCTTCTTCGACGCCGTCGCCGTGAGCCGGGAGACCACGCGCTACGCGCCGCCGCGCCGTCGCTTCCGGCGCGACGTCGAGCGCTACGCGGCGGCCGCGGCGCAGATCGACCTCGCCGTGCGCAACGTCAGGGTGCTCGCGCGCGGGGCGATCCGGGCCGTGCGGCTGTCGGAGAACACGCCGGAGGAGGTGGCCGAGGCGCTGCGCCATCTCGCCCAGGCCGTGCGCGCCTTCGCCGACGCGCTCGAGCACCCGGAGCACGCCGAGCGCGTGCGCGAGCCGGCGCTGCGGGCCGCGGCGATCGCCACCCGTGTGCTCGAGGACACGGCGAACATGTCGGTCAGCGTGATCGTCGGGCAGATCCGCTCGACGGCCACCGACCTGCTGGCCGGCACGGGCCTCGACAGCGACCGTGCGGCCAAGGCGGTGCGTGAGGCCGAGGTCTAGCCGGGCTGGCAGACCGGGCACCAGAAGGTGGTCCGGCCCCCGACGGTGGCGCGCTCGAGCGGCGTTCCGCAGCGCGGGCACGCGCCGCCGCGCACGCGGTGCGGGTTCAGGCGGCCGGTGTGGGCGCCGCCGTTGCGGATCGCGTCTCGCAGCGCGGCGCGGATGGCACGCCGGAGATGGTCGGTCTCCTCGGTGGTCAGGTCGCCGGCCGGCCTCCGCGGGTTCAGCTTCGCGCGCCAGAGGATCTCGTCGGCGAGCAGGTTGCCGACGCCCGAGATCACGCTCTGGTCCAGCAGCCGGGCCTTGACCGGCGCCGTGCCGCGCGCGAACCGCCGCCGGAACGCCTCCCGGCCGACGTCCGCGGCATCCGGCCCGACGTGCGAGAAGTCCGGCTCCAGGACCGCTCGCCCCAGGCGGCGCGTGTCGCGCAGCGCCAGCCGCCCGCCGTCGGCGAAGTCGAGCGCGAAGCGGTCCCAGTTTCGCGGCGCGGGCGGCTCGTCGACCGTGATCCGGCCCGCCATCCCGAGGTGGAGCCCGAGCTCCGGCCCGCCGTCGGTCTCCGCCCACAGGAACTTCCCGCGGCGGTGCGTCGCGGTCAGCCGGCGGCCGACGAGCGCCGCCGCGATCTCTCCGGGCGCGTGCGGGCGGCAGACATACGTGTCGCGGTCGTCGACCGCGACGATCTCGCGCCCCACGACCAGCTCGAGCTGCCGGCGGGCGCGCTCGGCCTCAGGGAGCTCCGGCATCCGCGATCGCCTGGTCAACGGCGTCCGGGGCCAGCACGGCCTCGATCACCATGACGGCCGCGCCGATCACGCCGGCGCGGTCGTCGAGCGTCGAGCGGGCGATCCGGATCGAGCGCGTGGCGAGGGCGGTCGAGCGGCGGTACACGACCTCGCGGACGCCGGCCAGCAGGTGCTCGTCGGCATGGGCGATGTCGCCGCCGATGACGATCACGCCCGGGTTGAAGAAGTTGACCGCGCTGGCCAGCACGCCGCCGAGCTCCCGGCCGGCCTGGCGGACGAGGCGCATCGCCTCTGGACGGCCCTCGCGGACGTGGCGCACGACGTCGCGGCTGTTCTCGGCCTCGATCCCGATCGCGGCCAGCCTCGCCGCCATCGCACCCCCGCCGGCCACCGCCTCGAGGCAGCCGAGGTTGCCGCAGCGGCAGATCACGTCGTCGTGGTCGGGCACGTGGATGTGGCCGATGTCACCCGCCGCGCCCTGGGCGCCGCGGTGGATGCGCCCGTCGGTAATCACGCCGCACCCGATGCCGGTGCCGACCTTGACGAACAGCAGGTGCTGGGTGTCGCGCCAGCGCGACCAGTGCTCGCCCGCGGCCATGATGTTCACGTCGTTGTCCACGAGCACCGGAGCGTCGTAGATCGGCCGCAGGTGGTCGCTCACGCCGTAGCCGTCCCAGCCCGGCATGATCGGCGGGGCGACGGGCATGCCGGTCTTGAACTCCACCGGGCCGGGAACCCCCACGCCGACGCCGCGCACGGACTGCCGATCCGAGCCGCACTCCTCCAGCAGGCGGTCGAACGTGCGCTCGAGCCAGGCGAGCACGGGTGCCGGCCCGTCGGCGATCGGGATGTCCTCGCGGCCCTCGGCGAGTACGTCTCCTCCGAGGTCGGTGACCGCCACGCGCGAGTGGGTCGCGCCGAGGTCAGCGGCGAGCACCACTCCCGCGCCGCGGTTGAACGCGAAGGTCTTCGGCGGGCGGCCTCCGGTCGACGCGCTCGGGCCGGCGGGGACCACGAGTTGCTGGGCCAGCAGCGCGTCGATCCGCTGGGCGACCGTAGAGCGGGCGAGGCCGGTCAGCTCGACCAGCTCGGCGCGCGTGCTCGCGCGGCCGTCGCGGATCAGCCGCAGCATCGCTCCCGCCCCGATGCCGGCGGGGAGAGACGACTTACCGGGCGTGGAAACGGCCATCGCACCTGAGGATGGCAGACCGTCGAGCGTGTGCTCGTCGGCGGCCTGACTCCGCTACCGGTAGCCCGCGGCGCGCCCAGCCTCGGCCAGCCGCTCGGCCATCTTGCGGTTGGCCTCGTCGATCATCTCGCCGTCGAACATCGCCGCGCCCCGTCCGGTGTCCGCGGCGTCGCGGTAGGCCGCCAGCAGCGCCTCGGCCCGCTCCCACTCCTCGCGCGAGGGCGTGAAGACCTCGTTCACGACGCGGATCTGGCGCGGGTGGATCGTCCACTTGCCGTCCATGCCGAGCGCGCGGGCCAGGCGGGCGCGCTGGCGCAGGCCATCCTCGTCGTCGAACGCGGCGTACGGGCCGTCGATCGCCTGGATGCCCGCCGCGCGGGCGGCGACGACGAGCCGGGAGTAGACGTAGTTGAGATGGTCGCCCGGGTAGTGGTCGGGCGCGCCGCCGATCGTCGTGATCGGGATGCCGATCGCCGCGCTGTAATCGCCCGGCCCGAAGATCAGCGTCTCCATCCGCGGCGAGGCGGCCGCGATCGCCTCGCAGGCGAGGAGCCCGGTGGCGTCCTCGATCTGGGCCTCGACCCCGATCGCGCCCTCCGGCAGCCCGCGCGCGCGCTCGATCCCGGTCAGCAGCTTGTCGGTCATCTCCACGTCGCTGGGCGTGCGGACCTTGGGGAGCATGATCGCGTGCAGCCGGTCGCCCGCCTGCTCGACGACGTCGATCAGGTCGCGGTAGTAGTGCGCCGTGTCGGTCCCGTTCACCCGCACGACGACGGTGCTCGCCCCGAAATCCTGCTCTCGCAGCGCGGCGATCACCAGATCGCGCGCCCGCGCCTTCTCGCTCTCCGCGACGGCGTCCTCGAGGTCGAGGAAGACCTCGTCGGCGTCGAGCGTCGCGGCCTTGGCCAGGAACCGCTCGCTCGAGCCCGGGACGGCGTGGCAGGAGCGGCGCGACCGGGGCATCGAAGCGAGCACCCTAGCTACCCTCGACCGGGCGATGCGCTCGTTCCTCGCCGCCATCCTCGTGCTGCTCCTGGCCGCGCCGGCCGCCCAGGCGGCCACGACCGTCGCGATCGAGGTGGGGCCGACCGCCGAGTTCGGCGAGCGGACGACCGTGACGGGTGCGGTGAAGGCCGACGGCTTGCCGGCGCCCGGGCGACCCATCGAGCTGCTCGCCCGCACGCATCCCTTCGACGGCGAGTACCGCGTCATCGCCCGTAACCACACGATCGCTGACGGGAGCTTCCGCTTCACACCGCGGCTCACCCGCAACGCCGACCTGCGCGTCCGCGCCGACGACGCTCAGTCCCCGCGCTGGCGTGCGTACGTCAACCCCGCGTTCACGCTCGACTTCCGCGCGCGCAGCTCGCAGGAGATCCTCGTCATCGCCCGCTACCGGGTGCCGCGCGAGGTCCGCCTCACGCGGCGCACCTTGTTCTACGTCGCGCGGGCGGGCGCCGCGACGGGCCCGGTGGTCGCTCGTGCCGAGCTCGAGCGCCGGCGTCCGGGCCGCTTCCGGGCGACCGCCACGGTCGAGCTCCCGAAGCGCTGGAAGGGGAACTTCCGCTACGGCGGCTGCCTGCCGTACTCGCCGGGCAGCGGGATGGGCGACGCGCGGGCGCACTGCCCGCGGAAATTCAGGTTTCGCTGATCCCGTCAGTCCTCCGGCCAGACGGGCCAGCGACGTTACCCTGGCCCGTACAGCTCCGCGAGCTCGGGGTCCTTCGCGGCCAGCATCTCCGCGAGGTCGACCATCACGCGGCACTGCTTCCAGGTGGCGTCGTCCTGCATTTTGCCGTCGATCATGTGCACGCCGCGGCCGTCGGGGATCGCCTCGATCACCTTGCGGGCGAAGGCGACCTCGTCGGGGTCGGGGGAGAAGACCTTGCGGGCGACGTCGATCTGCACCGGGTGCAGCGACCACGCGCCGACGCAGCCCATCAGGTAGGCGGCGCGGAACTGCGCCTCGCAGCCCTCGACGTCGCGGATGTCCCCGAACGGGCCGTAGAACGGCAGGATCCCGGCGCCCGCGCAGGCGTCGACCATACGGCCGAGCGTGTAGTGCCACAGGTCCTGCTGGGCGGTCTCGCGCGCCTCGCCCTCGCCCGCCGGGTCGCCGAGGACGCGATAGCCCGGATGCCCGCCGCCGACCCGCGTGGTCTTCATGCGCCGGGAGGCCGCGAGGTCGGCCGGCCCGAGGCTCATGCCCTGCATCCGCGGCGACGCGGTGGCGATCGCCTCCACGTTCGCGACGCCCTGGGCGGTCTCCAGGATCGCGTGCACGAGGATCGGCCGCTCGAGGCGGGCGCGCGCCTCGAGCTGGGCGAGCAGGCGGTCGACGTAGTGGATGTCCCACGGCCCCTCGACCTTGGGCACCATCACGACGTCGAGCCGGTCGCCGATCTCGCCCACGAGCTGGGTGAAGTCGTCGAGCACCCACGGCGACTCGAGGCTGTTCACGCGCGCCCACAGCGCGGTCGGCCCCAGATCCATCTCCCGTCCCACGCGGATCAGCCCCTCGCGTGCGGCAGCTTTGCGGTCGACCGGGATCGCGTCCTCGAGGTTGCCGAGCAGGATGTCGGTCTTCGCGGCGACGTCGGCGGCCTTGGCGACCATCTTCTCGTTCGAGAAGTCGAGGAAGTGGATCATCCGCGAAGGGGAGACGGGGATCTCCCGCAGCGGCTCCGGGGCGCCGATGGCGAGCGGCTCGAGGAAGGAACGGGGGCTGCGCATGGCCGCCGGATCGTAAGGGTCCGTAGAGGGATTAGTGGCGCGGCTTGGGTCCGGCCCCCAAACGCGTCAGTAATTCCTGTACGGGCCCTAAAGTCCCCGGGCCTATGAGCACCTCAGTCGACACCGATCAGCGTGCCCGCGAGGACTCGGGCGCGCATCCCTACGGGCGCTACTTCGAGGAGTTCGAGGTCGGCGCCGTCTACAAGCACTGGCCGGCCAAGACGGTGACCGAGGCGGACGACCACCTGTTCTGCCTCATCACCATGAACCACCACCCGCTGCACATCAACGACGTGTACGCCGCCGGCTCACAGCAGGGTCGCAACGTGGTTGTCGGCCCGTATGTCTACTCGCTGGCGCTCGGGATGAGCGTGTCCGACATCTCGGGCAAGGCGATCGCCAACCTCGCCACCGAGTCGCTGAGCCATCCGGCCCCGGTGTTCCACGGCGACACGCTGTTCGCCGAGACCGAGGTGCTCGAGGTGCGCGAGTCGCGCTCCAAGCCTGATCGCGGGACCGTGAAGGTCCACACGCGGGTCTTGAATCAGGACGGCGTGCTGGTGGCGGAGTTCAAGCGCCTCGTGCTCGTACCCAAGCGCGACGCCGGACCAGCCTGACGCGCCGCGCGGCGGCGAACAGGTGTCCGAGACGGCGGCGGAGGGCCATCCCGACGACGACGACGGCGGCGAGGGAGAGCTCGAGGATCAGCGGCGTGGGGCTGGGACCGGCGACGGCCGAGGTCGACGCAGCGGCGGGGGCGGCGAAGACGAGGGTGAACGGCACGGCGGCGAGGAGGAAGCGCATGGGAGGAGCCTTCCGGCCGCGGGTTGGCGAATCCTTGGCAGGAGCTTGGCGCGGGCTGTCAGGCGCCGACGGCGTCGTCGCGGCGCACGGGCTCGATGGGCCCGGGCTCACCCTCGCCGCGCCACAGGAACCGCTGGGAGTACCACGGCCCGGCGGGCTCGATCCGCTGCCAGCCGGCCGCCTCGAGTGCGCTGAGGAGCGAGCGCACCGCCTCCACAAGCTCGCGGGTCGGCGGCTCGGGATCGTTCATCAGGCCCCACTTCAAGCCGGGCGACTCGCCCAGAGCTCGAGCCCGCCGGCCGCCGGGTGGGGTCGCCATGGCGCGGAACGACGACCTCCGGTAGCCGGGCTTCCACTCGATCTCGCACGACCACACCCGGCTCGCCTCCTCGGGCCAGGGGCGTAGCGCGGTGGGACGCCGCGGCGCGCGAGGGGGTGCGGGAGCCTCGGGCGCCTTGGCGAGCGCACCCGCGGCCGGCGACAGCGGAGTGGGCGCCGGGCGCTCTTTCCGGGTGCGGCGAGCCGGCGGCTCCAACGGGGTGGGCGGAGCAGGCTCTTCCGGGGTCGGAGGAGCGGCAGGGGGAGGCGTCGGCGGGGGCGGGGCCGGTGGAGGCGGGGGCGGTGCAACCACCAGCGGCCGTGGCGGCTCGGGAGCCTTCGGTTCCGGCGGCGGCGGCGGTGCCGGCGCCACGGCCGGCGACTCCTCCTCGACCACCTCCGCATCCGCCTCGTCAGCGGCCTCCTCCGCAGCGCGGGCTTCTTCTGCTGCGCGGGCTTGTTCGGCGGCGCGGGCTTGTTCGGCGGCGCGGGCTTGTTCGGCGGCGCGGGCTTGTTCGGCGGCGCGGGCTTGTTCGGCGGCGCGGGCTTGTTCGGCGGCGCGGGCTTGTTC
>DASTIC010000334.1:0-8619 GCA_035717845.1 Solirubrobacteraceae bacterium
CATCTTCAGAATGTGAGCGAGTCGGAGAGCCCGTGAGCGATCGGAGGAAGAGACGATGGTGACGGAAGACCGCCTGCGGACGCTGCTCCGCATCGCCGAGAGCGCCCACGCCGCCTACGAGGCGGAGCGCGGCGAGCCCGACGACGACTGGCCGACCTGGTAAGCGTCGTTCATCGTGACGCGGCTGAGCGAGGAGCCGAACGCGGGACCGCACACGCTCAACCTCGACGACGAGGAGCACCGGCTGCTGCTCGCCGCCGTGCACTCCTACCTCGACGACTTCGGACACGAGGAGGCGGACGTGCTGCGGCGCGTGAAGGAGCTCCACGCGAAGCTCGTCATGGCCGTGGCCTGCGCGGACGTGCCCAAGTTCACCGTCGTCACCGGCGGCTCGTTCGGCGCCGGCAACTACGCGATGTGCGGCCGGGCCTACGAGCCGCGGCAGCTCTGGATGTGGCCGAACGCGCGCATCTCCGTGATGGGCGGCGAGCAGGCGGCGACCGTGCTCTCGATGGTCGGCGACGCCGATCCCGACGAGATCCGCGCGAAGTACGAGGCGGAGGGGAACCCCTACCACTCGACGGCGCGGCTGTGGGACGACGGCATCATCGATCCGCTCGACACGCGACGGGTGCTGGCGCTCGGCATCTCGGCGGCGCTGAACGCGCCGATCCCCGAGTCGACCTTCGGCATCTTCAGAATGTGAGCGAGTCGGAGAGCCCGTGAGCGATCGGAGGAAGAGACGATGGTGACGGAAGACCGCCTGCGGACGCTGCTCCGCATCGCCGAGAGCGCCCACGCCGCCTACGAGGCGGAGCGCGGCGAGCGCGACGACGACTGGCCGACCTGGTACGCGTCGTTCATCGTGACGCGGCTGAGCGAGGAGCCGGATGCGGGGCCGCACACGCTCAACCTCGACGACGAAGAGCACCGGCTGCTGCTCGCCGCCGTGCACTCCTACCTCGACGACTTCGGCCACGAGGAGGCGGACGTGCTCCGGCGGGTGAAGGAGCTCCACGCGAAGCTCGCCGCCTCCTGAGCGGTGGTCGTCCGCATCGTCCTCTGGAGCCTCGCCGACTCGAAGACGACGATCGGTGAGCTGCGTCGCTACCTGCGCGACGAGTCCGTCGACGCGTTCGCGGAGGTCGAAGGCCTTCGCTTCAAGGCGTGGATCTCCGACGAGGCCGGCGAGCGCTGGGGCGCCTTCTACCTCTTCGAGTCACGTGAGGCGGCCGACCAGGAGCTGCCCGGCCGCGTGCGCGAGCTGGCCGGGAAGCCGCCCGATCTCGTGGAGGAGTTCGATCTCGAGGCGACGGTCGAAGGCCGGTATGCGATCGAGGAGCTCTCGCGCCTCGGGCTCGCGTTCGAGTAGTCAGCGCGCGCGCACGGTGAAGGTGCTCGAGCCGAGCGGCCGGCCGTACCGCGGCTGCGCCCGCGTGCCGCGGGCGGCCCAGACCCACCAGGTGTAGACGCCCGGTTCGAGCCGCCGGCGCTCCCCGCCGAACGTCCAGCCGTCCCGGACGCGCAAGGTCGGCTGCTTCGGCCACGCGCTCAGGATCTTCCGGCCGCCGCGCAGCAGCTGCACGTTGTAGAAGCGCGCGCCGGCGACGGCTTCCCAGGCGAGTGTCAGCGGGCCCCGAACGACGGCGCCGGCAACGGGCCGGTAGAGCGGCGGCCGAACCCTCACGCTCACCGTGCCGCGGGCGACGTTGCCCGCGGCGTCCGAGGCGCGGAGCTCGTAGCGATAGCGGACGCCGGCGCGCACCGTGCGGTCGGCGAAGCTCGTCCCCCTGCCGCGGTAGACGACCGACGAGCGGGCGCGGTTCCGGCCCGGCGTGCGGCTCAACTGCACGGAGACGGCGTCGCGGGAGCGCTGCCACGAGAGCGTCGCCGCCCCCCGCACCATCCGCACCGCCAGCTTGCCGAGGGCAGGCGCCGTCCCGTCGTAGCGGAATGCATGGACGCCTTCGCCCGCGTTGCCGGCGTGGTCGCGGCAGGTGCCGCCGACGAGGCCGTTCGCGCGGTCGGGACCGGCGTAGCGGACGGGCGCGGCGCACGACTCGATCCCGGACGTCGCGTCGGTGGCCGCGAAGCTGACCGTGAGGGCGCGCCGGTACCAGCCGGCGCCGTCCGGCGGCCGGTCGGCGGACGCCGTGACCGTCGGCGCGGTCGCGTCGTACCTGAGCGAGACGCTCGCCGCGGCGCTGTTCCCCGCGTTGTCGCGGCAGGTGGCGGTCAGGACGACGCCGGCGCTGTCAGGCCCCCCGTACCCCGGGGTGGTGCACGACGCGAGGCCGGACGCCGCGTCCGCGCCGCTCGCGACCACCGCCACCGGGCGGTTGTACCAGCCGTTGCCGTCCGGGGCGCGCGCCAGGCCGGCGGACATGCTCGGCGAGGTCGTGTCGTACCGGACCGTGAACACCGCGCTGCCGGTGTTCCCGGCGACGTCCGTGCAGCTGCCGCCGAGGGCGGCGCCGCTCGTGTCCGGGCCGGCGTACCGCGCGGGCGCGGTACACGCGGCGACCCCGGACGCCGGGTCGGCGCCGACGAAGCTGACGGTCACCGGCTCCCGGTACCAGCCGCCGTCACCCCGGTCCGGGACGGCCGTCGTCGTGGGCGGCGTCGCGTCGTAGTCGAGCGTCACCCCGGCCGTGCCGGTGTTGCCGGCCGCGTCCGTGCAGCCGCCGCCCACCGGCCGGGCCGCTCCGTCGGGCCCGTCGTAGGTCGCTCCCGCGCACGTGGCGAGACCGGAGGTGGCATCGGAGCCCGTGAGGGCGACGGCGACGGGCCGGTTGTACCAGCCGTTCGCGTCCGGGGGCCGCGCGAACGACGCGGTCGCGGTCGGCGGGGTGGCGTCGTAGTCGATCGTGGCCGTCACGGGCGCGCTCACGTTCCCGGCGACGTCGGTGCACGTGCCGGCGGCCTGACGATCCGCCCCGTCAGGCCCGGCGTACCCGCCGCCGCAGCTGCCGACCCCCGACGTCGCATCCGAGCCCGTGAGCGCGAACGAGACCGCGTGGTTGTACCAGCCGTTCGCGTCCGGGCCACGCGCGAGCGAGCCCGACGCCGTCGGCGGCGTCGCGTCGTACTTGAGCGTCGCGGCCACGGCGGCGTTCGTGTTCCCGGCGCGGTCCGTGCACGAGCCTCCGATCGTCTGCGCCGGCCCGTCGGGGCCGGTGTAGCTCGGCCCCGTGCACGATGCGACCCCGGAGGTCGCGTCGCTGCCGGTCACGCCGAGGGCGACCGGGCGGTTGTACCAGCCGTTGGCGTCGGGCGGCCGCGCGAGGGCGCCGGTCGCCGAGGGCGGTGTCGAGTCGTACTTGAACGCCAGGGTGACCGGGCTGCTCGTGTTGCCCGCCCGGTCCGTGCAGGCGCCCGAGCGGGAGACCTCCGCGTCGTCGGGGCCGGCGTAGGTCACCGGCGCGGTGCAGGTGTCTGGGCCCGACGCGTCGCCGGCGGCCTGGGAGAAGGCGATCGCGAGCGCGTGGTTGTACCAGCCGCTCGAGTCGGGAGGCCGGCTCGCCGCGGCGACCGCCGTCGGTGGGGTCGCGTCGTAGTCGAGGCTCGCGCCCGCGGGCGGGCTGACGTTCCCGGCCAGATCGGCGCAGGTCCCCGAGACCACGCGAGCCGCGCCGTCGGGACCCGAGTACGTCGGCGTCGAGCACGACGCCAGGCCGGAGGTGGCGTCCGAGCCGGTGACGGTCAAGCCGACGGGTCGGTTGTACCAGCCGTTCCGATCGGGGACGCGCGCGAGAGCGGCGGACGCGGACGGCGGGGTCGCGTCGTACTTGAACGCGAGCGCCGCCGGCGCGCTCGTGTTCCCGGCCCGGTCGGTGCACGTGCCGGAGCGGGAGGCGGCGGCGGCGTCCGGCCCGGAGTAGCTCGCGGGTGCGGTGCAGCTGCCGGGGCCCGACAGATCGCCGGCCGCCTGCGCGAACGAGACGGTCAACGGCTGGCGGTACCAGCCGTTCGCGTTCGGCGGCCGATCCGCCGCCGCAACCGCGGTCGGCGGGGTCGCGTCGTACTTGAACGCGAGCGCCGCCGGCGCGCTCGTGTTCCCGGCGTTGTCCGTGCAGGTACCGGCGCGGGAGGCGCTCGCGTCGTCCGGGCCTGCGTAGGTCACCTGCGCACTGCACGTGTCGGCGCCCGACACGTC
Organism: Solirubrobacteraceae bacterium; assembly: GCA_035717845.1. GTDB lineage: Bacteria > Actinomycetota > Thermoleophilia > Solirubrobacterales > Solirubrobacteraceae > DASSUW01. Next base: position 4,157 of record DASTIC010000334.1, read on the forward strand.
ACTCCCGGCGGGGGCGAACGAGATCGTCAGCGGCGCCCGGTACCAGCCGTTCGCATCGGGTGCCCTGCTGGCCGAGGCCGCCGCGCCCGGCGGTGTCGCGTCGTACTTGAGCGTCGCCGTCGCAGGCGCGCTCGTGTTGCCCGCTCGATCCGCGCACGTGCCCGACACGGTGCGCGACGCCCCGTCAGGCCCCGCGTAGACCGGGCTCGTGCACGACGCGAGGCCGGAGGTGATGTCTGCTCCGGTCACGTCGAGTCCGACGGGGTGGTTGTACCAGCCGTTCCGGTCCGGGCCACGCGCGAGCGTGCCGGAGGCGGTCGGCGGCGTGGCGTCGTACTTGAACGCGAGGGAGGCCGGGCTGCCGGTGTTCCCCGCCCTGTCGGTGCAGCTTCCCGCCCGAGAGACCGCGGCGTCGTCCGGCCCGGAGTAGGTCACCGCCGGTGTGCACGAGCCAGGGCCGGACAGGTCACCCGGGGCTTGCGCGAAGGAGATCGTGACCGCGTGGTTGAACCACCCGTTCGCGTCCGGGGCCCGGCTCGCGGCCGCGGTCGCCGCCGGTGGGGTCGAGTCGTACTTGAACTCGAGCGCGACCGGGCTGCTCGTGTTCCCGGCGCGATCGGTGCAGGTGCCCGATCTCGAGATCGTGGCCGCGTCGGGGCCGGCGTAGGCGACCGCCGAGCTGCAGGTGCCCGCACCGGAGACGTCTCCGGGGGCCTGGGCGAAGGAGATCGTCAGCGGCGCCCGGTACCAGCCGTTGGCATCGGGCGCCCGGCTCGCCGACGCGGTCGCCGAGGGCGGCGAGGCGTCGTACTGCAGCGACAGCGCGCCGGAGCTCGTGTTGCCGGCCACGTCCGTGCAGCTGCCGTGGGCCGACGCCGTCGCCGAGTCGGGCCCGCCGTACGAGCTGCCGGCGCACGACCCGATCCCCGAGACCGTGTCGGTCGCCGTGAACGTCACGACGACCGGCCGGTTGTACCAGCCGTTCGCGTCGGGCGGCCTCGCCGCGGTCCCGGCCGGGACGCTCGGCAGCGTCTTGTCGAGCTTCAGCGTGGCGGTCGACGAGGCAGTGCCGCCGTGGCTCGTCGCGGTGCACGTGTGGCTCGTCGTGCCTTCGGTGCTGACGAGCTTCGCGATCTCGCAGCCCGTCGTCGAGATCAGCCCCTCGGGCTCGAGCACGCTCCACCGGATCGTGACGTCGCTCCGGAACCAGCCGTTCGTCCCGGCGGTGCCCGAGAGCGTGAAGCTGACCACCGGCGCGCTCGTGTCGTGGTCGGCGCTCGCGGTCGGCAAGAACGCGAGCGCACCCGCGAGCACGACCACACTCAGCCGCACCGCCCTCGACGGACGGGTTCTCGGTGCCGCAGCGACGATCCATCCTCGGCGTCCGACCATCGTGCACCTTCCGCGTCCACGCTCTGCTCACTCCGGGCGGTTCTGTCGCTAGGCGCCCCCTCGGATCACGAAGGTGCTGCTCCCGAGCGGACGGCCGTACCGGGGCTTGGCCCGGGTGCCGAGCGCCGGCCAGACGAACCAGGTGTAGCGGCCGGTCCTCAGCGTCTGCTTCTTGCCGAGGTACTGCCACGCCTTCGGCAGGCGGAGCCGGGCCGTCGTCGGCCAGAGGCTGAGCACCTTGGTCTTGCCCCGGAACAGCTGCACGTTGTAGAAGCGCGCACGCTTGAACGGCTCCCAGGCGAGGCGGACCGGCGCGCGCACGACGGCGCCGGCGAGCGGCGCGTACAGCGTCGGCCGAGCGGTCGCCGTGACGGCGGTGCCGGCGACGTTGCCCGCCGCGTCGGAGGCGATCACCTCGTAGCGGTAGCGCACGCCCTTGCGCACGGTCTTGTCGACGAAGCTCTGGCCGGTGCCCTTGTAGACGCGGGTCTTGGTGCGGCCGTTCACACCCGGTGAGCGGTCGATCAGGACGAGGACGGCGTCGGCCGGCTTCTTCCAGCGCACGCGCGCGACCCGCTTCTCGGCCTCCACCTGGACTGCGACCCCGGCGAGCTTCGGCGCCGTGGCGTCGTACTTCGCCGTCAGGCCGCCCGCGGCGGTGTTGCCGGCCCGGTCGCGGCAGGTCCCCGCGATCGCCACCTGCGCCTTGTCGGGGCCCGCGTAGCGCGCCGGCTGGGTGCACGACTCGACGCCGGAGGTGGCGTCGGCACCGTTGAAGGTGACGGTGACCGGCTTCCGGTACCAGCCGTTCCCGTCGGGTGGCCGGTCGGCCGCGGCCGCGACGGACGGGGGCGTCGCGTCGTAGTTCAGCGAGAAGCCGCCGGGCGCGCTCGTGTTCCCCGCGACGTCGGTGCACGTCCCGGAGACGGCGACGCCGGCCCCGTCCCCACCCGCGTAGGTCGGCGCCGAGCACGACGCGAGGCCGGAGACCGCATCCGTCCCGGTGAACGCGACGGCGACCGGGTGGTTGTACCAGCCGTTCGCATCGGGCCCGCGGGCCGGGTTGGCACCCGAGACGATCGGCGCGGTCTTGTCGATCTTCGGCGTTGCGGTCGCCTGTGCCGAGCCGCCCTGGAACGTCACGGTGCAGGTGTGCGAGGTCTGCCCTTCCGTCGTCACGAGCTGGCCGAGCTCACAGCCGGAGCTCGAGATCACGCTGCCGATCTCGGTGACCGTCCAGTGGATCGTGACGTTGCCCCTGAACCAGCCGTTGCTCCCGGGCGTCCCCGTCATGTTGAAGCTGACGGTGGGCGTGCTCCACGCAGCCGGCGCGAGCGCGAGCGTCGAGACCACCGCCACGGCGAGGATCGCGGTGCGCTTCATCGCGCGAGCTCCCCGAACTGACGCCGCGCCGCCACCAGCAGGACGGCCCCGCCCAGCGCGACGAAGCCGAGCCCGCCGCCCGCGAGCGCGACGAGGCCGCGGTTCAGCTCCTCGGCCGACGGGACGAAGCGGGCCAGCGGCACCGGGTGCCGGTCGTGTGGAGGAAGCGTGCGGGCGGCGGCGCCCGCCTTCGGCGTCGGCTTGGGCTTCGCCGCCACCACGGCCTTCGTCTTCTTCGCCTTCGGCCGGGGCGTGGCCTTCGCCGTCGTCGCCGGCGCGGCCGCCGGGCGCGCCGGCACCTCACGCGTCACGATCACCGGCGTCACGACCGTGCGCGTGACGACCGGGGCGGGCTGGGACGTGACCACCGTCCGCGTCACCGCGGGCGCCGGCTCGGCAGCGGCCGTCTCCGGCGGCTCCGGCGTCACCGCGAGCGGCGGCGGATCCGGGGAGGGTGCAGCTGCGGCGGCCGCGGCCGGTGCGAGCAAGGCGAGACAGGCGAAGGCGAGGGTCACCACCCCGCCGGATCGCCGGAGCGATCTACTGGTTCCCTCGAGCATCGCGGCCGCCCCTCGTCGTTCCCCGTCCCCGAAAGTAGTACTCGTCTGGACGAGTGTCAATGAGCACGATCCGACCCGCAGGCCGGCCGAGGCCGGCCTGCGGGTCGTTTGCTGCTCGGACTAGTGCATGAGCAGCGGCTTCCGGTTGGACGCAGCCAGCTGGAGCGCCAGCGACAGCGCCGCCGCCGACTGGTCGTTCTTCGCCGACTGACCGATCGCCTGCACGCCACCGCCGCCGCCCTGGTACTGGCGGGCGCGCTGGCCCAGCAGGTTCGCGTTCAGCGCCGTCGCATCCGACTCGACGCTGTTCGACTGGTGCACGGAGCCGTCCCAGCCGTAGCTGCCGACGCGCACGGGCGTGTTGCTGTTCCCGCCCGACGGGCAGCCGCACTTGCCGTGCCCGAAGGCCTGGACGGCCAGCGAGGCGGCCAGTGCGTCCTGGTCGCTCTTCGACTCCTGCCCGATCGCCTGGATGCCGATCGAATCGCAGCCGCAGTGCTTGCTGCCCCACTGCTTCTGCTCGGCGTCCTGCGAGGTCAGGTTGACGTTCAGCGCCTCGGCATCCGAGTCGACCTTGTTCGACTGGTACACCGAGCCGTCGTCACCCTTGCTGTGAACGCGCACGGGTGCGTTGTCGTTGGACGCGCCGAACTGCAGCGCGGCCGACAGCGCGAGCGCCGCCTGGTCGTTCTTCGCCGACTGGCCGATCGCCTGGATGGCGATGCCGGCGCCGCCGGACTGGTGCTGATCCGCGTCCTGGTGGAGCGCGTTCAGGTTCGCGGCGGTCGCATCCGACTCGACGCTGTTCGACTGGTGGACCCGGCCACCGTCACCCTTGCTACCGACGCGCACCGGAGCGTTGGCGTTGCTCGCCCCGTGTTGCAGCGCGGCGGAGAGGGCTGCGGCGGACTGGTCGTTCTTCGCCTCCTGGCCGATCGCCTGGATGCCGATTCCGCCGTGGCAGCCGCACTCCCGGCCGCCCCACTGGTCCTGGTCGGCGTCCTGCTTCGTCAGGTTGGCGTTCAGGGCCTCGGCGTCCGAGTCGACCTTGTTCGACTGGTGCACCGAGCCGTCGTCGCCCTTGCTGTGGATCCGCACGGGCGAGTTGTCGTTCGACGCGCCCGACTG
>DASTIC010000335.1:0-17522 GCA_035717845.1 Solirubrobacteraceae bacterium
GTCGATCGCGAGCCGGATCCCGAGCCGCTGGAGCGCCTCGATCTCGTCGAGGGCCTCGCGGCGGGCGGACATCATTGGCGACTCCGTCACCTCGAGCGTGATGCGGTTGGGATCGGCGCCGCACGCCTCGATCAGCCGCGAGATCGCGGCGGCGCCGATCTGCCGGCACGTGTCCGGAGGGACGTTGATCCACATGAAGGGATCGAGGCCGACCGCGCGCCAGGCCGCCGCCTGCCGCGCGGCTTCACCCAGCACCCACTCGCTCAAGGGCCGGATCAGGCCGGTGCGTTCGGCCACGGGATGAACTCGCCGGGCGCGACCAGGCCGCGCTCGGGGTCGTCCCAGCGGGCGAGCGCCTCGACGCCCGTCAGCGCGCCGGAGTCGAGGTCGACGATCGGCTGGTAGCGCAGCGTGAGCTCGTTCTCGGCGATCGCCCGTCGCAGGCGGGCGGCGACGCCGAGGTCGCCGTTCGCGACCCGCACACCGGGCCGGTACACGCGGAACGCGTCACGGCCGGCCGCCTTCGCGTCGTACATCGCGGCGTCGGCGTGGTTGAGCAGCGTCTGGCCGTCGGTGGCGTCGAACGGGAACAGGCTGATGCCCACGCTCGCGCGGATCTCGATCTCGACGGTGCTGAGCGAGAACGGCTGCTGGAGGATGCGCCGGAGCCGGTCCGCCACGTCCTCGGCCGCTCGCGTCGCCGCCTCGCGGTCATCCGGGAGGTCGGGCATCACCATGACGAACTCGTCACCGCCGTCCCGGCCGACCACGTCTCGCGCACGCCCGGCGTGCCGGAGGCGGTCGGCGATCGCGATCAAGAGCTCGTCGCCCGTCTCGTGCCCGAAGCTGTCGTTGACGACCTTGAAGTCGTCGAGGTCGACGTACAGCACGGCGACCGCGCGCCCGGAGCGCTTCGCATCGGCGATCGCCTCGTCGAGCAGCATCCGGAACCGGTGGCGGTTCGGGAGGGCGGTCAGCTGGTCGTGGTTGGCGCGATGGGTGAGCTCCTGCTCGGCGCGCTTGCCGTCGCTGATGTCGATGATCAGCCCCTGGGTGAGCGTGCGACGGCCGTCGACCTGGGGCAGGATCACCGTCTGGTCGACGACCCAGCGGACGACGCCGTCGGGCGACAGGACCCGATACTCGACCCGCAGCGGTTCCCTGGCGGCGATCGCGGCGTCGTACTCCTCGCGCACGCGGTCGCGGTCGTCGGGGTGGATAGGGCCGAGCCAGGCGTCGGGATCCGCCATCCACTGCTCGGGCGTGACCCCGAACAGCGCCGTGACCTGCGGGCTGATGAACCGGGTGTCGCCCGTCTCGAAGTCGTCCAGGTAGGTGACCGCCGGCAGGCGCTCGATCAGCGAGCGGTACTCCGTGAGGGTCGATTGCAGCTCGCCGTGGAGCGCGGCGTTCTCGCGCGCGAGCGCGTGCGCGTCGAATCGCGACGCCACACGTCGCGCCACCGCGCGCAGGGTATGGAGCAGAGGACCGTTCATGGGCGCCCGTTCCGGGCTTATCGGCAGCCCGGTCGGCGAGTGAGAGCGGCGCGAGGCAAGGTAGTTGCACGCGCAAGCGGTTTGCGCTATCCTGGCTGCGAGCATAACCGGACTGCGGTACGGTTACGCGAAACCAGCCATCAAGGGGAACGCTTCCAATGAGCACCGCCACCACCGCCCTCCGGGGCACCTACACCGCCGATCCGGTCCACTCGAGCTTCGGCTTCTCCGTCCGCTACCAGGGCGTCTCGCTCTTCCGCGGCACGCTCGACGAGGTCGAGGCCACGCTGACCGACGGCCGTCTCGAGGGTCGTGCCAAGGTCGAGTCCATCTCGATCCGCACCCCGGAGCAGTTCCGCGCCCACGTCCTCTCCGCCGAGTTCTTCGACGCCGAGAACCACCCCGAGGTCGTCTACACGTCGAGCGACGTCGACGTCTCGGGCGACGGCACCGTCACCGTCGAGGGCGAGCTGACGATCAAGGGCATCACCCGCCCGGTCACCGCCACGGGCACGTGGATCGCGCCCGAGGGCGACGCCTTCGGCAACACCCGCGGGCACCTGAACCTCGAGGCCCAGGTCGACCGCACCGAGTTCGACATGAACTGGAACGCCCCGCTGCCCTCGGGCGGCAAGGCGCTCGCCAACGAGGTCACGCTGACCGTCGAGCTCTCGCTGGTCGAGCAGGCCTAGCGCGATGCGGATCCTCGGCATCGCGGGGAGCGTCCGCCGGGAATCCCACAACCGCAAGCTGCTGCGGGCGGCAGGCGATGTCCTGCCGCCCGGAGCGGAGCTCGTGGAGTGGGAGGGCCTCGCGTCGCTCCCGATCTTCGACCAGGACCTCGAGTCCGACCCGCCCGCGACCGTGAGCGAGCTCCTCGCCGCGATCGACGAGGCGGACGCGCTCCTGATCGCCACTCCGGAGTACAACGCCTCGCTCCCGGGCGGCCTCAAGAACGCGCTCGACTGGGCGTCGCGCCCGTTCCCGGACAACGTGCTGCGGGACAAGCCGAGCGTCGTCGTCGGCGCCAGCACCGGCCTCTTCGGGGCCGTGTGGGCTCAGGCCGAGGTGCGCAAGGTGCTGAAGGCGAGCGGGGCCGACGTGGTGGAGAACGAGCTGCCGGTCGGGATGGCCGACAGCGCCTTCACGCACGACGGCAGTCTCGCCGATCCCGAGCTGAGCGCGCGCCTCGCCGACCTCCTCGGCGACCTGACCCGCGAGGTCAGGACGCCGGCTGAGGTCGCGTGATCCGGAACATCACCTCGTCCTCGTAGCACCAGCTCCAGTCCTCGCCCGGCTCGGCCGAGCGGATGATCGGGTGCCCCGTCTGGGCGTGGTGACCGGTCGCGTGCCGGCCGGGCGAGTTGTCGCAGCAGCCGATGTGCCCGCACTGCTGGCACATGCGCAGGTGGACCCAGCGGCCGCCGGTGGCGAGGCACTCCTCGCAGCCGGCGACCTCCGCCGGGAGGTCGCGGATCTCGATCGCGTCGAGGTGCGTGCAGGTGGCCATGACGACATGGTGACGCAGAGGGGTCCAATATCTGCGCCGTGTCCGTCATCTACGTGACCGGCCATCGCAATCCCGACACGGACTCGATCGCCGCCGCGATCGGCTACGCCGAGCTCAACCAGCGGCTCGACCCGCGCAACCAGTACGTGCCGGTGCGGCTCGGCGAGTGCAACGACCAGACGCGCTGGGTGCTCCAGCGCAGCGGCGCCGACGAGCCGCGGCTGCTCCCGCATGTGATGCTGCGCGTGCAGGACGTCATGCGTGAGCGCTTCCCGCACGCGGTGCACGACGTGCCGGTGCGCGAGGTGGGCCTGATCATGGCTCGCGACGAGGTCGACCTCGTGCCGGTGGTGGCCGACGACGGCGAGCTCGCCGGCGTGATGACCGAGCGCCAGCTCGCCCGGCGCTACGTGCGCGAGTCGCGCGAGGCATCGCGGCTCGACGCGCCGACCGCGGTGGGCGCGATCGCCGGCGTGCTGGAGGGCGAGCTGCTGGCCGGCGAGGCCGAGCGCGAGGTCACGGGACGCGTCTGGGTCCTCGCCATGGCCACCGAGTCGCTCCCGCTCGGCTTCAGCGCCGGCGACGTGGTGGTGGTCGGCAACCGGCCCGACGCACAGCGGATCGCGATCGAGGTCGGCGTCGCGCTGCTCGTGACCAGCAACGGGACCCGGCCCACCGACGACGTGCTCGAGCTCGCCCGCGAGCGGGGGACGGCGGTCGTCGTCTCGCCGCTCGACTCCTACGTCACCAGCCGCATGATCACCCTCTCGGCGCCGTGCCGCGCGCTGATGGACCGCGAGCCGCTCGCCGTGCGGCCCGACGACCTCGTCGCCGACGTCTCCGAGATGATCCAGGAGGTCGACTACCGCGCCGCCGTGGTGGTCGGCTCGAGCGGTGAGCCGGTCGGCCTCGTGACCCGCTCGGACCTCATCAACCCGCAGCCCCGGCGCGTGCTGCTCGTCGACCACGCCGAGGAGGCGCAGAGCGTCGTCGGCGTCGAGCAGGCCGAGATCGTCGAGATCCTCGACCACCATCACATCGGCTCGATCGAGACGCGGGTGCCCGTGCGCGCCACCTTCGACCCGGTCGGCTCGACCGCCACGCTGGTGATCGAGCGGTTCCGCCAGAACGGGATGGAGCCCAGCAAGGCGGCGGCCACGATGCTCCTCGGCGCGGTCCTCTCCGACACCGTGATCCTCAACTCGCCGACGACCACCGAGCGCGACCGCGCGGTGATCGCCTACCTCGAGCAGGTCCTGGCCGTCGAGGCCGAGGAGTTCGGCCGCGAGATGTTCGAGCGCACCTCGAACCTGTCGAGCGTGCCGGTCGAGGAGATCGTCGGGCGTGACGCGAAGGAATACGAGGCCGGCGGGCACACGCTGAAGATCGCGCAGGTGGAGACGGTCGGCGAGGACCTGCACGACCGCGAGGAGGACGTGCTCAAGGCACTCGACGAGGTGCGCGAGCGGGAGGGCCACGCGGTCGTCGCGCTGATGGTCACCGACATCATCGCCAAGGGCACGCGCCTGTATCTCTCGGGTGCCGACCGCTTCGCGATCGAGCGCGCGTTCGGGCGCGACGCCGACGACGGCGTGGTCGACCTGCCGGGCGTGATGAGCCGCAAGAAGCAGGTGGCTCCCAAGCTGCTGGCCGCCGTCGGCTGAGCGCGCCCGCTCAAGCGGATTGCGCCCATAGCCGATCAAACGTGGCATATGAGCGTTCGCCCTGCTTTCTCGACGATCAGTGGAGAGGTCGCCCCTCGTCCGTGGATCGACCACTGGCTCGAGACGGTTCGCGACCTGTCCGCGCTCAAGGCGTCACATCCGATGATGGACGCTGTCATCGAGGAGGTCGACGGGCGCATGATCCGCGTCGGCGACCAGTGGCTGGCGGACTTCGCGTCCTGCAACTACCTCGGGCTCGACCTCGACCGGGAGATCATCGACGCGGTGCCCGCCTATCTCGAGGCGTGGGGCACCCATCCCAGCTGGTCGCGACTGCTCGGGAGCCCGGTGCTGTACGAGCAGATCGAGGAGCGCCTGACGGCGCTCCTCGGCGCCGAGGACTCGCTCGTCCTGCCGACGATCACGCACATCCACATGGCGGTCATCCCCCTGCTCGCCGCCTCGGGGACGATCTTCATGGACGCACGGGCGCACAAGACGATCTACGACGGATGCCAGGTCGCCCGCTCGCGCGGCGCGGCGGTCAAGCGCTTCCGCTTCGAGGACCCCGACCACCTCGCCGAGCTGCTGCGCGCCGAGCGCGATCCGACCCGCCTCGTCTGCATGGACGGGGTCAACAGCATGACGGGCAATGCGCCCGACATCCGTGCGTTCGCGGCGGTCGCCCGCGAGCACGGCGCGCTCCTCTACGTCGACGACGCCCACGGCTTCGGCGTCATCGGGGAGCGGGCCCCGGACGAGACGTCCCCATACGGCCGCCGCGGCAACAGCGTCGTGCGCCACTTCGACGAGACGTACGACAACGTCGTACTCGTCGGCGGCTTCTCGAAGGCGTACTCGTCGCTGCTCGCGTTCATCGCGTGCCCGAGCGACGTCAAGGACCTGTTGAAGGTCGCCGCTCCGCCGTACCTGTACTCCGGTCCGTCGCCGGTCGCGTCGCTGGCTACGGTGCTCGCGGGCCTGGACGTCAACGAGCAGCGCGGGGACGAGCTCCGGCGCGTGCTGTGCGCGCACACCAGGCGCGTGCTCGACTGCCTCGAGCGTCTCGGCGTGGCGACGCCGAACCGGTCGGGCTTCCCGATCGTCGAGATCCCCCTTCGTGACCACCGGCGGATCGACGAGGTGGGACGCCTGCTCTTCGACCGCGGCGTCTACGTCACGCTCGCCGCGTTCCCGCTCGTGCCCAAGGCCGAGGTCGGCTTCCGCGTCCAGCTGACCGCGGCCAACACCGAAGCGGAGATCGACATGCTGATCAGCGCGCTGGAGGAGCTCGCGAGTAGCGACGAGCTCATGCCCGCCGCCTCGGACGCCCTCGACCCGCCCTGGCGACTGGCATGAGCATGCGGCGGGGGACCGGACTCGCGTTCCCGCTCTGGCAGGTGCATCTCGCGGTTGGCGGGCTGCTCTGCTCGCTCTACGTGCTGGTCCCGCCGTTTGCCGGCAACCCGATCGTGATGAACGTGCTCGGGCTCTCGCCCGTGGTCGCGATCCTCGTCGGCCTGCGCCGATACCGGCCGGCGTCACCGGCGCCGTGGTGGTGCTTCGCGGCCGGGCTGTTCCTCTTCTGGCTCGGCGACGTCTACACCTACAGCTACGAGCTTCTGCTCGGGAGCGAGGTCCCGTTCCCGTCGCTGGGCGACGCGGCGTACCTCCTCGTCTACCCGGCGCTGATGGTGGGCCTGTTCTTGCTCGTGAGGCGCCGTAACCCGGAGGGCGACCGCGCCGGCGTCATCGACTCGTTGATCATGACGCTCGGGCTGGCGCTGATCTCGTGGGTGGCGCTGATCGCCCCCTATCTACGCGACGACCAGCTGTCGGTCATCCCCAAGCTCGTTTCGATCGCCTATCCGCTCGGCGACATCCTCCTGCTGGCGGCGGCCATCCGCCTCGCCGTCGATGCCGGCAAGCGAGCGCCTGCGTTCTACCTGCTCGCAGGGAGCATCGTCACGCTCCTGCTGACGGACTTCGTCTACGGCCTCGTCACGCTCAACGGCACGTACACCGGTCAGCTCACGCTCGACGCGGGGTGGATCGCGTTCTACCTGCTGTGGGGCGCGGCTGCGCTTCATCCGTCGATGCGCGAGCTCGAGCAGGCGGCGCCCGATCGCGACATGCGGCTCAGGCCGGTTCGCCTCTCGCTGTTGCTCACAGCGGCGGTGATCGCGCCGGTGATCGAGATGGCACAGGAGATCGAGCAGACGGATGACCTGATCGTCGTCAATGTTGCGTCGATCGTGCTCTTCGGCCTCGTGGTCGTGCGCATCGCCGGCCTCGTGCACCAGCAGGAGCGATCGGTGAGCCGCGAGCGCATCCTCCGTGCTGCGGGCGACGCACTCGTCGCCGCGACGCGCCGCGAGGACATCCATCACGCGGCCCTCGACGCGGCGCGCTCGCTGGTCGATCGCGAGACCGCGGCGCTGCTCTGCACCGTCGAGGACGGTGAGCTGAGCGTCGTGGCGATGGAGCCCGCCGTTCGCGAGCAGTCGCCGCGGACGCTCTCCGCTCGGACCACCGAGACGCTACTGACCGGCGCCGCCGAGGCCGACGGTGCGGCGCTCCTGCATCTCGATCAGGCATCGCGAGCCGAGCTGCGGCTCCCGCACGATCGGTCGTCGTCGTGCGTGCTCGGCCTCTCGGTGCGAGGCGAGCTCCGCGGACTGCTCGTGGTCGCCTGCGACGACGGCATGTCCCGCACCGTCCGCACGACGCTCAAGGCCCTGGCCACCCAGGTGTCGCTTGCGCTCGAGAGCGCGGCGCTGACCGAAGAAGTCCACCGCCGCACGAGCGAGGCGCGCTTCGGTTCGCTGGTGCAGCACTCGAGCGACCTCATCACGGTGCTGGACTCTGCCGCGACCGTCGTCTACCAGAGCCCGTCGATCGAGCGCGTGCTGGGCTACCGCCCGGAGGACGTCGTCGGCATGCCGTTCGCCCGCCTCGTCGACTCGGCAGAGCACGGCCGCCTCCTGCACCTGCTCGCGGACGGCGGGATGTATGCAGGCAGCGAGGCGCAGGTCCTGGAGTGCTCCCTGCGCCACCGGGACGGGAGCGTGCGTCAGTTCGAGATCCTGCACACGAACCTGCTCGACGACGAGCACGTCCACGGCATCGTCCTGAACGGCCGCGATGTCAGCGAGCGCAAGGCGTTCGAGGAGCAGCTTTCCCACCAGGCGTTCCACGACCCGGTGACGAACCTCGCCAACCGCGCGCTGTTCGGCGAGCGGGTGCGCCATGCGGTCGCTCGTGCGCGGCGCGAGCGCTGCGCGCTGGCGGTCATCTTCGTCGACCTCGACGACTTCAAGACCATCAACGACAGTCTCGGCCACGCGGCGGGCGACGAGGTGCTCCGGGAGGTCGCGAAACGTCTGACCGCGAGCATTCGCGCAAGCGACACCGCGGCCCGCTTCGGCGGCGACGAGTTCGCCATCCTGCTCGAGGACGTCGACGGGCCGCAGACCGCGGCCGACACGGCCGAGCGGATCCTCGAGGTGCTCGGCGCCCCGCTATCCGTCGAGCACAAGCAGTTGGCCGTGCGCGCCAGCCTGGGCATCTCGGTCGTCGATGGCGACGTGACGGGCGACGCCGACGAGCTCATCCGCAACGCAGACGCCGCGATGTACATCGCCAAGCGCGACGGCAAGGGCGGCTACCGGCTGTTCGAGCCGGCCATGCACGAGGGGGTGCTCGAGCGCCTCGAGCTGCGTGCCGACCTCCAGCGCGCGATCACCTCCGACCAGCTCGAGCTCAACTTCCAGCCGGTCGTCCGGCTCGCGGACGGCTCGGTCGCGGGTATGGAGGCGCTTGTGCGCTGGCGGCACCCCGAGCGCGGCATGATCGGGCCCGACCAGTTCATCCCGCTCGCCGAGGAGATGGGCCTGATCGTGCCGCTCGGACGGTGGGTGCTGCGCGAGGGATGCCGTCGCGCGAAGGCGTTCCAGACCCTGCACCCGCTCGGGGCCCCGCTGTCGATGGCGATCAACCTGTCGGTCAAGCAGCTCCAGCACAGCGACATCGTGGGCGATGTCCGCGACGCGCTCGCAGAGTCGCGCCTCGACGCGGGCGACCTCACACTGGAGATCACCGAGTCGGTGATGATGAACGACACCGACCTCGTGATCGAGCGGCTCGAGGAGCTCAAGTCGCTCGGCGTGCGGCTCGCCATGGACGACTTCGGCACGGGCTACTCGTCCCTCAGCTACCTCAGCCGCTTGCCTGTCGACATCCTCAAGATGGACCGCTCGTTCCTGCGCGCCGGCGCAACGCCGGAAGCGTCTGGTCTTGCGACGGCTGTCGTTGCCCTCGGGAAGACGCTCCGGCTCGACATCGTCGCCGAGGGGATCGAGTACGCCGAGCAGTGCGACACGCTGAGGGGCCTCGGATGCGAGCTTGGGCAGGGCTACCACTTCGCGAAGCCGATGGACGGCGACAGCATGCTCGAGTTCCTGCGCGCGCACGCGGCCTCCACACCGGTCCGCGAGCTCAGCGCGGCCGATGCTCCATAGCTACGAGGGGCTGGATCGTCCCGGCGGCGTGAGCCGGGTCCGGCTACTCGCGCCCTTCCGGCACCGCGAGTTCCGGCTGCTGTGGGGCGGGATGTGCGTGTCGCTGCTCGGCGACGGGGTGTTCCTGGTGGCCATCGCCTGGCAGGCGTACGAGCTCTCCAACGCCCCGACGGCGCTGTCGCTCGTCGGCATCGCCATGACGGTGCCGACGATCGTGTTCCTGCTCGTCGGGGGGGTGGTGAGCGACCGAGTCGACCGCCGCAAGGTGATGCTGGCGGCCGATGCGGGCCGCGGCCTGCTCGTAGGCGTGCTCGCGTTCCTCTCACTCACGGGCGCGCTCGAGCTGTGGCACATGGTCGCGCTCGTCGCCGGCTACGGCGCAGCCGCCGCGTTCTTCGGGCCGGCGTTCGACGCGATCACGCCGGAGGTCCTGCCGGAAGACGAGCTTGCGCAGGCGAACGCCCTCGACCAGCTGGTGCGCCCGGCGGCGCTACGCCTCGCGGGCCCCGCGGTCGGCGGGCTGCTGATCGACGCGGTGGGCGTGGGAGCCGCATTCGCGCTCGACGCAGCCTCGTTCGGGGTGTCCGCGGCGGCCGTGCTGGCGATGAGGCGTCGCGCTCGCATCCCGAGCGCCGAGCCGACCTCCGTCGCCGGTGACATCCGGGCCGGCTTCGCATACATCCGCAGCCACGTGTGGCTGTGGGCGACCTTCGCGAGCGCGGCCATCGCCTACCTGCTCTTCATGGGACCGGTTGAGGTCCTCCTGCCGTTCCTGATCAAGAACGACCTGCACGGCAGCGCGGCGGATCTCGGGCTGGTCTTCGCCGCGGGGGGCATCGGGTCCGTTTTGTGTGCGGTCGTGCTGGGCCAGCGGGGACTCCCGCGGCGCGACATCACGTTCATGTACGTCACCTGGACGCTGGCGACGATCGCCGTGGCCGGCTACGGGGTGGCCGGCGCCGTGTGGCAGCTGATGATCGTGAGCCTTGCCTTCAACGCGCTCGAGACCGCGGGGACGATCGTCTGGGCGACCGCCAAGCAGCGCCACGTCCCGACGGAGCTGCTCGGCCGCGTATCGAGCCTCGACTGGCTGATCTCGATCGGCCTGCTGCCGCTGTCGTTCGCCCTCACGGGGCCGGTGAGCGGCGCCATCGGCGTGCAGGCCACGCTGATCGGCGCGGGCATGATCGGCGCGGTCGTGACGTTCGGCGCGCTGCTCCTGCCCGGCATGCGCGCCGTGGAGGGCATCGCCTCGCGGCCTCTGCCCGAGCCCGCCCCGGGATAGCGCGCGCGACAGCTATCTTCCGGTTGCATGAAGCGCCCGGTCCAGCACACCGCCGGAGTCGTCGCCGAGTGGCTGCGCGACGGGCGGCGCGTCGTGGCCGGGACCCTCGTCGCCGTCGACGGCTCGGCGCCGCTCGACGTGGGCGCGAGCGTGTACGTCGAGGAGGGTGGGACGCTCGAGGGCTCGGTCACCGGTGGCTGCGTCGAGGGCGCCGTCGCGCAGGCGGCGCTGGACCTGCTCGCGGGCGGGGGCCCGCCGCGGCTCGAGACCTATGGCATCTCGGACGAGCTGGCCGGCACGGTCGGGCTCATGTGCGGCGGGACCGTGCACATCTTCATCCACGAGATCGCCGGTGACGCGCGGGAGGCGACGCTGTCCGGCCTCGAGGCGGTCGTCGAGGAGCGCCCGGCGGCCGTGGCGACGCTGCTCGACGGCCCGCGCGCGGGCGCGAAGATGTACGTCGACGCCGACTCGCGGGTGGGGTCGCTCGGCGGGCCGCCGCTGCTCGAGGCCAACGTCGAGCGGGAGGCGCGGGGCCTCGTGGTCCAGGGGCAGTCGACGGTGCGCTCCTACGGCGAGGACGGGGCGACGCTCGGCACCGGGCTACGGGTCCACGTCGCCGCCTTCGCCGAGCCGCCGCGGATGGTGATCTTCGGGGCGATCGACTTCGCGGCCGCGCTGGCGCCGATGGCGCGCGGGCTCGGGTACCGCGTGACGATCGCCGATCCCCGCCGCGCGTTCCTCGAGTCCCCGCGCTTCTCGGCCGCCGCCGAGATCGTCGCCGGCTGGCCGGACGCCGTGCTGGAGGCGGGCACGCTCGGCCCGCGCGACGCGGTGCTCGTCTTCACGCACGACCCGAAGCTCGACGTGCCCGCGGTGCAGGCGGCGCTCGAGAGCGGCGCCGGCTACATCGGCGCGCTCGGCAGCCGCAAGACGACGCTCGACCGCAACGAGCGGCTGCGGGAGGCGGGCGTCGACGACGACGACATCGGGCGCGTCTTCGCCCCCTGCGGGCTCGACGTCGGCGCCTCGACGGTCGAGGAGACCGCGATCGCCGTGCTCGCCGAGATCATCGGCCATCGCGCGGGCCGCGAGGGCGGCTCCCTGCGCAGCGCATCCGGCCCGATCCGGCGCGAACGCGACGAGGCCAGCCGCCTCGTACCCTGAAAGACGATGAGAATTGCGGTGATTGGTGCCGGCCCGGCCGGCTTCTACGCATGCGACCAGCTTCTGGGCGCCGGCTTCGAGGTCGACCTGCTCGACATGCTGCCGACGCCGTTCGGGCTCGTGCGCTCGGGCGTGGCTCCCGACCACCCGAAGATCAAGACCGTCACGCGCGCGTACGAGAAGACCGCGCGCAAGCCGGGATTCCGCTTCTTCGGGGGCGTGACGCTGGGCGAGCACGTGTCCCGGGCGGAGCTGCTCGAGCACTACCACGCGGTCCTCTACGCGTTCGGCACGGCCGATGACAACCGGCTCGGGATCCCGGGCGAGGATCGGCCCGGCTCCTACCCCGCGACGCGCTTCGTCGCCTGGTACAACGGCCACCCCGACGCAGCCGACGAGTCGTTCGACCTCACCGCCGAGCGGGCGGTCGTGATCGGCAACGGCAACGTGGCGACCGACGTGGCCCGCATGCTGCTGCTCGACCCCGACGAGCTGGCGATCACCGACACCGCCGACCACGCGCTCGGCCCGCTCGCCGCCGGCCAGGTGCAGGAGGTGGTCATCCTCGGCCGCCGCGGTCCGGCCCAGGCGGCGTTCACCAACCCCGAGCTGCGCGAGCTGGGGGAGATGGCCGGCGTCGACGTCCAGGTCGACCCCTCCGAGGTCGACGTCGAGGTCCCCGACGACGCGACCCCGACGGTCCGCCGCAACGTCGAGATCCTGAAGGGCTTCGCGGAGCGCCCGCCAGGCAGCGCGGGCCGGCGCATCTCGCTGAAGTTCCTCCGCTCGCCGCTCGAGATCCTCGGCGAAGGCGCGGACGGGCCGGTCACCGGCATCCGCCTGGCGCGCAACCGCCTCGAGGGCGGCCGCGCCGTGCCCACCGGCGAGGAGGAGGTGCTCGGCTGCGGCCTCGTGCTGCGGGCGATCGGCTACCGCGGCCGCCCGATCGGCGACATCCCGTTCGACGACCGCCGCGGCCTGATCCGCAACGACGGCGGGCGCGTCTGCGACGAGGAGGGCCGCGCCCATCCCGGCGAGTACGCCGTGGGGTGGATCAAGCGCGGGCCGAGCGGCGTGATCGGCACGAACAAGAAGGACGCCGCCGACACGGTGGCCAGGATCGTGGCCGACGCCGAGGCGGGACGGCTCGGCTCACCGGCCTCGCCCGACGCCGACGAGTGCGCCGAGTGGCTGTCAACCTGCGCCCCGGACGCCGTGGTCTGGGAGGGCTGGCAGGCGATCGACGAGCACGAGCGCCGCGCGGGAGAGCCCCAGGGCCGCCCCCGCGTCAAGCTGGTTCGGCTCGACGAGCTCGTCGCCGCGGGGCGCTCCGTCGCCCGCTGAGGGCGAAGCGGACGCCAGGCGGGAGCAGCGCCGACGCGGCGGGACGCAGCCGCGGGTCCGAGCCGTAGACGAGGACGGCGAGCATCGCGCCGTAGATCGGCAGGTGCCCCATCAGCTCGTTGGCGCCGAAGAACCACAGCGTCGCGTTGAACGGGATGCCGGCGATGAGGATGATCGCCTGCGGCAGCGCGCCCGAGATGAGCAGGAGCCCGAACAGCACCTCGACGGCGCCGGCGAAGCGCGCGAACTCGAGGTCGCTCATGCCGATCCCGAGCTGCTGGGCGACGTTGAGCTCGGGATGGTCGACGAGGAACTGCACGGCGAGGTCGGGCGTTGCCAGCTTCTCCGCGAAGGCCACGACGATCAGCGCGAGGCCGGCGGCGACCTTCAGCGCCCAGATCGCCCGGGCATGGTCGACCAGGCTCGGCTCGGCGGCCGCGCCGGTCTCGTGGTCGGCCGACCAGCGGCCAGGCCCGGCGAGGAGGACGAAGACGGCCAGGCCGAGCAGGTCGACGCGCTGGAGCACGGGCCAGACGCCGAACTCGATCATGCCGAGCGGCCCGGCCGCGACGAGCAGCGCCGCTCCCCAGCGGGCCTTGAAGCCCGTGGCCATGGTGATCGCGACCACCGCCATGTTGGCGCCCAGCAGGATCCCGGCCAGGTCCGCCTCGAGGTCCATCGCCGGCGATAGGTAGAAGCCCAGCGACAGCAACCCGACCATCGAGACCGCCAGATGGAGCCGGATGGCGAACGGCACGAAGGGAACGAGGCGGGCGAGCGCCGGGACGTCGACTCCGTCGCGCGCGCGGGCGAGCAGCCGCACGAGCACGGTGACGAGCACCGCGGCGGCCAGGAGGGCGAGCGTCAGCGTCTCGGCCGCGAACCCCCAGTCGGTGGGATAGCTGCCGTGGTCGAACCAGGTCTCGTGGGCGAAGGGGAGCGTCATGCCCCCAGGATCGAGAGCCGGCGCGGGCTCGCCCACCTGGAGCGTCCGCGAACCTGCTGCGGGTTTCTACGGACCGGCGACGGGCGACAGCTCCTCGAGGGCGCGCGCGATCGCCCGCATGTCCGCGTCGAACTCGGCGTCGAAGCGCCGGGCGCGCTCGTTGGAGATCGTGACCTCATACCAGGCCCCGCAGTCGCCGCACCGCAGCCGGACCCACCAGTGCTCGTCACCGGCGGGCTCCCGGCTCATCGGGCACGGGAGCCGGCCGCCGCACTCCGGGCACCGCCGGAGGGCGTCGACTCGGCGAGGGCGCTTGCGGAACCTGAGCTTCATGCCCCCAGCCTCGCGCCGCGGCGACGCGCCCGCATCCGGGGCGCACCGCGGACGCGATCCGTACAAGCCCGCTGGCCGGCTAGACCTCGACGAGGCCGTGCTCGAGCGCGTAGCGCACCAGCTCGGCGCGCGAGGACCGGCGCGTCTTCTGCTGGATGTGCGAGCGGTGGGACTCGACGGTGCGGACGCTGAGGTAGAGCTGGCCGGCGATCTCGGCGTTCGTGTGGCCGAGCGCGATCAGCCGCAGCACCTCCAGCTCGCGCTCGGAGAGGTCGTCGGGCGGCCCGGCCGGCTCGGACGGCTGCGCGGCGAGCCGTGCGCCGAGGCGCGGGTTCAGATAGGTGTCGCCGGCGGCGGCGAGCCGGATCGCCTCCAGCAGCTCGTCGTCGGCCGACTCCTTGAGCACGAACCCGCGCGCCCCCGACTGGAGTGCCTGGCGGGCGAACGACGGATCGTTCTGCATCGTCAGCACGACGATCGCGGTCGCCGGGGCCTGCTCGCGGATCGTCGGGATCTCCTGGAGGCTCGAGCCGCCGGGCATGTTGAGGTCGAGGACGAGCACCGTGGGTCGGTGGGCGCGCGCCATCCGCAGCGCGTCCGGCACCGTTCCCGCCTCGGCCACCACGCGCAGGTCCGGCTCGGAGTCGACCAGCATGCGCAGTCCCTTGCGCACGACCGCGTGGTCGTCCGCGATCACGACGGTGACGTCGCCCACGGTCATCACCGCAAGGATGCCGGAAGCGAGAGGCGCTCGGCGACCTCACCGGCGAAGCCGTCGATCGCCTCCCAGTCGCGGAAGTCGCCTTCCGGCGCGCGCACGGCGACCACCACCGCCTTCTCGCCGAAGCCGAGCAGCTTGCGGTCGAGGCGGCCGGCGAACATCCGGTGCCCGAGCGCGTGCGACGCGGCCATCAGGTGCTCGACGTCGACAGGATCCCCGTCGGGCTTGAGCGCCTCCGGAGGGCCGAGCGGACCGGAGCTGAAGAGCCACACCGGCCGGGCGGCGAGGGTGGCGGCGTGCGTCTCGATCAGGTCCCGCGCCGGTTCGAGCCAGCGGCCGACGTAGACGGCGCTGCCGGCCACGACGGCGTCGTAGCCGTCGAGCGACTCGAGCCACTCGGTCGGGCGGAACTCGGCCTCGACGCCGCGGTCGGCGAGCCCGCGCGCGATCGCCTCGCCGATGTCGTGGGTGGCGCCGTGGCGGCTCGCCGCGGTGACGAGGACGCGCATCAGTGCTCGTCGGGACCGATGACGCGGCCCAGCAGGGCCACGATCGCGCAGCCGAACGCGATCACGATCGTCAGCGCGGCGGCCGCGGCGAACGTGCTCGGGTAGGCGACGACGGCGGCGATGGCGATCGTCGCGATCACGGTCGCGAGCGCGAAGATCGGGAGCAGCACGGAGCCGGCGGTGTGCTCGGGCGACATGGCGGTTCCTTTCGGGGTCGATGCGATGCCCTCAGCATCGGGGCACACGTGCCCCCCATCGTCCGAAGCCGTCCGCGGACCGGTTGCGGGTTTCTACGGATTGGTTGAATTGGGACGGGTGAGGCTCGGCACGCTCGACGAGACGCGGTTGGCGGCCCTGCTCCAGGCCGGGCGAGGCCTGGTGGCGCAGCTGGAGGTCGACGCGGTGCTCGAGGAGCTGCTGCGGGTGGCCTGCGAGCTCACCGGGGCGAACTACGCGGCGATCGGCGTCCTCGACGAGGACCGGCGCCGGCTCGAGCGGTTCGTCACCCGCGGCATCGATCGCGCCGCGCGCGAGGCGATCGGGGACCTCCCGCGCGGCCATGGCGTGATCGGCGAGCTGATCCGGGATCCGGCGCCGCTCCGGCTCGACGACGTCAGCGCCCATCCGCGCTCGTACGGGTTCCCGGCCCACCACCCACCGATGCGGACCTTCCTGGGCGTGCCGGTCGTGATCCGCGGCGAGCCGTGGGGCAACCTGTACCTGACCGAGAAGGCCGGAGGCCCGTTCGACGAGGCGGACGAGGCGGCGACGGTGGTACTCGCCGACTGGGCTGCCCTGGCCGTCGACAACGCCCGCCTGTACGAGGACGCGGGACGCCGCCGCGCCGAGGCCGAGCGCGCCCTCCGCCGCCTGGAGGCGACCGCCGCGATCGCCCGCGCGGTCGGCAGCGAGACCGACCTGGACCGCGTGCTCGAGCTCGTCGTCAAGCGCGGCCGGGCGCTGCTCGACGCCCGCTCGGTCGTCCTCCTGCTGGTCGACGGAGAGGAGTTCCACCTCGCCGCCGGCGCCGGTCAGGTCGCCCCCGCTGCGCTCGGCGGCCGCTTCCCGATCCCCGACTCGGCGCCGGGCGACGTGCTCTTCTCCGGCCGCCCCGAGCGGATCGACGACGTGGCGTCGCGGCTGCGGATCTCCGACCAGAACCTCGGCGTCACGGGAGCCACGACGGCGCTGCTGGTGCCGCTCGTCTACCGCAACACGCCGCTCGGCCTGCTCGCCGCCTTCGACCGGCTCGACGGGCCGGGCGGGTTCGGCGACGAGGAGGAGCGGCTCGTCCTCGGCTTCGCGGCGAGCGCCGCCACCGCGGTGGCGACCGCGCGCTCCGTGGCCGAGGAGCGCCTGCGCCACTCGCTGCTCGCCGCCGAGCAGGAACGCCGGCGCTGGGCGCGCGAGCTGCACGATCAGACGCTTCAGGCCCTCGGCGGGCTCCAGGTGCTGCTCGGCTCGGCACTGCGCCGTGGCTCGCCCGAGGCGCTCGAGCAGGCCGTGCGCGAGTCGCTCGAGCACATCGGCACCGAGATCGAGAGCCTGCGGACGCTGATCACCGAGCTGCGCCCGGCGGCGCTGGACGAGATCGGCCTCGCGCCCGCGATCGAAAGCCTGGGACAGCGCCTCGCCGCCGTCGAGGGGCTGGAGGTGGGGGTGGAGGTCGCGGTCGGAGGCCGGCTCGACGCTGAGCTCGAGACGACGGTGTACCGGCTCGTCCAGGAGGCGCTGACCAACATCGCCAAGCACGCAAATGCCGAGTCGGTGCGGGTCGGCGTCGCGCTCGACTACGACGTGGTGCGGATCGAGGTGACCGACGACGGGCGCGGCTTCGATCCGGACGCGCGCGTCGAGGGGTTCGGCCTGATCGGCATGCGCGAGCGGGTCGCGCTCGCCCACGGCCGGCTCGACATCGAGTCCGCGCCCGGACGCACGGTCGTCCGCGCCGATCTCCCGCTCCGCGCGCCGAGCGCGCTGCGGGCGTCGTGATCCGTCTCCGCGGGAACGTCGACGAGCCCGTCCGG
>DASTIC010000336.1:0-5478 GCA_035717845.1 Solirubrobacteraceae bacterium
GGCGCATCCCGGGCGCCGAGGTGGTCGAGCTCGACGCCGGCTGCTGCGGGATGGCGGGATCGTTCGGCTACGAGGCCGAGCACTACGAGCTGTCGATGCAGATCGGGGAGTCGAGGCTGTTCCCGGCGTTGCGCAGGGAGGACGCCGGCACCCTGGTCGCCGCGACCGGGGTCTCATGTCGTCAGCAGATCGCGCACGGGGTGGGGCGAGAGGCGCGCCACCCGGTTCAGATCGTCAGGGAGGCGCTATAAGCCATGTCCAACGAGCTCATCTCACTTCTGGTCCTCGTCCTGATCTTCCTGATCGGCACCACGATGCCGGTCAACATGGGCGTGCTGGGGATCGTCGCCGCGTTCGTGGTGGGAACCGCCATGGGCGTGTCCGAGGACGACATCTTCCTCGGCTTCCCGGGCGACCTCTTCATCATCCTCGTCGGCGTCACGTACCTGTTCGGCATCGCGTCGAGCAACGGCACCGTGAACTGGCTCGTCCACGCCTCGGTACGCGCCGTCGGCGGGCGCGTGGCGGCGATCCCGTGGGTGTTCTTCCTGATCACCGCGGTGCTTACGGCGTCGGGCGCCGTCGTGCCGGGCGCGGTGGCGATCGTCGTGCCTATCGCGATCGGGTTCGCGCTCACCTACGGGATCAACCCCGTGCTCATGGGGCTGATG
The DNA here is from genome assembly GCA_035717845.1 of Solirubrobacteraceae bacterium. Lineage (GTDB taxonomy): Bacteria > Actinomycetota > Thermoleophilia > Solirubrobacterales > Solirubrobacteraceae > DASSUW01. The sequence goes on from DASTIC010000336.1 coordinate 672, forward strand.
GTCATCAACGGGGCGACCGCCGGCGGGTTCTCGCCGATCAGCGTGTTCGGGTCGATCGTCAACGGCGTGGTGGAGCGCGAGGACCTCGCTGAGAACGCCACGCTGCTGTTCGTCTCGTCGTTCGTGTTCAATTTCGTGCTCAGCGTCATCGTCTTCTTCCTGTTCGGCGGGCGGAAGCTGATCGGTCGGCGGCAGGAGGTAGGGGAGACGGCCGGACGCTTCGAGCGGCGCAAGAAGCAGGAGGCGGCCACGACCGGCGCGCCGCCGATGGCGGGCGGCTCGGTGGCGACCGCCGACGCGGGGGATATGCCCGAGCTCGACCGCGACAAGGTCCTGACGCTGATCGGCATCGCCACGCTGATCGTCGTCGCGCTCGCGTTCGACGTCGACGTCGGCTTCGTCGCGCTGTCGATCGCCGTCGTGCTGGGGCTGTTCATGCCGCAGGCGACCAAGGAAGCCGTCGGCAAGGTGGCGTGGCCGACCGTGCTGCTGATCTGCGGCATCGTGACCTACGTCAGCCTGCTCGAGACGCTCGGCTCGATCGACTGGCTCGGCGAACAGGTCGCCGCCATCGGCGCGGCGACGTTCGCGGCGCTGCTGATCTGCTACGTCGGTGGCGCGGTGTCGGCGTTCGCGTCGACCACCGGCATCCTCGGCGCGCTGATCCCGCTGGCGGTGCCGTTCCTGGAGACGGGAGCGATCGGGGCGGTGGCGCTCATCATCGCGCTGTCGATCTCCTCTTCGGTGGTCGACTCGAGCCCGTTCTCCACCAGCGGCGCGCTGACCGTGGCCAACACGCCGGAGGAGAAGCGCGACTACGTGTTCAAGCGCCTGATGCAGTGGGGCATGAGCATGGTCCTGATCGCTCCGCCGATCGCCTGGCTGGTGTTCGTGGTGCCGGGATGGCTGTAGTGGCTTAGCATCAGTGGGGCATGGCAGAGGCCCCGCACGAACGCCGCCCGCGAATGCCGCCCTCCCGCGATCAGGAGCAGGAGGGCGGCCGGTGGCGGCCGCTGCGCGGGATCGGCGGCCGGTTCTGGATGCTGGTCGCGCTCCTGCTGGTCCTCAACTACGTCACCGTCGCGCTGTTCGCCCCCGGGCGCGAGCGCTCGGTGACGATCCCCTACAACCCGACGTTCCTCGACCAGGTCGAGCAGGACAACGTCAGGAAGATCTCGGCCACGGGCGAGCAGTCGGTCTCCGGCGAGTTCAAGAAGGAGGTCCGCTACCCGCACGACGCCGAGCCGGCCAAGAACTTCGAGACCACGATCCCGGCATTCGCCAACGAAGTGCAGCTGTCGAGCCTGCTCCAGAACCACGACGTGGTGATCGAGGCCGAGCCCGTCAACGAGGGGCGCGGCTTCCTGCTCAACCTGATCCTCGGCTTCGGGCCGGTGATCCTGCTCGTCGCGCTGTTCGTGTGGCTCTCCCGTCGCGCCTCCGGCGGGCAGCTGAACGCGCTGGGCGCGTTCGGTCGCTCGGGGGCGCGGCGGATCGAGGGGGCGCAGACCAAGGTCACGTTCGCCGACGTCGCCGGGATCGACGAGTCCAAGAGCGAGCTCACCGAGGTCGTCGACTTCCTCAAGAACCCGGATCGCTATCGCAAGCTCGGAGGGCGGATCCCGCGCGGCGTGCTGCTCGCCGGGCGGCCGGGCACGGGCAAGACGCTGCTGGCGCGGGCCGTCGCGGGCGAGGCGGGGGCGCCGTTCTTCTCGGTCTCGGCGTCCGAGTTCGTGGAGGCGATCGTCGGCATCGGCGCCTCGCGCGTGCGCGATCTCTTCAAGCAGGCCAAGGAGTCCCAGCCGGCGATCATCTTCATCGACGAGCTCGACGCCATCGGCCGGTCGCGCAGCTCCGGCGCCTCGTTGGGGGGCAACGACGAGCGCGAGCAGACGCTGAACCAGATCCTCACGGAGATGGACGGCTTCGAGTCGAGCGCCGCCGTCATCGTGCTCGCCGCCACCAACCGTCCCGAGGTCCTCGACGCGGCGCTCTTGCGCCCCGGCCGCTTCGATCGCCGGGTCACGGTGCCGGCGCCCGACAAGGAGGGGCGGCAGCAGATCCTCGCCGTCCACACCCGCTCGCTGCCGCTCGCCGACGACGTGGACCTCGAGCGGCTCGCCGCCACGACCCCCGGGATGGTCGGCGCCGACCTCGCCAACCTCTCCAACGAGGCCGCCCTGCTCGCGGCCCGGCGCGGCCACGAGCGGGTCACGATGGCCGACTTCACCGACTCGCTCGAGAAGATCGTGCTCGGCGCGCCGCGGGGGATGGTGCTCTCCGAGGTGGAGAAGCGCCGCACCGCGTACCACGAGTCCGGCCACGCGCTGGTCGGGATGCTCACGCCCGGCGCCGACCCGGTTCGCAAGGTCTCGATCATCCCGCGCACGATGTCGCTCGGCGTGACGATCTCGGCGCCCGACGAGGAGCGCACGAGCCTCGACGAGGAGTACCTGATCACCCGCATCAAGGTCGCGCTGGGAGGCCGTGTGGCGGAGGAGGTCGTGTACGACTCGATCAGCGCCGGCGCCGAGTCCGACATCCAGCAGCTCACCGCGATCGCCCGCCAGATGGTCGGCCGCTGGGGCATGAGCCGGACGATCGGCCCGATCGCGGTCATCCCGAGCGAGGCCCAGAACCCGCTGCTCCCAGGCGCCGCCCAGGTGTCGGAGACCACGCAGCGGCTGGTCGACGAGGAGGTCCGGCGGATCGTCGAAGAAGCGCACGAGGCGGTCACCCGGCTGCTCACCGAGCACCGCGAGCGGCTGGATTCCTTGACCGAGGCGCTGCTGGCGGCGGAGACGCTCGACGAGGACGCGGCATACGAGGCCGCCCGCGTGCCGCGCGAGCGCGAGCCTGAGCCGGCGAGCGCCTAGCCGACCGCGCGGCCGCGCTGCACGCCCGTCTCGCCGCGCTCGAGCCGCTCGCGGGCCTCTGGCTTGAGCGTGCCGTCCTCGGTGAGGTAGTCGCGCCAGGAGCGGGTGGGGGAGTAGCCGAGTCGCTCTCGCGCGCGCCTGATCGACGTGCCGGAGGCGTCCTCGCGGTCGTGCGGGCGGATCTCGACCGCGTCGCCGTGGTGGCGGCGGATCATCTCCTCGAGCGGGCGGTTCGCGCAGTTGTCCGGCGACGCGATGTACATCGTCTCGTGGCCCGGGAGGTCGCTCTCGGCGGCCAGCCGCAGCGCGTCGGCGAGGTCGTAGACGTCGATGTAGCTCCAGAAGCTCGCGCTGCCCTCGGCGGGGTCGCGCAGGCACGGCCCGAGGTTGTGGTCGTAGTTGCCCTCCCACTGCACCCAGGACGGGCGGATCGAGATCGCGCGGATGTCCGAGCGCCGGACGGCCGCGTCCATCAGCTGCTCGCCGAAGTGCTTCGCGAGCGCGTACGGGTCCTGGGGCCGGGCGGGATGCTCCTCGTCGATCGGCGCGTACTCGGCGATGAAGGGGCGCTCGGCGAAGAAGAAGCCCGGGACCGTCTCGCTCGACACGTGCACGAAGCGGGAGACCCCGAGGCGGACGGCGGCCTCGATCGCGTTGAACGTGGCCATCAGGTTGTTCTCGAACACCGTCGCCGGCGGGTTGTGCTGCGGGTCGGGGATCGCGGCCGCGTGGATCACCGCGTCGTGGCCGTAGGTGATCGCGTAGGCGTCGCCCGGGCGCGTGAGATCCGCCTGCCGGTACTCGGGCCCGCCGGCCGGCGGGCGCTCGAACACCGGCGCGCCGAGGTCCGAGGCCGTCACCTCGTGCCCGGCGTCGTGCAGCGCGGCGACGGTCGCCGAGCCGACCTTTCCCCGCGATCCGGTCACGAGGACCCTCATCGGTGCAGCCTCCAGATGCGCAAGCCGAGGATCATGGCGAACGCGAGCAGCGCGAGCGAGAGAAGTGGGATGTCGAGCGACGCGGCGGTGCGCCCGGTCTCCGCGAACGGCGCACACGGACGCGCGGCGCAGCCCTCGCTCCCGAAGTGCCAGATCCCGAAGGCGACGAGCTCGGCGGCCAGCAGCGTTCCGGCCGCCCGGTGGAGGAACCGCGGGAGCCCGAGCAGCGGGAAGATCAGGAACGCCGAGAACAGGCCCCAGAGCGTCGCTGCGACCGTCACCTCCATCTCTCTCGATGCTACGCCCGCACGGCGATCCAGCTCTTCGCCAGCGGCCCGAGCCGCTCGGCGATCACGGGCTCCCCGAACAGCGCGGCCAGCTCACCGCGGCGCAGCAGGCTGATCTCCTCCCAGCCCCCGGCGATCCCGAGCCGCCAGTAGGGCCTGCGCAGCGCGGGCGGCAGCCAGTGCGCGAACGGCAGCAGCGCGTGCGGCTCGAGCGGGAAGCCGAAGGCGGGGGTCTGCACCCACCACCGTCGCGCCACGCGCTTCACCTCCGCCGCGAAGGCTGCGCGGTCGCCCGGGGGCAGGTGCTCGATCAGGCTGTTCGAGTACGCGAGGTCGAACGCCCCGTCCTCGAACGGCAGCCGCCGCGTCGCGTCGGCCTGCACGAACGGGCCGGGATAGTCGGGCCGGTGCTCGAGGTCCACGCCGGTGACGTCCAGCTCGGGGGCGAACGCCCGCAGCCCGAGCGGGCCGCAGCCCACATCCACGATCCGCGTCCCCGGGTCCGGGCGCATCAGCGACACGAACCGCGCGTGCCGCCGCGCCCGAGCCCTGGCGGCAGCCGCCGACCCGACCCGCGTCCGCCAGCCGGCCGGCGCGGACGCATAGACGTCGGGTCCCGGCACGGGCGGCAGGCTACCGCGTAGGACGCGAGGCGCCGACCGGCTTGGCGGGGTTCGGGTGACCCGGTTAGGGTCGGCCGGGGCCC
>DASTIC010000337.1:0-4772 GCA_035717845.1 Solirubrobacteraceae bacterium
CGGCCCGGGCCGCTCGCGTCTATCCGGCCGAGGCGCTGTGCTATTCGATCGTGATCGCCAGCGCCGCGCCGTCGGCGACGCTGCGCCGGCCGCGGAGACGGCGCCCGACCCGGTAGATCAGCATCACGATGCGGTACGAGAGCGTGTAGCGCTCGATCAGAAGCCTCTGCACGCGCTCCAAATCCGGAGTCGCGGTCAGCACCTCCGCGCGCGCCGGGATCGGCTCGCCGCGCAGCTTGCCGTCCGCGCGGCACGACGCGACCAGCACACGCGGGTTGCGGCGCACGCGCCGGACCTTCGCCGAGTGCAGGTCAGTCAGCGCGAACAGGCGGCTGCCGTCGGACACGGACCACACGGGTGTCGCGACACCGGTGCCGTCTCGCTTGAAGCTGGTCACACTGAGGTATCGGCCGGGGAAGAGCGCCTCCAGGTCGGCGGCGGGCCGCTGGACCGGGCGCTCGATCGTCTGGGTCGTCATGGCATCTCCTTCCACGACTGAGTGTCCCGCGCGCCGCGCAGCGGCACATCCGGCATCTGCACGACGGCGGGTGCGGGTGACTACGAGGGCTGCGCCGCCCGCGGTCCCACGGGGTCCTCCGGTCGCGATCCTGAGGTCGACGCGACCATGAGCACCGGGCATTGACCTGGCGGGCGACAACAACGTCATCGTCCAGGTCGGCGCGAGGCAGTCGGTCATCGTCCACGCCGACAGCAACCTGCTCAGACGGGTCACGACGCGAGTCGGCTCGGGCAGGCTCGCGATCGGCACCACCCCCGGCAACCTCAGTGCCAAGAGCCCGATGTTCGTGGCGGTGCTGACCGTCGCGCTCCCGGGAAGCGGCACCATCGACGCGACCGGAACCACGAGAAGCTCGACGTAACGATCAGCGGCGCTGGAGCTCACGCGAGGACGTCGCGGCGTTGCAGCAGGAGCGCTCCGGTGGCGGCGAGGACGATGGCCACGACCGTGAGGCCGGCGAAGCCCGCCGCGTCGATGCCGTCCTGGATCGCCGAGCCGTAGTACCTGAACGCGGAGATGTAGCGCAGCGGCTCGACCGGATCGGCGATCTTGCCCACCAGGTCGATCACGTACATGCCCACGAGCGTGCCGATGGCGATGGCGGTCACCTGCGCGGAGCGGTGCAGGGCGCCGGCCGCGAGCGCTGCGAGGCCGGCGAACAGCATCGACAGCGGCCAGACGTTCGCCGCTCCCCGCCCGAGCACGGCGAGCGAGGCATCCGCGCCGACGAGGAGGGCGACGATCCAGGTCAGCAGCGTGGTCACGGCGAGGACGACGGCGACGACGATCGCCGCGACGGCGAACGCCCCGGCGACGAGCGTGGTTCGGGCCACGGGTGCGGCCAACAGCGTGTCGAGGTAGCGCTGCTCCTCGGCGACCGCGATCGCCCGCGTGACGACGCGGACGGCGAGGAACGCGACGGCCAGGGGCACGATCAGGCTCATCATCTCGGCGTCGATGTAGGCCTCGACGGTCGTGATCTCGCGGATGTTGAACGCTTCCTTGAGGGCCTCTGGGTAGCCCTCGAGCGCGTCGTCGAGCACCCCTTCCACCGAGGGCCAGATCGCGGCCATCAGCGCTGACATCGCGCCGAGCGGGCCGCCCCACGTCAGCCATGCCCGGCGGTGGTCGCGCAGCCCGCGGCGCACGAGGGCGCGCAGCGCCCGCCATGCCGACGGCGCGCGCGCACCGTGCTCGGCGGAAGCCGGTGTCGGTCCGATCGCCACGTTCATCCGGAGCCGTTCCTCCCGTAGTACGTCAGGAAGACCTCCTCGAGCGTCGGGCGGCTCAGCTCGAGGTCGACGACGGTGTGGCGCGCTGCCACCTTGATCACGCCGTCGACGTCGCCGAAGGCCTTGAACGTCAGCCGCCGGCCCGCGGCCGTGAGCTCGCTGACGCCCGGGATCCGGCGGAACTCCTCGGGATCGACCGGTTCGGCGAACTCGAGCGTGACGTGCCGGTACGAGCGGCCCGTGACGTCGGCCACGCTCTCGATCGCGACGAGCCGGCCGTCGCGGATGATGGCGACCCGCTGGCAGGCGCGCTGGACCTCGTCGAGCTCGTGCGAGGAGAGGAAGATCGTGTGCCCCCGGTCGCGCTCTTCGGCGACGAATGCGAGGAACTCCTCCTGCATCAGCGGGTCGAGCCCGCTGGAGGGCTCGTCGAGCACGAGCAGCTCAGGATCGTGGAACGCGGCCTGGACGAGGCCGATCTTCTGCCGGTTGCCGCGCGACAGCTCGCCGAGCGGCCTGTCCAGGTCCGCCTGGAACCGCGCCGCGAGCTCGGCAGTCCGGCCGAGATCCGGCATGCCACGCAGCTTGGCGAGGAACGTGACCAGCTCGCGCCCCGTCAGCCGGGGGTCGTACGCGAAGTCCCCCGGGAGGTTGCCGAGCCGCGCGTGGATCGCGAGGCTCTCGCGCCGGCTGTCGAGCCCGAAGATCGTGGCCGACCCGCTCGTCGGATGCAGGAGGTCGAGCAGCGTGCGGATCGTCGTCGTCTTGCCGGCGCCGTTGGGTCCAAGGAACCCGAACACCTCGCCAGGCTCGACAGCCATCGACACCGCCTCGATCCCGCGGGCACGCCCGTAGCGCTTCGTCAGCTCACGGGTCTCGATGATCGCCATCGGCTCAGCTTCCCGCGGCGAACTCGCCGGCCGCCTCGAGCGCCTGAGCTCCGTAGACGGCGGCGGGCCCGCCGCCCATCATCACGGCGACGCCGATCGTCTCGGCGACCTCCTTGCGGCTGGCGCCGGCGGCGAGGGCGTCGTGCACGTGGTAGACGATGCAGTCCTCGCAGTGGATCGCGATCGCGATCGCCAGCGCCATCAGCTCCTTGACCTTCGGCGCGAGCTCGCCGTCGGTCACGCTGCTCGCGTGCAAGCGGGCGAACCCCGACATCGGGCCCGGCGCCTCGCGGCCGAGCTCGGCCACGAGGTCCCGCAGGTGTGCGTGACGCTCCGGGAAGGTCATCGGATCCCGGCGCGGTCGTGCAGGTAGGCGGCGCAGGCCTCGACCGTCTCCAGCTGCGAGACGTCGCGCTCGGGGATGTCGGCGTCGAGCAGCTCGCTCAAGGCGGCCATGAGGTTCATGAAGTCCATGGAATCCAGGCCCAGGTCCTCGCGCAGAAGCGCGTCGGCCGGGATCCGGGTGCCTTCGAGGTCGGGGGCGACGTCCACGAGCGCATCGAGGACGAGTCGCTGTGCATCCTCGATCGTCGCGAGGGGGGGCGGGGTCATAGCTGCTCCGGGGTCTGGAGGAGGCGGTCGACGGCCTTCAAGAAGGACGCGCCGGACATCCCGTCGGTCGCCCGGTGGTCGGCGGCCAGCGTGGTGTCGACGGCTCGGCGGGCGCCGAGCATCCCGCCGGCGGCCCACGGCCGCTCGCTGATCGAGCCGAAGCCGACGAGCGCGACCTGCGGCGGGTAGATGACGCCGTACACGGTCGGAACGCCGCCGTCGCCCAGGTTGGTCACGGTCACCGTCGGATCGGTGAGCTCGGACGAGCGCAGGCCGCCAGATCGGGCGCGACGGACGAGGTCGCGCAGCGCGGCCATGAGCGCGTCGAGGTCGAGGCGGTCGGCATCGTGGATCGCGGGCGCGACGAGGCCGCCGGTCCGCAGCGAGATCGCGACCCCGAGATGCACGCCGGTTCCTGGCCGGAACGCGCCCTCGACCCAGTAGCCGTTGAACGCTGGAAGCTCACGGCAAGCGATCGCGACGGCCTTCAGCATGAGGACGGCGGGAAGGACGCGCTCGGCGACGGGCCGCTGCGCGTTCTGCTCGCTCAGCCACGTGAGGGCAGCCTCCATGTCGATCGTCGTGCCCAGGTAGTAGTGCGGGATCTCGCGTTTGGAGCGCGCCATGGCCGCCGCGATGGCTTCGCGCATCGAGAGCGCGCGGTCGGGCTGGGGCTCTGACGGAGCTGCGGAGGCGCCGACGTCGCGGACGAGGATCGCTCCGCCGGGGCCGCTGCCGGTGACCTGGCCGAGCGGCACGCCGAGGTCGGCCGCGGTGCGCCGCGCGAGCGGTGAGGCGGGCCGGCGCTCGGCCGCCGGCGCCGGCACGGGCTCCACCGGCGCGGGCTCCGCCGCCGCCTGCGGCGCGCCGTTCACCGTGGCGAGCACGGAGCCGACCGGGACGCGCTCACCCTCGGCGACGAGCAGCTCGCCGATCGTGCCGTCCTCGAAGATCTCGACGTCGATCTCGGCCTTGCTCGTGTCGACCGTGGCGACGATGTCACCGCGCTTGACCACGTCTCCGGGCTTGACGTGCCAGCTCACGAGCTTGCCCGACGTCATGTCGGCGCCGAGGGACGGCATGCGGAACTCAGACATCGCCGGCCATCGCCTTCCGGACCGCGGCCACGACGCCGTCGACCTGCGGGAGTGCCGCGTCCTCGAGGTGCTTCGCGTAGGGCATCGGTACCTCGGCGCTGCAGACGCGGCCGACCGGCGCGTCGAGCTCGTAGAAGGCGCCCTCCATCATCCGGGCGCTGACCTCGGCGGCCAGGCTGCCGCTGCGCCAGCCCTCGTCGACGACGACCGCGCGGTGCGTGCGGGCAACGGTCTCGAGGATGGTCTCCTGGTCCAGCGGCCGGAGGACGCGCAGGTCCACGACCTCGGCGTCGATCCCGTCGGCGGCGAGCCGGTCCGCCGCGCCCAGCGCGGTGCCGAGCGTGCCGCCGTAGGCGAACAGCACGACGTCGCTGCCGGTCCGGCGGACCTGCGCCCGCTCGATGTCGACCGGCCCGGCATC
>DASTIC010000338.1:0-4816 GCA_035717845.1 Solirubrobacteraceae bacterium
CGTTGCGATTGCGGACGATCTGGCAATCCAGGCCGAGCAGACCCGCCGCGCCCACCACCGTCGGCGCATCCGCAGCGTCCCCCGCGAGCAGCACCCGCCCGCGCCGGCACGGCACGCCACGATCCGCGAGCGCCCCGGCGAGCGACTCCTCGACCGGCGCTGCGAGCTCGCGCACGTCATCTTCGACGGCCAGAACCGCGCCGTTCTCGGCGACGACCGCGTCGAAGCGTCCCACGAGCCCGGGATAGGCATGCTCGAGCTCATTGAGGATGCGGCCCGTTGACAGCAGCGCGGCAAGGCCGTCCTCGCGAAGGTCATCCACGGCCGCCAGCGCCGGGAGCGAGAGCTCGTCGTGATCGGTCAGCGTGCCGTCGAGGTCCAGCGCCACGGCGCGGAGGAAGCCTGCCATCGCAACGCGCCGACCCTCATCCGGCGATCAGCGATCGCAGCTCCTCTGGCAGCGTGCGCAGGACGTCCTCCATCTCGCCCGCGCTCACGTGGCGAGCGAGCACCCGGGCGGCACCCGCGACGGCGAAGGCCGCCTCGGTCTCGCCGTGGAGCAGCGCCTCGTGTGCGACACGGTCCAAGAACTCCCGGCGATCGCGGTAGTGCAGCGGCGTGCGAGCGGGCTGCCAGCCCTCGTAGAAGACACCGCGAACCAGCAACGGCAGCTGAGCGGCGAGCTGGGCAGACTCCTCCACGGGCAGGCGGTCGCGCAGGACGTGCAGGAACCCGCGCAGCACCCGATACGCCTCATGCCGGTCACCCGTCTGCAGCTCGGCCGCGACATCGTTGATCCACACGTTGGCCTTCTCGACACTGCGCTCGAGGATCTCCAGGCGGGTGGCGGTGGTCATCATCGTCTCCTTGAACGGATGCCTGCCACGCTACGGCCGTTCGGGTCGGCCGACATCCGGACCTTCCCGCAGTCTCGGTCCCCAGCGGGATCGAAATCTCGATCCCACCGGCGCGGTGCCGTCGCAGCAGAGCAGGAGAGATGCATCCCGCCCGGCGGCGAGGCGCGAGGCTGCGGGGAGCAACTGCGCGGATGTCGCGCGCCGCGGCGGTTCACGGGTCGTCATGCTCGGGCGGCTGTGCGCCGACCCAAGCGCAACGCGCCCGAGATGGAGTCAGCCGAGCGTCCGCTGCAGGCGGACGGTGTCGATCGGCCGGGGCGCAGGCGAACGCTCTCGTCCGCGCTGGTCGTCGCCGCCGTGGTGGCGGGGCTGTACATCGGGTTACCGCGCATCGCGGGACTCGACGAGACGTGGGGTCGCCTCTCTGAGGGCGATCCCTGGTGGCTGGCCATCGCGCTGCTGCTCGAAGCAGCGTCATACGGCGGCTATGTCCTGCTGTTCCGCGGCGTCTTCGTGCAGCCGGGCTCGCCGATCGGATGGCGGGAGAGCTACGAGATCACAATGTCCGGGGTCGCGGCCACCCGTCTGCTGGCGGCCGGCGGTGCCGGCGGCATCGCGCTCACCGGTTGGGCACTCGCACGCTCCGGGATGGGCCGCGGCGCCGTCGTCCGCGGCCTGACCACGTTTCTGGTGGCGCTCTACGGCGTCTACATGCTCTCACTGGTGCTCGTGGGCGTCGGCCTCCGCAGCGGGCTGCTTGCGGGACCAGCGCCGTTCGCGCTCACCGTCGTCCCTGCCGCCTTCGGCGCCGGGGCGATCGCCGTGACGCTCGCGACCAGCCTGCTGCCGCGCGACCTCGCTCGCCGCGTGCGAACGCGCCCGGCACGCCACGAGCGGCTGGCCGGAATCGCGGCGAGCGCCGCGTCGGCGGCCGCCGCGGCCGCCGACGGGGTCCGAGGCGCGCTCACCCTGCTGCGCAGTCGCGACTCTGCGCTGATCGGCGCCGTCGCCTGGTGGGGATTTGACATCGGCGTGCTGTGGGCGTGCTTTCACGCGTTCGGCGAGCCGCCACCGCCGGCCGTCCTGGTGATGGCGTATTTCACCGGCATGCTCGGCAACCTGCTCCCGCTGCCGGGCGGAGTCGGCGGGGTCGAGGGCGGCATGATCGCCGCCCTGATCGGCTTCGACGTGACGGGCGGCCTCGCGGTCGTGGCGGTGCTCAGCTACCGCGCGTTCGCCTTCTGGCTCCCGACGCTTCCCGGCGCCATCGCCTACCTGCAGCTCCGACGCACCGTCGAGGAGTGGAAGGGCGCGCCCGGGCTCTCCGCGCTCCGCAGCCAGGACCCCGAAGCTGAGGACGCCGCCTCGCCCGATTCGCGAAGCTCGCGCTGACCGCCGGCCGTCGGACGTGGAACGGGCGACCGCCACCACGGGCGGGCTGATCTGCGAGGCCATGGCACAGCCTCCTTGGAGGTTCAAACGTCCTTCGAAGCTCTCAGCTGACGTCCGCCCCGCCAACCGGACCAAGGCCCCGACCCGCCGGGTGGGAACTACGAGTAGTCCGCCGCCCTCTGATCGTCGGCTTAGTACCGAGGCGCAGGGCTCGACCGAGCGGGAGCATCACCTCGAGGAACGTTTGCGACCAAGACGAGGCGTGGTGGTCATGCAGAGCCCAACTTCTCCCCACCGAGCACCCCACTTTCCCGGCAGCTTCCTCCGTCAGTCCGAGGACGTCGATGCCCGCGTCCTCGACCTGGGCCGCCTGGCACTCGGTCTGGCAGTCGTCACGCTGGGTGTGCTGTTCATGCTCGACAGCGCGGACGTGCTCGACGCGGGCCGCGCGATCGACCGCTGGTGGCCGGTGCTGATTGTCGCCGCCGGCATCCTCACGCTCTCAGGGCGGCCGCCGTCGATCGTCCGCGGCGCCTTGCTGACCGGCGCGGGAGTCGTCCTGCTGCTGTTGAGCACGGACGTGCTCGAGGAGCAGGCGTGGGACTACATCTGGCCGGCGCTTGTCATTCTGGCCGGGGTCCTGATCGTCGCTCGGTGGCACGGCCGCACGATCCCACGCGCCGCAGGCGAGGAGAACGTCGTGCACTCGACCGCGATCTTCGGCGGCCCGAAGCTGATATGCACGGCCCAGCAGTTCCGGGGCGCCTGGCTCACGGCCATCTTCGGCGGCATCACGCTCGACCTCCGAGACGCGCGGCCCGCTCCTGAAGGAGCGTCGATCAACGCCACGGCCGCCTTCGGCGGAATCGACATCCTCGTGCCGAAGGGATGGCGGATCAGCGTCCGGACCACGCCGATCTTCGGCGGCCTCGACGACAAGACTGACCACTCCGAGGCTCCAGCCGCCGACGCCCCGACGCTCCACGTCGACGCCGTCGCGGTCTTCGGCGGCGTGGACATCAAGCACGAGAAGTAGAGCGACTGCCGGATCGAGTGATTCGTGCCGAGCGGCCGCCCCGTCCACGGGACTGCGCCGCTCAGATCGCCGTCGGGTAGGTCTCGGGCGGCTCGCCCAGCTCCCATGCCGGCGTGCGCTCGAGCGGCTCGACGGCGCGCGTCTCGTCGACGTGTACGAGCGCGTCGTACTGGCGCGCGAGGCTCGCGGTGAGGTAGTGGCTGGCCCGCTCGGTGGCGGGCCGATAGATGACGCCGATCGCGCGCTCCAGCCTCGGCTCGAGGAGCGCCTGCCCACTACGCCCGCCGGCCAGGGGACAGAGCAGGAACGCGGGGATCCCGGCGTGGTGCAGCAGGGCCTCGTAGCTGCCCGCGAGGGCTGGGCGGACGCGCATCCGGTCGGAGGGCGCTCCCCACGACGAGGCCGCGGTGACGGTCCCAGCGAAGGTCGTGAAGCCGACCAGGACGGCATCCCGTCCGTGACGTTCGCGCATCAGCTGGCCCACGTTGAGCTCGCCGCGCGACGCCATCTCGCTCGTGCGGGCGTCGCCGATGTGAGAGTTGTGCTCCCAGACCACGATCCGCGCCGTGCCGCGGACACGCTCGAGGTGTGCGGCGAGATGGTCGAGCGTGTCCGCCATGTGGCGGTCGCGCAGGTTCCAGGAGACGGCCTGGTCGCCGAACATCGTCCGGTAGTACTCCTCGGCGTTGGCGACCACCGTGGCGTTCTGCTCGGCGTGGAAGTGCTCGTCCTCGGCGGCGATGCCGTCGTGCGCCAGGTACGCGAGGGCGTTGCGGCGCAGCTCGACGAGCTGCTCGAAGACGTGCCGCCGGCACGGCTCGCTGACGCCGAGCAGCACCGCTTGGCCGTAGCCGGCCGCGTCGCCCGCATGCGGCTGCAGGCACGCGTACCGGCGGCGGGCGCGCTCTGCAGCTTCGGGGTCGGTGCAGTCGAGGTAGGCGACGACGGCCTCCATCGAGGAGACGAGGCTGTAGAGGTCGAGCCCGAAGAAGCCGGCCTTCGGCCGCCCGGCCGGGAGCCGCTCGTTGTGCGCGCGCAGCCAGCCGACGAAGTCGGCGACATCGGTGTTGCGCCACATCCACGTGGGGAAGCGCTGGAAGCCGCGAAGCGCCTCCTCGGCGTCCCGGTCGCTCCGAGCGCCCTGGACGTAGCGGTTCACGCGGTGCGCGTCCGGCCAGTCGCCCTCGATCGCCACCGCGGTGAAGCCGCGCTCGACGATGAGCCGCCGCGTGATCCGGATCCGCTCCCGGTAGAACTCGTGCGTCCCGTGGCTCGCCTCGCCGAGCAGGACCAGGCGCGCGTCGCCGATATGGGCGAGCAACGGGTCGTAGTCGGCATCGGCGCCGGTCAGCGGCCGGGCGTCGAGCCGGACCGCGGCGACCGCCGAGCGGTCGCGAGCGACGGCGAGCCGCTGCGGCACCGTCAGCCCTCAGCCGCCGTAGGCGGCGCGGCGACCAGGTGGCCCGCGAACCACTCGGCGGCCAGGCGGCCGACGATCTCGAGCGTGCCCGGCTCCTCGAACAGGTGCCCG
>DASTIC010000339.1:0-2341 GCA_035717845.1 Solirubrobacteraceae bacterium
CGCGCCGCTGTAGCGTTACTTGGACGCTGTAGTCGGTCGCCGTGAGCGTGGCCGCGCCAGGGCCGGCGATCCGCGCGTTGCACATGCGAGCACGATGTCAGCGCAAGAGATCGTCGAGGCCGAGGAGGGTCCTCCGCGCCGACGTCGCGCTGGCGGCTGAGCAGGGCGGCCAGGGCTCAAACGCGCGCGCCCGCCGTCGCGGGCGAGGCCACTGGCTCCGGCGGACGCCAGGAGGAGATCCGGTTGCGTGCCACCGGGGGCGGCCCGGACTCCTCGGCGTCGAGTTCGGCCCGGCGCTCCCGTGCCGCGGTGGAGACCAGTCGCTCGGGGTCGACGAAGCCAAGCAGCTGGTCACTGCGATATTCGGCTGCCTGACGCAGTCGCTCGCCACAGCTAGCAGGCGTGGCAGGCCGGCTTCAACGTCGCGGCGGGCGCCTCGCCGTACGCCAGCTACGCCTGCGTCGATATCTGGCTCACCGACTTCCGCGACGACCTGCCCAAGCCCGACGTACCCACCGTGGTGCTGCACGGGACGGAGGACCGCCCCAATCACGATGGTGTCGTACAGCATTACGGCGTCGTCCAGGGGAGCACGTCGTAGTCGATGGTGTGCGTGCGCGGCCGACGCTTCTCCTCCTCGGGCTCCTGGTCCTTGAGCCAGTCGCGGTACATGGCCGCGTAGGCGATGGGGTCCTGGTAGTCGCGCGGGTTCGGCTCGCTGGGCAGGAGCTTGCGCACCTGGCTGCGGCCGGGCTCGACGCCCACGTGCGGGGAGACGGAGCAGGGGGTCGGTTCCATGGGGGCTTCCTCCTCGGGGGGCTGGTCAATGCCGTACTGGATGGCGCGGCGCTGCTCACAGGTGAGCTCGGACATGGGTCCTCCTATGCCTCGGGGGCGGCCAGCTTCTCGTCCCGCTCGTCGACGAATTCGGAGGCTGACCGGCCGCCTCCGGGCGCGCCGTCAGCGGCGGGCGGCCCGCAGAGACTCGGCGGCGGTCAGGAGGGCGGCGGCAGAGGCCTTGGGCGCAACCGGCTTGGCGGCGATCAAAGAGCCCAAGGCGATCTCCGCGATCCCGATGACTCGCGCGAGCCTTCGTGCCCCCAGCTTCTCGCGCAATCGCGAGAACAGCGGGCTGGAGCGGAGGAGGGGTTCGATGTTCTCGACCTCGTACTGCTTGAACTTGAGCGTCCCGATCCACAGCAGGTTCGTCGCCAGCCCCGAGCGCAGGACCGACGAGCCGACAGAAGCCAGGTCATCCGCTGGCGCGTGTCGTGTGCGCAACCGCTTCATGGCCTCGAGTATCCGGGTCTGACGACTCGGTTCAAGAGCAGCGCACGATCGCGCGTTCACTGGGACGGATCGCCGCCGACCGGCAGGAAGGCACAGCAAAGGCCGGCGACGCGGCCGACCGCTGCCTCGAGTCCGATAGCGGAGACGACGATGCCATTGACGAGGAGGAGGTGGAGGTAGCCGTCGGCGTCGGCTGCTGCGAGCACGGGTGCCTCGTGGGCGCCTGAGCGGCTTCTCGCACGACTGACGCGAGCCGTTCGCCATCGGCACGCTCGGCGTGGCGGCGCTCGGCGTGTTCGTGTGGAGCCACATCCGGGTCTACCTGCCCGCCGAGGTCGTGACCGGCGCAGTCGCGGCCGCCGCGTTCCGGCTGAAGCACCCGGATGCGCTGCCCGTCGACGCCGCCCCCGGGTCAGGAAATGGCCGAGCGGTCGGAGCGCGGCAGTGGGATCGTGGCCGTGAGGCGCGTGCCGGCGCCCGGCGGGCTGTCGACTTCGAGCCGACCGTCGAACACGGCGAGGCGGTCCGCGAGCCCCACCAGCCCGGTCTCGGCCGGGCTGGCGCCTCCCACCCCGTCGTCGCGCACCTCGACGCGCAGCATGCCGTTCTCGATCCGCGCGACGACCTCGGCATGCCCTGCCGAGGCGTGCTTGGCCACATTGGTCAGTGCCTCGGCCACCACGAAGTAGGCGGTCGCCTCGATCGGCGCCGGGAGCCGGCCGACGGACACGTCGATCTCGACGCGAACCGGCGCCCGTGAGGCGAGCGCATCGATGCCCGCGGGCAGGCCGCCGTGCGTGAGGACCGCGGGCAGGATGCCGTGCGCGAGCTCGCGCACCTCGGCGATCGCCTTCTCCGTCTGCTCGAGCGCCTCCCGTACCAGCAGCGGCGCGTTCTCCGAGCCCTTCGCCAGCGCCTGCTGCGCGAGCTGGAGCGTGATCACCGTGTGCACCAGGCGCTGCTGCGCGCCGTCGTGCAGATCGCGGACGACCCGCCGGCGCTCGTCGTCGGCCGCCGCGGCGATGCGCGCGCGCGAGGCGGCGAGCTCAGC
>DASTIC010000340.1:0-7552 GCA_035717845.1 Solirubrobacteraceae bacterium
GTCGGGAACCGGATCGGCACGCTGACGGTGTGGGGCGCAGACGCCGAGCGAGTCTGTGTGCTGGAGGAGAACGCGGTCGAGGTGCCCGAGGACCTCGACCCGGCGGAGGCCCTGAGCCTCCTCTTCACGCACATGACCGCCTACCAGTTGCTTCATCGCACCACCGAGGTGAAGAGCGGAGAGTCGGTGCTCGTGCACGGGGCGGCCGGCCGGGTGGGCACCGCGGTGCTCGAGCTCGGGGCGGTGGCTGGACTTCGCATGTACGGGACCTGCTCCGCGCGCGACTTCGCCGCAGTGGAGCGCCTCGGCGCAGTGGCGATCGACTACCGCAACGAGGACTTCCTGGCGCGGATCCGCGAGCTCACCGGCGGCGAAGGTGTGGACGTGGTCCTCGACGGGTTCGGCGGCATGCTGTCGCTCCGCTCGTTCCGAGCGCTGCGACCCGGCGGAAGGCTCGTCGTGTTCGGTCACTCCGGCACGGTCGCCCACGGGCGCAGGAGCTGGCGAGGATGGATCAAGTGGTACGCGACGACCGCGACCGTCGCGCTCTGGGGCCTGCTCTCGCCGCGCCGGCGGGTGCTCGTGTACCGGATCCAGAAGCTGCGCGAAGGCCGACAAGTCCTTCCCGTGAGTGGTCGTCGCCCAGCGCCTCCCGTGGGCGGAGGTCCCCGCGACCCGGCGTGGTTCCGGGAGGACTTCCGCGCGCTGCTCGAGCTGCTCCACGACGGGAAGATCCATCCGGTCGTGGCCGAGCGCGTGCCGCTGACAGAAGCGCGACACGCCCACGAGCTGCTGGAGAGCTCGGCGGACAAGGGAAAGCTCGTGCTCGTGCCATAGGCCGAGCGAGGAGGCCTTGCCGATGGCGCTCGATGTACGCGACGATCGAGGAACGCAGGTCGCGTCCGCCGGCGGTGGGCGGGCACCGCGGGCGCGCTACCTGCCCATCGCCGAGCACGGCCTGATCGGCGACCTGCACAGCGTCGCGCTCGTCGGCACCGACGGGACGATCGACTGGTACTGCTGCCCGCGCTTTGACTCGCCGAGCGTGTTCGCGGCGATCCTGGACGCCGACCACGGCGGCCTGTTTCGCATCGCGCCCGAAGGAGACGGCTGGAGCTCCAAGCAGCTCTACCTCCCGGACACGAACGTTCTCATCACGCGCTTCCTGATGCCCCAAGGCGTAGGGGAGGTGCAGGATTTCATGCCCCCGGCGCGTACCGGCGAGGCCGCACACCGCCACCGCATGATCCGCCGGGTACTCGCCGTGCGCGGGCAGACGCGCTTCGTCGTCGACGTCGCTCCGCGTTTTGACTACGCACGCGCCCCTCACGAGGTCGCGCTGACTGAGCACGGCGCGCTGTTCCGCTCTGCCGAGCTGGCGCTCAGTCTCTCGACGCGCTGGCCGCTCGGGATCGTCGGCGGCCATGACGTCCGCGCGCGCATCGAGCTGCGCGCCGGGGAGACGGCCACCTTCGTGCTCGACCGCGTCGAACCACTTGAGACGCCGCTGCCGCACTCCGATGCGGACATAGCCGGCCAGTTCGACGCCACCGTCGCGTTCTGGCGGAACTGGCTACGCGGCTCGCGCTATAGCGGGCGCTGGCGCGAGACGGTGCACCGCTCGGCGCTCGCGCTCAAGCTGCTCACGTACGCGCCTACCGGCGCGATCGTCGCCGCTCCCACCACCAGCCTGCCCGAGCAGCTCGGCGGCGCACGCAACTGGGACTACCGCTACACGTGGATGCGCGACGCCGCCTTCACCCTCTACGCGCTGCTCAGGCTCGGGTTCACCGACGAGGCCGCCGCGTTCATGGGGTGGCTGGAGGGGCGCTTCCGCCACGCGGCCGAGCGCGAGTCGGGCCCGCTACAGATCATGTACGGCATCGACGGGCGCGAGGAACTGCCCGAGCAAGAGCTCTCACACCTCGAGGGCTACATGGGCTCGGCGCCCGTGCGGATCGGCAACGGCGCGGCGACCCAGCTGCAGCTCGACATCTACGGCGAGCTGATGGACGCCCTCTACCTCTGCAACAAGTACGGGCGGCCCATCTACCACGACGGCTGGATCGAGATCACCCGCAACCTCGAGTGGCTGATCGAGCACTGGGACCAACCCGACGAGGGGATCTGGGAGACGCGCGGCGGCCGCCGCGACTACACCTACTCGCGGCTGATGAGCTGGGTCGCGGTCGAGCGGGCGATCCGGATCGCCCGCCAGCGCGGCCTCCCCGCCGACCTTCCCCGCTGGATCGCGGCCCGGGACCGCATCTACAACCAGATCATGCAGCGCGGCTGGCACCCCGGCCGCCGCGCCTTCGTCCAGCACTACGACACCGACGTCCTCGACGCCTCGCTGCTGCTCATGCCGCTGTGCAAGTTCATCACGCCCACCGACCCGCGCTGGATCTCCACGCTCGACGCCATCACCGCGGAGCTGGTCTCCGACAGCCTCGTCTACCGCTATGACGTCGACGCGTCGCCCGACGGGCTCGCCGGCGAGGAGGCGACCTTCTCGCTGTGCTCCTTCTGGTGGGTGGAGGCGCTGGCCCGGGCCGGCCGGCTCGACGAGGCGCGGCTGGCCTTCGAGAAGATGCTCACCTACGCCAACCACGTCGGGCTCTACTCGGAGGAGGTCGGGCCGACGGGCGAACAGCTCGGCAACTTCCCCCAGGCCTTCACGCACCTGGCGCTGATCAGCGCCGCCTACAACCTCGACCGCGAGCTCGGGTGAGCGTCATGGCCCTCGCGTCGCCGCCACCCCAGACGCTGGTCGTCTTCGGCGGGTCCGGCGATCTGGCCCGCCGCAAGCTGTTCCCGGCCCTCTACGACCTCGCCTACGAGGGCCTCCTTCCGGAGCGCTACGCGATCGTCGGCTCGGGCGGGAGCCGCCTCGACGACGCGGGCTTTCGCGAGCGCGTGCGCGGGGGGATCGAGGAGTTCTCCCGCCACCGGCTCGATGAGCGACGCTGGCAGGCCTTCGTGCGAGGGCTCTCCTACGTCTCCGCGCCGTTCGACGACGCCGAGGCCTTCGGCGCCCTTCGCGAGCGCCTCGTGGTGCTCGACGCCGAGCTTGGCGGCGAGGGTCGGCGGCTGTTCTATTGCGGCACGCCTCCCTCGGCCTTCCCGACGATCGTCGGCCGGATCGGCGAGCGCGGCCTCGCGCAACACGCGCGGATCGTGCTCGAGAAGCCGATCGGCCACGACCTACCGAGCGCCCGCGAGCTCGGCTGCACGGTGCGCGAGGTCTTCGACGAGCCGCAGGTGTTCCGGATCGACCACTACCTCGGCAAGGAGGCGGTGCAGAACATCCTCGTCTTCCGGTTCGCCAACTCGATGGTCGAGCGGGCTTGGTGCGGCGAGGCGGTCGAGCACGTCCAGATCACGGTCGCCGAGTCCGCCGGCATCGAGCGGCGCGGCCGCTACTACGAGGAGGCCGGCGCGCTGCGCGACATGGTCCAGAACCACCTGCTCCAGGTGCTCGCGTTCGTGGCGATGGAGCCGCCCGACTCGCTCGCGCCGGAGGACGTTCGCGACCGCAAGGCGGAGCTGCTCGACGCCGTGCGCCCGTTCTCCGCGGACGAGCTCGTCCGAGGCCAGTACACCGCCGGCGTGGTCGAGGGGCACGAGGTGCCCGGGTACCGGGAGGAGGACCTGGTCGCGCCGGAGTCGAGCGTGGAGACTTTCGTGGCGCTGCGCGCCTGGATCGACAACGCGCGCTGGACGGGCGTTCCCTTCTTCCTGCGCACCGGCAAGCGCCTGCCGCATCGCGCGACGGAGGTCGCGATCGTTCTACGCGAGCCACAGCGCCGGCTCTTCGAGGGCGCGGGCATCGCGCGGTTGGCTGCGCACCACTTGGCGCTGCGCATCCAGCCCGACGAGGGAATCTCGCTGGTCTTCCGGGCCAAGGAGCCCGGTCCCGGGATGGCGCTCGACGCCGTGCCGATGGACTTCGCCTATGGGGGCTCGTTCAAGGCCCAGTCGGCGGAGGCCTACGAGCGCCTGCTGCACGACGCGATGGCCGGCGATCAGACGCTCTTCCTGCGCGAGGACGCCATCGAGCGGTCGTGGGAGATCGTGGCTCCCATACTCGACGCTTCCGCGACCCTGCATCGCTACGCGGCAGGGACCTGGGGCCCAAGTGCCGCAGACGAGCTGATCAGCCCCCGCACATGGCGCCCGGCCTGAGCGCAACCTCGACTAGGAGCGAGTTGCGACCAACTCCCGGTCCAAGTGGACGACTTTGGCGCCGAGCGCGGATGCCGCGCCCCCGACAGGCTCACGGCTCTCCCGGTGTCGCGGCCCGGTTACGCGCATGAGCACTAGTCGCCACCTTTCGCCGCAGCACGTCCGGCCCGATCGCTCGCTCGTCGCTCAGTCGGGAACCCAGTGGGCACCGTTCCGTTGCGGACGATCTCTCGCCTCCCGGAACACCTCAACTTCGCGGCGGCGGCGGGCGGTCGAGGGCGACGTTCATGTCTGCGGTCCCGCCAGATCGGCCAGGGAGGCGCTTGACGTGATGCCTCTGAACCACCGCCAGGCCACGCATGGCGCCTCGCCGTCGACGTTGCGAGCGCCCCGTCCGGCCTGAACGTCGATGGCCGCGACTGTGCGGACCTCGACGCTGAAGCGGGTGGCGCCCGAGGTGTTGGGGACGCTCGCGTGCAGATGAGCGCCCGAGAAGCACAGCAGATCACCGGGCTCGATCACGATGCGCACCTCGGAGTCCGCGTTCACCGGTTCACACGGCCTCGGGACGAGGGGCATCTCCCGGACGCGCTCAAGGTCCCAGCTCGCGCTTGTATTCGCCAACGCGCGCGACCAGTACGCGGGGTACAGCGCGATGGTGCGTTCCCGAGTGATCGGGAGCACCGGCGTCCACCAATTCGTCTGCGCGTCGATGTTGGACGACCACGTGTCGCGGTGGTAGCCAAGGCTTCCGGCCTCGGTGAAGTCCTGGTGCGGCTGGATCCGCAGGTGGAGCCAATCCCAGTAGGAGCGATCGAGATCCACCCCGACGTGCCGCAGCGCGTCCCGGAAACCCTGGAGAGCAGCCGGATGACGCCGGCAACGCTCGACCACGTCGTGCGCTCGAGCCGTGAACTCGTCCGGGCTGAGATCGAACTGCGCGTGCTGCGGCGTGTCGCCGAACACGGCCGTGAGGAGCTCGCCAACGAGCGTCGAGAACCGCCGCAGCGGCGCCACGTCCTTGAAGATCAGCAGATCACCGCCGAACAGTGCTTCACTGCGTCGCTCATCGTCGAGCGGCCCGGTCAGCACTTGGATGGCTGCCATGCCCTCGATCGTATGCGCGGAGCGCCGCTACGACGGCGACGTCGTCCTCCCTCCCGCCGTGGCTGTGATCTCCTGCTTCGGCACCTCTTTGTCGGGATCGATGAACGGCTTGCGGACGACGATGGCCTCGACGCGCCCGCTCTGGGGCGTCTCGACCGTGAGCTCGGTTCCGAACCCGGTGTACTCGACGGGGAGCATCGCGTACCCGATGTTCTTCTCGAGCCGCGGCGAATAGCACGCGGACGTCACCGTCCCCACACGCTCGCCGTTCGAGAAGACGGGAAAGACATCGACCATCGAGCCGTCGTTGTAGAAGCCGACGCTGTCCCCACCGATCTCGACGCCGACGAGCTTGCGCTTGACGCCTTCGGCCTTGATCCGCCGGAGCGCTTCCTTCCCGATGAAATCGGACTCCTGCTCGAGGTCGACCATCCACTCATAGCCCATCTCGACCTCGTACGGGTTGGTGTCGTACCACATGTCGCACCCAGGCCCGAGCGCCAGGATGCCCGCCTCGATCCGCTTGATGTGGCAGGGACCGATCGGCGTCAGATCGTGCGGCCGGCCCGCCTCCATGACGGCGTCCCACAGCTGCTGGCCGTTCCGGTACGCGTCGTGCAGATAGATCTCGTACCCGAGCTCGGCCGTGTACCCCGTCCGGGAGACGACCACGTTCATGCCGTCGAGCTCGTACGAGCGCGTGAAGTAATAGGGAATCTCCGTGATGCTCGCGCCGAAGAGGTCGATCATCACGTCCTTCGACTTCGGTCCCTGCACCTGGACAGGGGCGACGTCAAGCTCACGGATCTCGACGTGGTAGTCGAGGCCGTACGCGACGCCCTTGGCCCAAAGCTCGATATCGCTGTCCGCGAGCGATAGCCAGAAGCGGTTCTCCTCGAGCCGGAGGAGAACCGGGTCGTTCAGGATCCCGCCGTCCTGGGCGGTGACGAAGACGTATTTGCACTGGCCGACGTCGCACTTGTTCAGGTCGCGCGGGACCAGGAGGTTTGTGAACTCGAACGCGTCCGGGCCGCTGATCTCGATCTGGCGCTCGACTCCGACGTCCCAGAGCGTGACGCCGTTGAGGAGCTTCCAGTACTCCTCGACAGGGTCGCCGTAATGGCGGGCGTGGTACATGTGGTTGTACGTGCTGTAGAGCTTCGGCCCGTGCTTCTGGTGCGCGTAGAAGTACGGCGACTTTCGGATCCGGGTGTAAAGCAGGAGTCCCGGCGGCTCGATCATGTGCGGCAAGGCTGATACCTCCTCGTCGTCAGCTCGTGAGCTCGGCGCCGTCGAGTATCTCGCGGAATCGGCGTCGAGGTCGACTCGAGGCCGCCCGCGCGCCCCGTCAGCAGAGCGGCGCCACGCAGCGAGAGGACGAGCCTGCGTCCAGGCCGTCCTGCAGGCGCGCGCGGGGCGTTGTTCGGCGGTTCACTGTTCGCCGCTGGGCACGACGAGCACCGGGCGGCGCCCGTCGTGCACGGCCGCGTTGGAGACGCTGCCCAGGAAGACCTCCTTCAGGCGCGACTGTCCGCGCCGGCCGACGACGACGAGGGTGGCGTCGCGGGCGTCCGCGAGGTCGCACATGACCGTGGCGATCTCCGTGGGTGTGGTGCCGCGAGCGATGTGCGCCTCCGCGCTCAGGCCGGCCTGGCGTGCTCGCGCCGCGCCTTCCTCTGCCAGCCGACGCGCCCCCTGCTCGAACTGCCGCAGTTCCGCCTCGCTCGGCGGGGTCGGCGCTGCGAACGGCGCTCCCGGTTGTGGCGCGGTCATCGGGATGCTCCAGACGTTGACCACCAACGCCGCGTCGGCGCGGAGCGCGCCGCAGGCGAAGTCGATCGCTCGCTGCGCGTCGTGTGAGCCGTCGTATCCGATGACGACGAGCCCGGCCATACGCCGGCTCTACCCCGCCGCGCCTCAGGCCAGGCCCCGCCCGACCAGGAGCACACCCGCGATCTGATCGTGCTGCCCGATCGGGTGGTAGCCGATTGCGCGAGGGCCACTCGCTGGCGATCGAGGACCTGGACGAGGTGCTCGATGAGCTTCCGGCGCGGCTTGTCCTGGCGTCGGCTCGGGGCATCGCCAGGAGAGCGCGAGTGAGCTGGCTGACGAGATGGTCGAGTCGCGTTCTCGTCGAGGCCACCGACATCCAGCCCGTGGCTGAGCGCGCGGGCGTGGCCTTGCCGGCCTAGGAGGGTCTGGCGACGGCGAGTGGCGAAAGTCGCTCGCGCCGGCCCGAGTGAGAGTAGGGTGGAGTTCG
>DASTIC010000341.1:0-9613 GCA_035717845.1 Solirubrobacteraceae bacterium
CCCCTCGGCCTGGGTGACCGCCTCGAGCAGCGCCGCCACCCCGCGCGTGCGGAGCACCTGCGCCCAGCCGTGCAGGCGGCGGTGGACCTCCTCCCACTCGCCTTCGGTGGCCGCGGCCAGCTGCTCGGCGCTCCAGCCCAGGAAGCGCGTGAGCGCGACCGAGCGCGCATGCGGCGACGAGGCGGGGCGCTCGAGCGCCTCCAGCAGCACGAGCCAGTCCTGCGCCGGCGCGGCGCCGAAGACGCTGCCCGCGCCGCCGATGACCGCCGGGATGCCGGCCGCTCCCAGAGCGTCGCGCACGAGCGCGCCGGTGCGGTGGGTGCGGACGAGCACGGCGACGTGGCCAGGGCGGATGGGCTCTCGCCTGCCGTCCTCGCAGCGGACGGTGGCCGGCGAGGAGAGCAGGTCGACGAGGCAGCCGGCGAGGTCGGCGGCGATGTGGTCCCGGGCCGCGGGCGCTCGCGCATAGCCGCGCGGCGTCGTGTCCACCTCCGAGCGCGGCACGAGCCGAAGCCGCAGCGGGGCGGACGTCGGCGCATCCTGGAGCCCGGGTCCGCGGTGCGCCTCGGCGGCCCGCACGCGGCGGTACTCGATCCCCTCGTGGCCCAGCCGCGCGTTGCCGAACAGCGCGTCGTAGGCGTCGATCAGC
The DNA here is from genome assembly GCA_035717845.1 of Solirubrobacteraceae bacterium. Lineage (GTDB taxonomy): Bacteria > Actinomycetota > Thermoleophilia > Solirubrobacterales > Solirubrobacteraceae > DASSUW01. The sequence continues at coordinate 650 of DASTIC010000341.1, forward strand.
GCCTGGTCGCTGCGCCAGTTGACGTCGAGCGTGGCCCGCTCCCCCGCCGCCCGGGCGGCGGCGAGATACGCGTACACGTCGGCTCCGCGGAAGGCGTAGATCGCCTGTTTCGGGTCGCCGATGAGCACCAGCGTCACCCCGCCCTCCGCGAACGCGAGCCGCAGGATGTCCCACTGCACGGGGTCGGTGTCCTGGAACTCGTCGACGAGCACCACGCCGTAGCGCTCCCGCAGCCGCCGCGCCGCCGCCGCGCCCGACGGCCCCTCGAGCGTGCCCTGGAGCCGGGTCAACAGGTCGTCGTAGGTCATCACCTCGCCGCGCCGCTTGCGGGCCTCGAGCTCGTCGCGCACCCGCAGCGCCAGGCGCACGCGCATCGCCGCGATGCTCTCCTCCGGCGCCGCGGCGGGCACCACCGGGGCCGTCGGGTTCTCGACGGCCGCGCGCGCGATCTGCATCGCCTCCCGGCGCTCGAACTGCGGCAGCCCGAGCTGGTGGAAGCGCCGCACGTAGAGGTCGTCGACCACCTCCTCGAGCAGGTCGTCGAGGTCCTCGACGAACTCTGTCCCGGGGTCGACGTCGCCAACCACGCCGAGGCCCGAGAGCACCTCCTGGCAGAACCCGTGCGTGGTGGCGATGGTCGCCGCGTCGAAGTCGGCCAGCGCATGGGAGAGGTTGTCGCGGCGGGCGCGCACGGTGTCCGGTGCGCCGCGGGCGAGCAGCGCGACGACCTCGTCGGCCGGCTCCGCGCCCGCGAGCGCGCGGGAGAGCCCCTGCTCGACCGCTACCAGGCGCTCGCGCACGCGGTCGCGCAGCTCGCCGGTGGCCATGCGCGTGAAGGTCACGAGCAGCAGCTGGTCGAGCGGCGTGCCCTCGGCCACGTAGCGCGCGGCGAGCCCGGCGATCGTGAACGTCTTGCCGGTCCCGGCGCTCGCCTCGAGCATCGTCACGCCGGTCGGGAGCGGCCCGCAGATGTCGAACGGCCGGACGGCGATCGCGGTCATGCCGCCTCGTGCATCAGGAGGTCCTCCCAGAGGCGGCGGGAGAGCGCGTCGAAGCCCGCGCCGCCGGCCGCATCGAGCGCGAGGAGCTCGTCGAACGACAGCACGCCGCCGAAGGCCAGCTGGTGCTCGGGGTCGCGGTCCTCCCGGTCCCACGCGTAGGTCGACTCCCATTCGCGCCGCCCGGCCGCCACCGGGTCCTCGGCGCGGACGAGCGCGCGCGCGTAGGCCGCGCTGGTCAGGCAGGCGAGCGGCAGCGGCTCGCGCATCCCGCAGTCGCGGAGGTTGACCAGCCCGGCCAGGTACTCGGCCGCCACCGCCGGCTCGAGCGGGGCGAGCCGGGCGACCGCCACGGGATCGTCTCCCGCCCCGCGGCCGACGGTCACGGCGTCCACGTTGAGGCCCGACGCGGCGAGCGCGAGAAAGCGCACCCACGCGGCGATCCGATGGCGCGGGCTGAGCCGCGCGTAGCGGGCGGCGCCGAGCGTGGAGCCGCGCACGCCGGGGACGGTGCCGCGCACAGTGCGCCCGTCCGGCAGCGCGACCCGCACGTCGACCGACGCGGGCGCCATCGTCAGGTCGAGCTCGCTCGAGGCCCGCGCGGCGATCAGCTCCACGGTCGGCTGGATCTCCGCGAGCACGGGCTCCGCCAGGCGTCCCGGCGGCAGCTCGCCGCGCGCCCGCTCGGCGGCCACGGCGGCGTCGATGCCGGCTCCGGCCAGGCACGCCTCCAGCAGGCGCTGGCCGGCGCGCGCCTTCGCGAGCGGGTCGAGCTGCACCGGCAGCGCGTCGTCGACCTCGCCGCCGAGCTCCGGCAGCCGCAGCGACAGGCGGCCGCGCAGGAACGCGCGCACCGGCCGCTCGGCGAAGCGCACGAGGTCGTCGAGCTCCACGAGCGGCTCGCGCTCCTCCGGCAGCGGCGCGGCGAGGAACGGCCGGGCCGGCCGGCGTGGCGAGACCAGCGCGCGGGCGCCGGCGAGCGTCACGGGATCGAAGCCCCACGGGCGGTCCGGCACCAGCTCGCCGGGATCGAAGTTGCGGGGGTCGAACGGCTGGAGCGGATGGCGGACCTCGACGCGCGCGCGGGCCGGCCCGCCGTCGACGCGCACGGTGCGATCGACCACGTCGAGCAGCTCGCCGACGGGAACGGCCGGTGGGCGGCGGGCGTTCGTGCGCTCGTCGTTGCCCGTGCACGTGACGATCAGGCGGTCGGTCGCCGCCATCAGCGCGTCGAGCAGCATCTGGCGGTCCTCGGTGCGCGGATCGCGGTCGCCGACGTACGGGTCGGCGCGCACCAGGTCGTCGCCGTCGCGAGGGGCGCGGCGCGGGAACGCGCCGTCGTCGAGCCCCAGCAGGCAGACGACGCGGTGCGGGACCGAGCGCATCGGCACGAGCGTGCAGACGGTGAGGTGCCCGGTCCGGAAGTTTGCCCGCGTGGGGCGGCCCTGGAGCCGCTCGCCGAGCAGGGCGCGCAGCTCCGGCAGCGCGAGCTCCGGCGACTCCTCGCCGGCCTCGCGCACCATGTCGTCGAGCAGCCGCTGGAGCTCGGCCCGCTGCCAGGACTGGCGGTCGGTCGTCGCGGTGAGCGCGTCCGCGGCCTCGCCGATCGCCGTCGCCCAGCCCGCCACGGCCTGCGGCCGGCTCAGCGCGTCGACCGCGGCCCGCAGCCGATCGACCAGCTCGGCCGCGCGACCGGCGAGGTCGATCGCCCCGCTCTCCACGTCGTCGAGCGGCAGCACGCCGCCGAAGCGGCGGGCGCCCTCCTCGGCCATCGTCACGCCGACCAGCAGGCGGTCGAGGCCGGCCTTCCACGTGCCCGCCTCGAGCGCGGCGAGCGCGAACGGCGCGCGGTGGGCGGCGTCGAGCCCCCAGCGGACGCCGGACGCCGTCGCCCAGTCGTGCAGGCGGGCAAGGTCGTCGTCGTCGAGCCCGAACCGGCGCCGCACCGGCTCGCGGTCGGCGAGGCCGAGCACCTGCGAGGCGGTCAGCCGCGCGTCGGCCAGCTCGAGCAGCTCGGCGACCACGCCGAGCACGGGGTTGGTCTGCCGCAGCGACCGGTCGGCGAGCCGGACGCGCAGGTCTCCCGGCCCCTCGGTGGCCTCGGCGGGGCCGAACGTGGCCTGGATGAGCGGCGCGAACGCCTCGATGTCCGGGCACATGACGATCACGTCGCGCGGCTCGAGCGTCGGGTCGTCCTGGAGCAGGTGCAGGATCGCGTCGCGGACGACCTCCACCTGGCGGGCGCGGCCGTGGCAGGCGTGGACCTGGATGCTGCGGTCGCCGGGGGCGAGCAGCGGCCGCTGGTCTCCCTCGCCCGGGAGCGGCGGGCCCGGCGGGCGCCGGTCTTCGCGCACGTCCGCCTGGATGCGGCCGAGCAGCGTCTCGGGCGCCGGCGGCACCCGGTGGTGGTGGTCGGCCGCGCCGTCGCCGATGACGAGCTGGAGCTCCCGCGCGTCCTGGCCCCAGGAGGCGAGCAGGCGGTTCTGCGCGAGGTCGGCGGTCGGGTCCTCGGCGCGGCGCGTCACCGGCGGATGGCCCGCCACCCGCTCCCACAGCGCAGGCGACGGGTGGAGGAGGAAGAGGTGCACGTCGCGGGCGTGGGCGAGCGCGCGCAGCACGTCGAGGTGGCCGGCCGGCAGCCGCGTGAGGCCGAACAGCGAGAGCCGCGGCGGGAGCGCGACGATGCCGGGCTCCGCCCGCAGCCGCTCGAGCGCGTCGGCGAGCCGCTCGGCGGGGCCCGGGCGGCCGATCCGCTCGCGCAGGCGGCGCCACAGCTCTGCCTGCCAGGCGGCGTCGCCGTCGACGGCCTCGCCGCGCGCCCAGGCCCGGACCATGTCGGGCCGCAGCAGCGCGTAGCGGTCGAACAGCTCGGCGAGGTGACGCACGGCGGGGAAGCGATGTCCCCGCCGTACGTGCGCAGCGAGGCCGGCCAGCCATGGTTCGTCGAGCGCGGCGTCGACGACCTCGAGCAGCGGCCACACCATCCGCTCGGGCAGCCACGGGTCCTGCGCCGCGTCGACCCCGGTGGCCGCGGCGACCGCGTCCCCGGCGAGCGTGCGCGGGAACGGGAAGTCCACGTTGGCGCACACGCCGAGGCGATCGGACAGCCGCTGGGTGAGCCACCGCTCCATCCCGCGTGTGGGCACCGAGACGACCTCGGCGGCGAACGGATCGTCGAGCGGCGCTGCGAGCAGGTCGCCCAGGGCCTCGACGAGGCCGTCAGCCCTCTCGGCTCGGTGGATGCACAGCATTCCCAAAAAGCATGAGGGGCGGCCACATGGCCGCCCCTCGAAAGCGCCTGCTTGTCGGCTCTGACGGTACTACTTGACCTCGACGGAGGCCCCGGCCTCCTCGAGCTCGTTCTTGAGCTTGTCGGCCTCCTCGCGGTCGACGCCCTCCTTGACGGGCTTGGGGGCCTCGTCGACGAGCGCCTTGGCCTCCTTCAGGCCGAGGCCGGTCGCCGCGCGGACGACCTTGATGACCTGGATCTTCTTGTCGCCGGCGCCGGTGAGCATCACGTCGCACGCCGTCTGCTCCTCGGCGGGCGCGCCGTCCTCGCCACCGCCACCGCCGCCGCCGGCGGCGGCCGGAGCGGCGACCGCCGCGGCGGACACGCCGAACTCCTCCTCGAGCGCCTTGATGCGCTCGGCGAGCTCGAGCACGGTGATGCCCTTGAGCTCGTCGATCCACTCCTGGGTGCTGGTAGCCATGTCTTAGTTCTCCTTCTGTTCTGAAAGTTGCTGTAGCTGGCGGGCCAGGCCGCCGATGAGGCCGCCGAGGCTCGTGACAAGTCCGGTGAGCGGGGAAGCGACCATCCCCACGAGGCGCCCGTTCAGCACATCGCGGGAGGGGAGCCGGGCGATCGCCTCGATCTCGGGCGCCGCGAGCGCAGCGCCGTTCATCCAGCCGCCCTTGAACTCGAGCAGCTGGCCGCCGCTCTGGCGGCGGAAGTCCGACAGCGCCTTGGCGGCCGCGGCGGCGTCGCCGCGCACGAAGGTCATCGCCGTGGGCCCTTCGAGCAGCGCCTTGAGGGCATCGGCGCCGGCCTTGTCGGCGGCGCGCTCGGTCAGCGTGTTCTTGACCACGCGGAAGCTGGCGTCGGCGTCGCGCAGCCTGGTGCGCAGCTCGGCGGCCTGCGGCACGGAGATGCCGCGGTAGTCGACCGCGAACACGGCATCTGCGGCGCTGATCTGGGCGGCCACCTCATCGATGACCGCGGCTTTCTGTTCTCGGTTCAAGCGGTTTCTCCTATCCCGGTCTTACGCGAGGGCTGCCGGAGTCTGGGGAGAAGCGTTGGCTGTGACGGCTCAGGCCGGCGCAGCCTCCGCTTCCACGAGGTCACGGGTCTTCGACGGGTCGATCTTGATGCCGGGGCCCATCGTCGCGGCCATCACCACGGTGCGCAGGTACCGCCCCTTGGCCGCAGACGGCTTGGCGCGGATCAGCTCCTCGATGATGGCCTGGTAGTTCGCGAGCAGGTGCTCGTCCGGGAACGAGGTCTTGCCGACCGTCATGTGGACGATCGCCGTGCGGTCGGTGCGGTACTCGACCTTGCCGGCCTTGGACTCCTCGACGGCCTTGCGCACGTCCATCGTCACGGTGCCGACCTTCGGGTTCGGCATCTTCCCCTGCGGGCCGAGGATGCGGCCGAGGCGGCCGACCACCGGCATCATGTCCGGCGTCGCGATGGCGACGTCGAAATCGGTGAAGCCCTCGTTCTGCACGCGCTCGGCCAGGTCCTCGGCGCCCACGTAGTCGGCACCGGCCTCCTCGGCCTCGCGCGCCTTGTCGCCCTTGGCGAAGACGGCGATCTTGACGTCCTTGCCGAGCCCGTGGGGCAGCGCGATCGTGCCGCGCAGCTGCTCGTCGGCGTGGCGGACGTTGAGCCCCGTGCGCACGTGGACCTCGACGCTCTCGTCGAACTTCGCGCGCTTGGTCTCCTTGATCAGGCGGACGGCCTCGCGCGGCGTGTACTCGCGCTCGCGGTCGACCTTCTCGCGGACCTCCACGTACTTGCGCCCGTGCTTGGCCACCTACGCCACCACCTCGACGCCCATCGAGCGCGCGGTGCCGGCGATGATCTTGGCCGCCTGCTCGACGTCGTGGGCGTTCAGGTCGGGCAGCTTCTTCTCGGCGATCTGGCGGACCTGCTCCGAGGAGATCGTGCCGACCTTCGTGCGGTTCGGCTCGCCGGAGCCCTTCTCGATGCCGATCGCCTGCCGGATCAGCACGGCGGCCGGCGGCGTCTTGGTGACGAACGTGAACGAGCGGTCCTCGAAGACGGTGATCTCGACCGGGATCGTCGTGCCCATGTCGTTCGCCGTCTGGGCGTTGAACGCCTTGACGAACTCCATGATGTTGATGCCGTGCTGGCCCAGCGCGGGGCCGACCGGCGGCGCCGGCGAGGCCTGCCCGCCGGGCGCCTGAAGCTTGATTGTGGTTAGAACCTTTTTTGCCATTGATTTGCCTTTCGCCTGCCAGGCGAGATGCTCCTTCGTCGCACTCGCCTTCGGCGACGTTAGCTAGATCTTCTTCACCTGGTCGTAGCCGACCTCGACGGGCGTCTCGCGGCCGAAGATAGATACCAGCACCTTGAGCTTGCTCGCGTCCTCGTTGATCTCGGAGATCTCGCCCGAGAAGTCCGAGAGCGGGCCGGAGATGACCTTGACGGACTCCCCGATGTCGAACTGGGCGCGGCTGGGCGCCCGGACCGCGACGTCGGACTTGTGCAGCAGCCGGTCGACCTCGCCCTGGGTGAGCGGGATCGGCTCGTTCGAGGCGCCGACGAAGCCGGTCACCCCGGGCGTGCCCTTGACGACCGCCCACGAGTCCTCGTTGAGGTCCATGTTCACCAGCACGTAGCCGGGCATGGTCCGCTTCTCGACCGTGACCTTCTGGTTGTCCTTGAGCTCCTGCACGGTCTCCGTCGGGACGACGACCTGCCGCACGGAGCGGGACTGGTTGAGCGAGCTGACGCGGTGCAGCAGGTTCTGCTTGACCTTGTTCTCGTGCCCGGAATAGGTGTTGATGACGTACCAGCGAAACATGAAAGAAGTTTTCCTTTCGCCTGCCAGGCAATCGCTGACGCGCTTGCCTTCGGCGACGTTACATTTAGAGAATGGCGTCGATGAGGGGCTTCCAGATGGCGTCCATCAGCCCGAGGAAGCCGCCGGCGATGACCACGAAGCCCAGCGTCACGGCCGTGCCCTGAGCGGTCTGGCGGCGATCGGGCCACTGCACCCGCCGCAGCTCGTCGACCACGTGGCCGAGAAAGGTGATGATCCGGCCGCGCTGCCGGCGCGGGCGCCGTGCCGCCTGGCGCTCCTCCAGCACCGCCGGGTCGGTGGCCTCAACGTCCTCGGGCGCGGGCTCCAGCTCAGGCTCGGGCTCGACGCCGGCCTCGGCCATGCGCGCCTGCTCCACGTCGGGGAGGGCGTGCTTGGTGGGCTCGGGCGGCGGAGTGTTGCCGAGCTCCGGTTCGGTGGGCTCCAGGCCGATGTCCCGCGCCCGCGTGCGTGCTGAGCCGGCCGCGGGCCCGCCGGAGCCCGGCTGGCGGTTGCGGCGACGCTGCTTCGCGCGCTGTCGATCACGGGCCATGAGACGAGCTGCCTAACGGGTCTCGCGGTGCGGGGTGTGCCGGCGGCACCACTTGCAGTACTTGCGCAGCGTGATGCGGTCGGGGTTGTTCCGCTTGGACTTGTTGGTCTGGTAGTTCCGGCGCTTGCACTCCTCGCACGCGAGGGTGACGGCGATCCGGACGTCTCCACGGGCCATGTGTCGGCGCGCTCCGAGGGTCGAAGGTGGTGCTGGCGCCGGGCAAGGAAAAACCCCGCACCCGGCGCGAGGTCGGCATCTGAGGATAGCGCAGGTACTGTCCCGCCCCATGCCAGCCATGCCGGAGGTCGCGGGCGTCGAGCACAGCCACCACGATCTTGCCACCGGCGTGCGCGTGCACCTCGCCGCCGCCGGGCCGCCCGACGCCCCGGCGGTCCTCTGCCTGCACGGCTGGCCGCAGCACTGGTGGTCGTGGCGGGACGTGATCGGAGCGCTCTCCGACGTCCGCGTCCTGGCGCCCGACATGCGCGGCTTCGGGTGGTCGGGCGCGCCGGCGGACGACGTGTTCGTCAAGGAGCGGATCGCCGAGGACGCGATCGCGCTGCTCGACGCGCTCGGGCTCGACCGGGTGCGCCTCGTGGGCCACGACTGGGGCGGCTGGGTCGCCATGCTCGCCGCGCTGCGCGCGCCGGAGCGCTTCTCCTCGCTGCTCGCGATGTCGATCGCCAGCCCGTGGGTCCCGCCGGCCACGGGCCTGCGCAACCTGTGGCGGCTCTCCTACATCCCGCCGATCGCCGCGCCGGTCGTCGGCGAGCGCGTGGTGCGCGACGGCGCGTTCGCCCGGCGGGTACTTGAGGTGGGCCGCCGCGACGGCCGCGCCTGGACCGACGAGGAGATCGAGACCTACGTGGCCGTGCTGCGCGAGCCGCAGGCCGCGCACGCGTCGTCCAAGCTCTACCGCGACTTCGTCCTGCGCGAGGCGCCGAAGAACCTCACGGGCGCCTTCCGCGGTCGCCGGTTCGCGATGCCGGCCCGCCTGCTCCACGGCCGCCGCGACCCGCTGGGCCGCGGGCTCATCCAGGGCTTCAAGGGCGAGATCGAGCTCGTCGACGGCGCGGGCCACTTCCTGCCCGAGGAGAAGCCCGCGTTCGTCGCCGAGCGCATCGGCGCGATGTGAGGCTGATCACCTGGAACGTCAACCGGCGCGTCTCTCTCCTGGCCGCGCAGGCGGCCACGCTCGTGACGCGCGCGCCCGACGTCGTCGCCCTCCAGGAGGTCACCGCCCGCTCGTGGCCGCTGTGGAAGGAAGTCCTCGCCGGCGCCGGCCTCCCCCACGCGATCTGCTCGCTCGACACCGCTGACCCCGCGCGCGCGCCCGCGACCCGCCGCCGGACCGGCGTCGTGATCGCCG
>DASTIC010000342.1:0-2724 GCA_035717845.1 Solirubrobacteraceae bacterium
GCGAGACCCGTGTAGGCGCGGGCAAAGGACGGATCGAGCTCGCGCGCACGTTCGAAGAACGCTCTCGACTGGGCCTGCGCATCGGCCGTGAACGAGTCCGACAGGCGCCGGCCCTGCAGGAAGAGGTCGTACGCCCGCATGTCGCGTGGCGGCCTGCGCCGGGCAGCGGCCTCGCTGTCCTCCAGCACCCGGGCGGCGACGGTCGCGACGATGCCGCGCGCGATCTCGTCCTGGATCGCGAAGACGTCCTCGAGAGGCCGGTCGTAGCGCTCCGCCCAGAGGTGGGTGCCGGTCCGCGCCTCGACCAGCTGCGCGGTGATCCTGATCCTGCTCGCGGCGCGGCGCACGCTGCCTTCGACGACGTAGCTGGCGCCGAGCGTGCGGCCCACCTCGCGCACGTCCACGTCCTTGCCGCGGAACGCAAAGGACGAGTTGCGGGCGATGACGAGCAGCTCGTGGAAGCGGGCGAGCTCGGTGATGATGTCCTCGGTGATCCCGTCGCTGAAGTAGGCCTGTTCCGCGTCACCGCTCATATTGGCGAACGGTAGCACCGCGACGAGGGGCTTGGCGGGAGTTGCCTCGGCAGGCGATGCGGGCGGGGAGGCGGCGCCGTCGGCAGCCACCCGGTAGACCCGCACCGGGCGCTCGATGTTCTTGAGCTGCCGCTCGCCCGCGTACTCGAAGCTGCAGTCGAGCTTGCCTTGCAGATGGTCGAAGACGGTGCCCGAGATCAACACCCCGCCCGGCGGGCAGAGCTGCTCGAGGCGGGCCGCCACGTTCACGCCATCGCCCAGCAGGTCCTCACCCTCGACCACCACATCGCCGAGATTGACGCCGATCCGGAACACGATCTGGCGCTCCGGCGCCTCGGTCTGCCGGGCGGCGAGGGCCTTCTGCACCGCGACCGCGCAGGCGACCGCATCGACCACCGAGGCGAACTCGACGATGGCGCCGTCGCCCATCAGCTTGACGATCCGGCCGTGGTGCTCGGCCAGCAGCGGATCGATCGTCGCCCGGCGCAACTCCCTGATCGCGGCGAGCGTTCCCGCTTCGTCCGCTTCGATCAGGCGGGAATATCCGACGATGTCGGCCGCCATCAGGGCCGTGAGCCGTCGCGCCACACGCACCGTCGCCATACAGTTGCATCTCCAAGCGTGCCTGGCGTCCGCCTACCCACGCCGGCGCATGATAGCCGGGTCGGAGGGTGTCGACGAGAGCGTCAGCGCGCGAGCTCGGCGGCGTAGGTCGGGAACCGGGGCGGCGTCCTCGACCGGCCGAGACCCGGCGGACGCGGGAGCGTTTGTGGTCTTCCCGATCCGCTGGTAGATTGCGGCGCTCGGACGGAGGACGAGCGACGTATGGACGGACCGGGCATCGAACGCAGACTGGCGGCGGTCCTTGCGGCCGACATGGTCGGCTACAGCCGTCTGATGGAGGCCGACGAGGCGGGCACGCTGGCGCGCCTCAAGACCCATCGGCTGGAGCTGATCGACCCGGCGATCGCCAAGAACAAGGGCCGGATCATCAAGACCACCGGCGACGGCATGCTGGTCGAGTTCCGGAGCGTCGCCGAGGCGGTCCAGTGCGCGGTCGAGATCCAGCGGCGGATGGCGCGCCGCAACGCGGACGTGGCGCCGACCCGGCGGATCGAATTTCGCATCGGCATCAATCTCGGCGACGTGATCGACCAGGAGGACGACGTCTTCGGCGACGGCGTGAACGTCGCTGCCCGCCTCCAGCAGCTGGCCGACCCCGGCGGTATCTGCGTCTCCGGGGCGGTGCGCGATCAGGTCGGGGATCGCCTCGAGGTCGCGTTCGAGGACCTCGGCGAGCAGAACGTCAAGAACCTGGTCCGCCCGATCCGCGTCTTTCGCGCGCTGCTCGAGAGGACCGAAGCCGCCGAGCCATGGAAGGAGGCGGCCGACAGCCGCGCGAGCACCGCCCGGCCGTCGATCGCCGTGCTGCCGTTGGTCAACATGAGCGGCGATCCCGAGCAGGAGTTCTTCGCCGACGGCCTGACCGAGGACATCACCACCGAGCTGTCGCGGTTCCGCGAGCTGCTGGTCATCTCCCGCAACTCGGCGTTCGTGCACAAGGGGCGCGCCGTGAACGTCCAGGAGGCGGCCGCCGCCCTGGGCGTCCAGTACGTGGTCGAGGGCAGCGTGCGCAAGGCGGGCAATCGGGTGCGGGTCACCGTCCAGCTGATCGACGCCGAGACCGACCGGCACGTCTGGGCCGAGCGCTACGACCGCAACCTCGAGGACATCTTCGCCATTCAGGACGAGGTCACCGCGGCGATCGTCGCCACCCTGCCCGGGCGGGTCGAGGCGGCTACCCACGAGCGCGCCAAGCGTAAGCCGACCGCCAACATGGCGGCCTATGAATGCGTGCTCGCCGGTAAGGTTTTGCACCACCGCTCGACCTCCCAGGACAACGCCGCGGCGCTCCGGCTGCTCGAGCGCGCGATCGAGCTCGACCCCAAGTACGCCCACGCCCACGCCTGGAAGGCCTGCGTGCTCGGCCAGACCTGGGTCAACGGCTGGTGCGAGGACCGGGACGCCACCTGGAACCGGGTGGTCGAGGAGCTGCAGACGGCGCTGGCCCTCGATGACAACGACAGCGACGTGCACCGCATCCTCGCCGCGGTAAACGTCGCCCGTGGCGACCTCGACCAGGCGAGCTACCATCAGGAGCGCGGGCTCGCCCTCAACCCCAACCACGATC